>CAZJWY010000030.1:13322-36654 GCA_964549545.1 uncultured Planctomycetaceae bacterium | reverse complement strand
GTGGCTACGGCGCGCTCGCCATCACAGCGGGGGGGCAGGTCAGCGATACCGCGGGCTACCTCGGCTATAACTCTGGCTCGACCGGCACGGCCACGGTGACGGGGACAGGCTCCACGTGGACCAACAGCGGCGATCTCCGTGTCGGCGGCTCTGGCACCGGCACGCTCACGATCGAAGATGGCGGACTTGTCAGTGTCGGGGGAACGCTTACGATTGCGAGCGACAGTTCGCTGACGATTTCCAACGGCGGACAACTGACTGCAATCACGCTCGACATCCAATCCGGCGGAACGTTCAGCGGCAACGGCAGTGTTGCCGGAAACGTGTTCAATTCAGGACTGGTCAGCCCGGGAATGTCTCCCGGAATGATCCATATCGCCGGCAACTACACGCAAAGCGCCGGTGGCATTCTCGAACTCGAAATCGGCGCTCCCAGCGGTTCCACCGCCATTCCCGCCGTCGATTTCGACGTGCTCGAGGTAACCGGTTCTCTCGCCCTCAACGGCACGGTCAAAATCTCCCTCCTCAACGGTTATGTGCCGAACGCCAATGACCATTTCGATTTGATCAACTTCGGTAGCTTGGGCGCCTACAACCCCACGATCCAAATCGTCGGCGCGCCAGCGGGCTTTCAGTATTCAACGTCCACGACGAACGGACGATTCGGCTTCGATGTTCTGCCCGTCCCCGAGCCAGCGACATGGTTGCTTACAAGCATGCCATTATTGCTCTCCTTCTTAATCGTGAGCGGGCGCAAAGTTCAAAGAAATAAAGGACGCCAGGCCAAATCCATAATTTGCTCCCGACACCCGATCCTCTTCTAACCCCCATCGACCACAATCACCCAATCGTCCGAAGCAATGCTCTTGGGCTTGCTAACGATGCCGCCGGAGTTTGAGTCCGGATGGATAGATGGCAGATCGATGAGATTTCCGTTCGTCGGATCAAATGCTCGAGTTCGATAGTTGCGCTTTTCGTCGATGTTCGTAACGCGGACAGGGCGCGACTCGGGAACGTAGATGATGCGAACCTTCTCGGCGATGCCGGTGGAGTAGGGCCCGTAGGCGGTGGCGATTGCGAAGACGCCCCAAGGGCTGCGCCCGTATTTGCCCAGCTCCTTGGCGGGAAGCCAACTCGAATCGTCGAATTCGACGAACGTCCAATTACCTTTCTTCGGCGGCTCTTTTGAGCTTCGCCAGGATGTATCCGTGTCCATGACAACGCTCTGGCCATCTGCGAATTGAATTTGCGCATTCACCAAGAGGCCCGCCGGGTTGGCCGTGACGGGTGCAGGCATATTCTCGGCCTCGATCGCGAGAACATTCTTCCCTGGCTTCAGCTTCAAAGAGATATCGATCGTGGCGAACGTGCCGGTGCCGACATGGTTGGCAATTTGCTCGCCGTTGAGATACGCCGTGAAGCGGTCGTCGGCCGAGATCCAGAGCATGCCTTTCGTGGGAGTGCCCTCCGATGGGAGATCGAACGTCTTGCGGAAGTAGCGTTTGGCGACGGGAGCGTCCTTCGTGGGGTCGCCCTCAGGTGTCCAAATCCAGTTCGCCCATTTCGGGCTGAGCGAAGTGACTTCGGCGTAGCTGGCCCATTCCGGATGCGGCGCGAATTTCTGCCACTCGAATTTTTCGAACAGCTTCTTGCCGAGGCCAATCTGGCCCGAGCCGGGGAGGTTCATCGATTGGTTCCACGGGATGTGGCCATAGTCGCCGCCGTGGGGCGACGGGCCATGGGGCTGCTCGGGTCGATTGCATTGCCAGATGCCGTTTGCGCCGTAGGTATGGCCGGCGGCGCCGTTCGTCATGCAAAGCCAAAACATTTGTCGGGTCCATTGCGTGGGCAAACTATCGCCCAGCATTTCGTAGGCGGCTTCGCCGTTGATGATCGGCATGATTGGTTTGTCGGCGTACGATTCTTGTATCGTGTGAACGGTGGGGCCGACGGCCTCGCGCCCAGCATGGGGCGTTTGCAGCATGTCGAAGTCGAGCAGCGCGGGATCGTCGGTGGCGTTGCGGGCCGAGAGGCGGCCGATGCCCGTGGGATGAATCGTGAGTGGCCGGTGATACGGATCGGTTGCGCGAATGTAGCGCATCACTTCAGTCCACTCGGTCACTTGTTTGCGATCGTCGTAAGGGAAGCCTTTGACAAGGTACCACGGCAGGTTTGCTTCGCCGGCCGCACACCAGGTGACCGGCAGCGCCCCATAGCGCGCGATCAGATAGCGCCAATGCTGTTTGGCCTTTTCCACGCCCATCTCGGGCATGAAGTAACCCCATGCGCCGACGATGCAGGGCGAGAAGCCCTCGTCGACGAGGAATTTCAATCGCTGGTCAGCGGCGTCGAAATACTCGGGGCGGATACGGGCGTATTTTTCTTCCCAGGGGAAACCGGCTTCGTTAGCCCCGCGTGGATCGAACGGCGGCATGTCGGGGTAAAGGCCCGCGACGATCTGGATGACGTTGAACCCTTTTTGCTTGCGATCGGCCGCGAGCGTTTTGACTTCATCCGGCCAATGAAGCCGATGACAAAGGCCCATCCACCAGGTATCGCCAAGCCAAAAGAAGGGCGTGCCGTCGGCGTGCTGGAGGTAACGCTTATCGGCGGCGACGTGAAGAGGGCCATGTTGGTAGAAGGGGTTATCGCCGGTGTAGGCTTCGATTCGCATCTCGCCGGTGACATCGTGCAATCCCTTGTCTTGCCGATCGGAGCATTCGGTGACGAAGCGATGCGAGCCGACTAACGGAGATGCGTAGCGGACCTTCCACTTGTTGCCGCCGGCCCAAAACGCAGGTACTCGCAAGGTCTTGTTGTTGGGCGTCGTGAATACGACATCGAGCGTTACTGTATTGAACGGGTCGTCGTGCGGGTTTTTCGCTTCGAACGACTGCTCGAGCATCACGTTGGCTTGGCTATGGAGAGTCGGGCTCGCTGCGTAAGCGTGGGGGGAGAGGCAGATGACAGTGAAGAACAAAAGTAATTGTGCAACTCGATGCATGGGAATCTTTCTTGGCGCTATGCAAGGTGGTGCTTCAGGTCGTTAATCGTCGAAAGGAAGTCCACAGATTACGCAGATGTACGCAGATTTCTTGATCATCGGTGATGAGCGACTGAATAACTAGCAGTCATAATCATCCATTTATAATCTGTGCCTATCTGCGGCTTCTTTGAATTGAAGGAAGGGGAAGGGGCGTTGAGTGGTCATTGGAACTCTCCGAAGCCGAAAGCCTTGGGGAGTAGCGTAAAGGCTAGGTTTCCAGAGGGATCGGCTTCCAGGAATTCGGTCATGCTTTTGTCCCACTTGGCAAGAATCGGGTCCTTCCGGCTGCGGTTCCAAAGAGCTTCGCTCGGTGCGGCGGCGAAGACGAAGAGCCGATTGCCGTCGCGATAAATCGCCATGCTCACGTCGTTTTCGCGCATCCCCTGGGCCAGTTCGGGCCAGAGCTCGTCGTGAGCCTGTTTGTAGCCGTCGTATTTGCCCGGTCGCAAAGTTAACACAAGGCCGATTGTATACATCAGGCAGCCCTCATCGCGCGGCGGAGGAAATCACGGAACAGTATCGTTTCCGAGAGATTGTCGGACTCGTTGCAGTGCTCCCAATCGATCCACACATACTCAATGCCGAGATAGCCACTGTAGTTCGTGGCGCGCATTGCGCGAAGGACGCGGGTATAGTCGATCGTGTTGTCTTTGAAAGATGTTTGCAAGCGACCCTGGCGAGCGCCGCGGACGTGAAAATGCGTGGCGTATTGCACGAGCCGCTCGATCTCGGAATCGGCGAGGCCGATGCGCGTGAAGTGGGTGTAGTCGAGCGTGAGCGTAAGGCCGGGCACACCGAGAACCATTCGCTCGGCTTCGCGCGGGTTGGGGGCGAGCGAACCGACGTGGGCCTCGACGGAAAAGATAATATTGTGTTGCTTGGACTGCTCGATGCGCCATGCCAATTCTTCTTGCGAACGCTGCCAGGAGTCGGTTGACGATTCGTTTTGCTCAAAGTACACGCCGGGGAGCGTTGTTACATGGGGCGATCCGAGCGCGCTGGCGTAGTCGAGTGTTTGCAGGAACCGGTCGCGGGCATGTTGCCGGCGGGGGGCGTCGATCTGGTTGATCGCGTAAGGAACGAAATCGGGATCGAGTTGCAGGAAGACGTCGGCGGGGGTGAGACCACGGTCGGCGAGTTTGTTCTTTAGCGTTTTGGCGGACTCGGCGAGGCTTTTGAATTCATTCGAGGGCCAGAGGTGCGAGCGGCCTTCAAAGAGGCCGATGTCGATGCCGTCGAGTTCGAGGGCGGCAATAAGATCAAGCACTTTGTCGTGCGGCAGCAGCGGGAACGTGAAATCCGCGCTCGCGAGCCGCCACTCGGAAGGAGGCTGACCGATTTCCACTTGCGCACTGGCCATATCAGGGGTCCATGAATCGGGTCGTGCCGGGGTGTTGCCATTCGGCGGCGGCCAAATAGCCACCGTCGACGACAAGTGACGTGCCGGTGACGCCGGCCGAATCTTCGCAGCTCAGGTAAAGAGCCGCTTTCGCGATGTCGGCCGGCTGCAGCGGCATGCCGGTAGGCACGCGCCGCACACGCGCCGCCAACGTGGCATCTGGATCGATGGTTTTGTTGAGGTGTTCGCGCAGCATCGGCGTGTCGGTAATGCCAGGGCAGATGCAGTTGCAACGCAGGCCGTCGGCCGCGTAGTCGAGCGCGATCGACTTGCTGAGCATCAGCACGGCACCTTTGGATGCCGTATAGGCGGGAGTGCCGCTTTGGCCGACGTAGCTACTGATCGAGCCGATGTTGACGACGTAGCTGCGCGCGTGTTGTTTCAAGTATGGCAAGCCGTATTTAATCGACAGGTAGATAGACTTGACGTTGATCGCCATGAGCCGGTCCCAATCGGCCTCGGCGAGTTCGTCGAGCAGCTTTACCTGTACGATCCCGGCACAATTGACAAGGATCGAGAGGCTGCCGAACTCCTTGGCCGTTCGATCGATCGACTTCTGTACGTCGTCGCTGCGACTGACGTCGCAGTTTGTAAAAATGGCTTGACCGCCCACACTGCAAATCTCGTCGGCAATCGATTGGCCATGGTCGGTTTGAATATCGGCCAAGCCGACGGCGGCTCCTTCCGACGCGAACAATTGGGCGACCGCTTCGCCGATGCCGGAGGCGGCGCCACTGATCCATGCCACCTGGTTTTGCAGTCGGTTTGCCATGGATTAACTTGTTTTGGACTGGCGATGATGAAGGAGTGGCCACGAAAAACACGAAAATACACAAAAATGGAAAGGCTAAATAATCTCTATTCGTTTAGAAGCTGTTTAGGGTAGCTGGATTCGCCAGAATTCAGATGGGTTCTGTGGAGGTCTGAATTCTGGCGAATTCAGCTACGGATTTTAATGCCGCCCTATTTCTTTTCGTGTCTTTTTGTGCTTTTCGTGGCTATCCACAAATACGTTCCCATTTGCGTTGGAAGCCGGGTTGCTGTAACACCTCGGGATTCACGATGCCGCGCGGCGTGCGCTGGAGCGACAGGTCGACCATTCCCTGGCAGGCGGTGCGGCCAATGTCGCGAAACATTTCGTTGGTCCAGGCGATGCTGTGGGGCGCGAGGAGCACGTTTTCCAGGTCGCCGAATCGGCTCGGTTCGGTGAGGGGCTCGGTGGCGAAGCAATCGAGCGCAGCGCCGGCAATGCGGCCTTGTTCGAGTGCATCGTAGAGCGCGTCTTCGTCGACGATGCCGCCGCGGGCCGTGTTGATTAAGTAGGCGTCGGGTTTCATCAGGCCGATCTCGCGACGGCCGATGAGTCCGCGTGTTTTTTCGGTGAGTGGGCAATGGATCGAAACGAAGTCGCTCATGCGCATGAGTTCATCGAGATCGACCAGTTTGACACCGAGAGCCGCCGCGGCCATCGGGTCGACGAACGGGTCAAAAGCCAGCGGCTGTTTCATTCCCCAATTCGCGAGCAGTTCGAGCAGCTTGCGAGCGATCCCTCCGAGGCCGACGATGCCGAGTGTGCGATCGCGCAATTCGCGGCCCATGTAGCCGCTGCGTTCGTCCCATTTGCCTTCGCACACGAGTAGATCTTTAACCTTCAGGTGATGCGTCAGGCCGATCATCCAGCCGACGGTCGCCTCGGCGACGGGGCGATCGACAGCACCAACCGTGATGAGGAGCAGCACGTCGGCCGCGGTACAGGCGGCAACATCGACCGAGTCATACCCGACGCCAAATCGTCCCACGACCAGCAGATCGTCGGCAGCAGAGACAGTTTGTTTGCTCACGCGCGGCGTGAGAACAATGACGCCATTGGCGCCCGCCAGTTGATCGGCGCCAATCTCGGGCCGATGTTCGGCGAAAGGCTGCAACTTGATCTGCGGCTGATCGGCAAAAATGGAGAGCCCCAGGTCGGCGAATTTGGCTTCGCCGGCTGAGTTAAAAAAATCCGCTGTCTGGTAGACGTTGAATTGTTTCAAGATTCTTGGTCGGTATATGTGGTGGAAATTGGCCCAAGCTTCGTCCAACTGACGTTAACTAAGGGCCGTAATTATCACAATCTGACATACGCACAATCGTCACTGCCAGGGATTGCCCTCGATCGTGGCGTTGCGTTCGTCGACGACGATCCGTTGCGGTTGCGGGCCGGCGTAAACCCAGATCATTTCCATCGGCCCCTCCGTTTCGTTGACGAAATAATGAACGCGGCCGCGTGGTTCAAGGGCGGTCGAGTAGCCGCTCATCGTATAGCGGCGGCCTTCGACGATGCAGGTGGCCGTGCCACCTACGATGCAAATGCTTTCGTCGAAATCGTGAATGTGTGCCGGTAGCCGCCCGCCGGGTTGGAAGAGGCCGTAACCACCGCTCATTTCGACGCCAGGCATGATCGTGTCGTTGAAGAAATCGATGAACGTGGCGCCTTGGCCGGCGTCGAAGCGCTCAGCCGATTGGAAGCGGTTCACCCGTTCCAAGCCGGGCGTGCGCGGGCCGACGGAATCATCAGGCATCTCGCGCTTGGGATAAATCGGTTCGAGTATCTCACGCGATGGAGTTGTGGTGGGGAACGTAACGTTGAGGAGGGTTTCACTATCCGTTAGCAGGTTCTCTACGCCATGCGGAACGCCGGGCGGAATCACGACGTTGTCCAGCGGCGACAAGCGATAGCGGCGACCTTCGACATCAACGAGTGCGGAGCCTTTGAGCAACACAATCGATTCGGTGGTTGGGTGAGTGTGATAGTTGAGTTTGACTCCGGGCGAGAACCGCACCACGCCGGTGGTCAAGTTCTTGGCTCCCACATGAGCGCCCACGAGCGCTTCGAACACGACGCCTGGTTGGATCTCGGTCTTCTTCCCTTGGCCGAAGTCGTTCATCACTTCCAGGCGATCGGGACGGAACCACTCAGGCGGTATCGCTAGCGGAGCGCTGTCGACCAAGGTTGGCTGTGGCGTGAGCGAGGCATTGAGCTTGCGATCACGCCCAGCGGCGGCGAGCATCTGGCGCAGGCTGCGAATCAGGAGGCCACAATCTGCTCCCAAGCCGATCATGCGGAAGCCTTCCTCGCAGCGCTCAACGAGATTGGTTTCGCTCGTGGCGACCACCCCACAAGCTTTTCCACTCGCCGTGATCGTGTTGCAAACCTGCTGGATTTGCTCGGCAATGCCAGGGCCTTGCCACTGCCCGGCGTAACCGGCGGAGCTGGAGTAGTCGGCCGGACCGATGAAGAAGATGTCGCAGCCGTCGACTTTGACCATCTCGCCAATGTTCTCTCCGCCGCGAACGGATTCGATCAGTGGGATGACGAGGACATTCTTATTGGCTTCGGCAACGTGCTGCGCGATGGACTGGCCCCAGGCCGTGGCCCGCTCGGCGCCGATGCCGCGCTTGCCGGCAGGTGGGTAATTAGCATAGGCGACGAACTCGCGAAGCTGCTCGGTTGTTTCGACCCAAGGGATGATCACACCGTCGGCCCCGATATCGAGCGCACGCTTCACGAGAGCCATGTTGTGTTCCGTGACCCGAACGAGCGCAACGGTGTCACTGCGAACAGTAGCCCGAATGTGTCCGCAGACTTCTTGCCAATCAAGCTGGCCATGTTCGGCATCGATCACGATCCAATCCAAGCCGAGCGCGACGGCCATCTCGGTAACGCTCGGGCTTTCGAGCGTTACCCACATACCGAAAACCGTTTCGTTCGCGGCGAGCTTTTGTTTGAGTTTTTGTATGGCGGCAGTTTTCATCGATCGTGATTTAACAAGTCAGGGGTAAGCTCGTTTGACGCGTATCGTCGGATGGCGAACTGGTTAAGTCACCAAATGCTGGTGGCTATTCTACTGATCCCGGTGCCAGGTTGTCTGCGGTCATGGTGAGATTGCCGACAGGGTAGAGTCCGCCGGGCAGGCCTTCGGCGAGTGGCAACTCGATGACGCGGTTCGTTTTGGGGTCGTGCAGGCTTAACGCGAGTTGATAGTCGCCTGCCGGGACATCCTTGAACATAGCACTCGTGGCGACAGGATAGTCACGGTCGGCGACCCAGGTACTCGTTGGAAGTGGGCCGCTCGAGGCAGTGCCAACTCGTTGGCCGGCTTTGTTGAGCAACGTCCATCGCAATTCGTAGTCGCGAAGGGCGCGGCCGACGCCGCGATTCTTCCACTCCATGTCGATCTTTAGTGGGGAGTGACTGGTGACGGTCGCTGGATAACTGACTTTGTTTGGGACAAAGCGATAGCCCATGCGAGTCAGAGCATGGTTGAACAGGTCCTGGCGCTCGCGGATGAAGGCGAGCGAATCGGCGCCTTGCCAGCCCAGCAGGTTGACGTAGTTCGGGTGCAGACTCAGGGCATCGTCGATTTTCCAGCGAAGCCACTTGTCGCCGCCGACTTTAGACTGTGCGTATCCGTCGACAAACTCAGAGAACATCGGCCCGCGGCCAAGACGGAATGCCTCTTCGTTCAGTTTTCTTTCGTTCGAGTGAACCGCGCCGCCGCAGCCATCACGGCGGAAGCAAACGTTCGACTTGGCAAGCGCATGGTCGAAGGCCGAGTAATGAAGATAGTCGGCATAATGACTCGTCGAGGCTTTATCGAATTTATCGGTCGGGCCCTCGTATAGCGTCTTCGGTCCATCGGGGTCGTAAGAGTAGCTCAGCGCAAGCCGGTGTCGGGGAAATGCGTCACACCAAAGATCGATCGTGCTTTTGAGAGCTGCGTGCCGTTCCGCATCGTTCGCGTATTTGAAACCTGTGTGCCATTCGCCCCACACGCCATAGCCGCGCAGGTCGATAAGCGTCACAGGCCGCCTGGCGGAGAAATGCTCGTTGACCGCGTGCAGGAATTTAGCGAGACGCTCGCGATAGTAGGAGCTCCGCGCGTCTACGACCGTGTACGACGCGCCTTCTAGTTCGCGGGTTTGCTTCTCGCCAAGCGCGAGCCGTTCTAATACATAATCGGGTACGCCACGACCGGTCGGCGGCACGCTGTTGTTCCACCACAGCAGCGTTTCAGCACTGAGGCGTAGCTGAATGGCTTTGCCGCGCTTAGCCCAGTAGTCGTAGGCGAAGTCTGCCTTCGAGAAGTCGTACTCGTCGGGCCGCTTCTCTATGTCCTGCCACGAGAACATGATGGCGACCGTGCCTACGCCTGCGAAGTTCTCGTTCGGCAACAGGAGGAGCGTCGAGCTGCCCTGCGGATTCTGATCGAGCGGGTAATTCTCGTAAAGGACCCAGCCCATATTGGGATTATGGAGTACAGCGTCTCTCAGCTCGCGCGGCGTAACTTCTGTACGCGCCATTGCGACCGCCGATGCCTCGTCCGCCCACGACGGGGAAGGCAGCAATGTCGTCGCGACAATCACCGCGTGTCGAATCCAGGCTCGGCGAGCGATACTCATTTGGTCAGCTTCAACACTTTGATGCCGCCGGCTGGCAGTTCGCATTCCACCGCGTGATTCGCAAGAGAAATGGATGACAACTCGCCGGTGTGCGGGCTCAACTCGTGCGCCGCCGTGATGCTGTGATCAAAAGTCGCCTTCGTCTTGAGCAGCTTATGCAGATCGCGATTGACGACCATGGCCCATTGCGAACTATCTTCATGCTTGAATAGCCCAAGCACGATTGGCGCGCCTTCATCAAAATGCACTGGAGAATCGACGGGAACTGCCGCGCAACCAGCCGGCAGGGGAGCCGTGTGATAGACCGCCGTCGAAGTCAGGCGAACGAGCGTCGGGATGAGCTTTTTCAGCTCCCCATTGATCGCCTTCGCCATGGCGAAGTGTGGCGTGCGGTTGCCCTTGGTGTCGAGAATGCCGTTGTGAAAGTTCGATTCGGCGTCGGTCGGTGTGAAATACGTGAAATAGAGAAGGGCCTTGCAACCGTACGCAAGGCCGGTGTTTACCTGCCAACGCAGATCGGTTTCCGAGGGGTCACGGTAAGTGCCATGCGGCGTGCATTGAAAGATGAACCCCATAGCCGCGTCGTATTTGAGCGCGTTGCGGCGGATGGTTTCCATGTTGGCGAAGTAGCCATTCCGCTCAACTCCTTCGAACAGCGCGTAGTGGTCGTAACAGACAAGGCGCGGTCGAACCTTCTCGCAGAATTGGTCCACATACTGATCGTACTTCATGCCGATATGTTTCTCGTCGACATAGTTGGGCAAAAGATTGATGAATGGCAACCGTTTGGGATCCTTCTTGAGCAGATATTGATTGACGGCCCCCAGTTGCGGAAATGCGCCCGGGCCAGGTTCATCGGTCATAAAGTAGCCTGCCAGCGCAGGATGGTCCGTGTACTCGGCAACGATCGCGTCAAGATTCGCGGTGAATTTTGGATCGCCCGGTGCATGCGCGAGAATGCGGCTATCGTAAGGGATGTACTTGAGGCCGTGCTTTTGGCAGGCATCGAGGATCTCTTTGTTCTGCTGCGGGTTGCCGCCATTGACCGGGTACATGGCGTGCGTGAAGTTGCACTCGGCCACCTCGGCGTACTGCTGGTCGTAGTTGCCGCCCGAGGGTGGACCACACCAATAGCTGATGATGAATTCGTTGAAGTCGGCGGCGCGTAACTGCGCGGCAGCGACCATCAGCCCCAGGCAAACGAGTATTCTTGCAGTTCGTTGGGTTACGACGAATATGCTCATGTTGGTTATCCGGTGACAATGGTTGAATGCGATTACCGTTTTTACTTGCTGGGCGGCAGAATGCCAATCTCTTTAGCTGCCAGCGCGAAGCAATATACGGTCACCAGGCAGAAATGTTTCACGATTCGCCCGTTCGATGCTCGTTGCATTCGAAGTGCTCTCCGATGACAATTTCCGGTTCCGCGACACTTTTCTTCGCTTCCTTGGTTTCACAGGAAGTGCCGGTTAGACTGAACGAAACACGAGAATGGATCCATGAACCACCGAATCTTGTTTGAATCCAGTGGCTCCCGCCGAAATTTCCTGAAAAGCGGCGCCGTGGTCGTGGCCAATGCCGGGCTCGTTACCACCCTAACCCCTCCGGTTCATGCCGCGGGAAGCGACACGCTCAAAATCGCGCTGATCGGCTGTGGGTCGCGGGGCACGGGCGCGGTTGTCCAGGCACTCGGCACCGGCGATTCCGTGAAGCTCTGGGCTTTGGCCGACGCCTTCCCCGATCGGTTAGAAACATGCCTGCGAAGTGCCAAGCGGGAAATGGCCAACGAGGAACCAGCCAACAAGAAAGCGAAAACCGCGAAACGGCGTTCGACAGCGGATGCCAATAAAATCGATGTCCCACCAGAACGCCAGTTCACCGGCCTCGATGCCTACCGCAAAGCAATCGACAGCGGCGTCGACGTAGTGCTAATGACCCAACCGCCCGGTTATCGACCACAGCACTTCGAGTACGCGGTCCGCGCCGGCAAGCATGTGTTCATGGAAAAGCCGGTCGCCACCGATGCTCCCGGCATCCGCCGCGTGTTGGCGGCCGCCGAAGAAGCGAAAAAGAAAAACCTAAAGGTAGGCGTCGGTCTCCAACGACGGCATCAGCCGTCCTATCTCGAATCCGTTCAAAAAATTCGCGACGGAGCGATCGGCGACCTCATCGCGCTTCGCTGCTATTGGAACGGCGGACCGCCAGCCAAGTCGCCGTTTCCGCGCGACAATCTTTCCGAGTTGGAATATCAAGTTCGCAACTGGTACTTTTTCACGTGGCTCAGCGGCGATCATATTTGCGAGCAGCACGTCCACAACCTCGACGTTTGCAACTGGATCAAAGATGCTCATCCCGTCGAAGCCCAGGGCATGGGTGGCCGGCAGGTGCGCACCGGCAAGGAATTCGGCAACATTTTCGATCACCACGCCGTCGAGTTCACGTATGCCGACGGCACGAAGATGTTCAGCCAATGCCGGCAGATCGATGGCTGCGCACACAGCGTCAAGGAACATGCGCACGGCTCAAAAGGTGTAATGAACCTGGATGCCACGGCCAGCGAATTGCTCCTCGACGGCAAACGAGCATGGCGCGTAACCGGCGGCGCCAAAGGCTATCAAAACAACGCCTACCAACTCGAGCACGACGCCCTGTTCGCTGCAATTCGCAACGATACACCGTACAACGAAGCCGAATACGCCGCTTGGAGCACGATGACTGGCATCCTCGGCCGCATGGCCACGTATTCCGGTAAGGTCGTGAAGTGGGACGAGGCATTGCAATCAAGCACCACCCTTACGACCGACGCGGAAGATTGGCATGCTGACGCGCCCGTCCAGCCCCATGACGATGGCCGCTATGCCATCGCCGTTCCGGGCGTCTCAAAACCCGTTTAATGGCCGCAGGTCCAATCAAATGCAGGCGCTTCCACCGCACAATTTTTTCTTAGCATCGATTGTAATTGCATTGTGCGCATGCCGGTCCACCGCGCTTGCAGACGATGTCAGGATTCCAGGTCAGAAGACGCCCGAGCAATTGCGAGCGGCCGGCTTTCAACCGCTTGCCGAGGACGACGCGCTTGATGCCTGGGACATAAAGCCCCACCATACCGGCCACTGGACAATCAAAGACGGCGTCATCGATTACGACGGCAAGGCCAAGGGAAAGTTCGAGGACAATTCCTTGTGGACGAAGAAAAGCTACGGCGACATCGAAATGTACGCCGAATGGCGATTGCCCGAGAAGCCGAAGCTAAAGCCGACGCCAATCGTGCTCTACAACGGCGACTTCCTGATGGGCGACGACGGCAAACGCGTCACTCGCCCCCACCTGGACGCCGGCGACAGCGGCCTCATGTTCCGCGGCACCTCCAAATGCCAGGCCAACATCTGGAGCCAGGAACTCGGCTCCGGCGAAATCAACGGCTACCGCACCGACCACAAAATGCCGCAAACCGTTCGCCGCGCGTGCATCCCCATCAAAAACGCCGACCGGCCGCTTGGCGAGTGGAACGTGTTTCTCATTACGCTCAAGGGAAGTCGAATGACAACCGAGCTCAACGGCGAACGCGTGATCGACACTCCCGACTTGCCTGACCTGCCGAAGAGCGGCCCCATCGGCCTGCAACACCACGGCGACCCAGTACAATTCCGCCAACTGTGGGTGAAGACCCTCGACTAGAATATTCTGGGTGACTGGGGTCGAGCGTCAGCGAGCCCCCAGCCGTAGCCGCTGGAGGCTTGGCCGCTAAGTGAATCTTTCTGACGCAGCTAAGCAAGGAAACAAACAAGCCGTCACGGACGCTATCGAAAGTGGCGCCACGGTAGACCTTCAGTTTCTGCTCAGAAAGGTCTATCAAGATTATCACACAATACGCAAGCACTCCGGCCATTTGGAATTGGCAAAACTTCTCCTCTCTGCTGGGGCGAGCCCAGAGAAAGAGCTACTGTGTGAGGCTGCTCGCGGCGGACACGCTTTTCTAATTCAGTGTTTGCTTGAGAGCGGATTGAAAGCCGACCTTTTTGCCGCCGCGGCGATGGGAGACACAGAAAAGGTCCGATACTATTTGAGCCAATCGCCTGCATGTGCCAGGGAAAAAGACTCCTTTGACATGACTCCGCTACATTACTGCTGTGCGTCCACCTTATGGAAAGAGTCGCAACATCTTAACAGCAGCTTCTTGGCAACTTCGTTGCTTCTGCTCGAGTCAGGAGCCGACGTTTCTGCTACTGGCAGTTATTACGGATTGAGTGGAGTAACACCTCTGTTTTATGTTGCTTGGACGGGAGGGAATGTTGAAATCGCGTCTGCACTTCTCAACCATGGAGCCGAGATAACGCAAAATACGTTCCTTGCGGCAGTAGGCCATTTTCAGAGACATGGTGACGGCAATTACGACGTTGCAGCGGCGCTCCTCGACCATGGATTCGATATTAACTCCACCTGCGAGCGAACTGCGCTACATGCATTTGCCGCCCATGAAGACGCTCGCGGAGTGTCTTGGTTAATCGACCATGGTGCAAACGTAAATTCCCGCGATGTGGACGAGAACACACCCTTAATTGCAGCGGCTCGCCGTAACGCAGGAACAAAAGTTCTCAAGCTGTTGGTTGCCGCTGGGGCAACACTTTCGGCAGTAAACAAATCCGGCCAGGATGCCCTGGGAGCAGCCAAATCGGCCGGCAAGAAAAAGGCGGTTGAGTTTCTTCAAAATACTGCCGATGGCAGCTAAGCGACGATCTCGTTAATCACCTGCCCATGCACATCGGTTAGTCGGCGATCGATGCCATTGCTGCGGAACGTGAGCGCCGTATGCTCGATTCCCAGCAGCCGCAACACGGTTGCGTGAAGATCATAGCAGTAGGTGGGCTTATCGCGCTCCAAAGGCTTGTACGACCACTCGTCGCTCGCGCCATAGCTGACGCCTCCCTTCACGCCGCCGCCCGCTAGCCAGCTCGTGAACACAAACGGATTGTGATCGCGCCCGACCGCGCCCTGGTTGCACGGCATCCGACCAAACTCGGTCGTCCACAACACGATCGTGTCTTCCAGCATGCCGCGCTGCTTAAGGTCTTTCAGCAACGCCGACGCGCCGACGCCCAGGCCGGCTCCAAGTGGGCCATGATCGCGTTTAAGATCTTCGTGTGAATCCCAATTACGCCGTGGGAAACCATTATCGGCACCGCTCCAAACCTGTACGAATCGCACGCCCCGTTCGAGCAGTCGCCTCGCGACGAGGCAATTGCGGCCGAAGTATTCGATCTCTTGCCGAGTGTCGATCTGCGCCTTGGCCGGCGTAATCGTGTTCTCCTTATCCAGACCGTACATCCGCAGAATATGTTCCGGCTCATTGCGAATGTCGAGCACCTCAGGCGCACTGACCTGCATCCTCGCGGCCAATTCGTAAGCACGAATCCGCGCATCAAGCCGCGAATCACCCTGCCGCGCAGCCTCATGCTTGCGGTTTAGCTCCCCCAGAATCGCCAGCCCCTCCGCATCGCTTTCGCGCGTAACATACGATCCAGTGGGCGGAAACAAATCGGCAATCGGCGTCTTCGAGCCCGGCTGCACCACAGTGGCCTGATGCTCGGCCGGTAAAAAACCAGGCGACCAATTCATGTGCCCGTTAGGAGGCAGCCCGCGCGGGTCGGGCAACACGACGAACGTCGGCAAGTCGCGGTTCATACTCCCCAGGCCGTAGCTGATCCACGAGCCCATGCTAGGAAAGCCCGGCAGCACAAAACCGGTCGCCTGCATGAACGTGGCGGGGCCATGTACGTTCGACTTCGACACCATCGAATGAATGAACGCGATATCGTCGACACACTCGCCCAGCGCCGCGACCGGTTCGCTGAGCCACTTGCCGCACTTGCCGTACTGCTGCCACGGAAACGGCGAGGCCATCACTTTGTCTGGCGCCGACTGAAACAACTCGACTTTCTCGCCCGGATCGAACTTTTCGCCATGGTGCTTTGCCAGCGCGGGCTTGTAGTCCCACAAGTCGCATTGGCTGGCTGCCCCAGACATGTAGAGCTGAACGACTCGTTTCGCCTTCGGCGGATAATGGAGAATCGACGGGCGAGTTGTCGGCGTATTGCCGGCCAAGAGACCCTCATCGGCTAGCATACTGGCGAGCGCAATGCCGCCCAAGCCGCCGCCGAGTCGCCAAAGGAAATCGCGGCGGGAAGTCTCGTTGGGTGCGGACACAGTGGATGGCCAATGGGGATTCTGCATTTCAGTCAATGAAGACGAACTCATTCATATTGAAGATCAGGCGGCAAGTGTTTGGCAACCCTTGGCGATCGGCGTAGTGGACAAGTGGTGTTAGTTCATCGTCGGTCGGACTGCGTCCGAATGCCAACTGCCAGGCAGCCCGCAGCCGATCGCTATTATCTTTTCCATTGGGTTCCACTCGCTTGGCCAAGTGTTTGGCCATTGTCACCATGAACGGATTATTGAGCAGAGCCAGCGATTGCAAAGGCGTGAGCGTTTCATTGCGACGCCCCACTTGCGCGGATGGATCGGCGCAATCGAGCGTCGCCAAAAAGGGGTCGGGCACGCTGCGTACGATCAGTCGATAGACGCTACGACGATGCGAGGCTGCGTCCTCGGGATCGTACTCCTCGTAATTATAATGAGGCGATTCATCATCCTTGAAGCCGAACGCCAAAAACGGCGGCCCACCACGCTTGCGGTTTAGCTTCCCGGCAACCGCGAGCACGGAGTCGCGCACTCCTTCCGCCTCCAGCCGACGACGATTCATGCGCCACAGGTATTGGTTGGTACCATCAATCTTCTCATACTCCGCATTGCCGCCCGACGACTGGCGGTAAACAGAACTCGTGCAAATCAGCCGATGAAGCTTCTTGAGCGATTGCCCGCCGTCACGAAACTCCATGGCCAACCAATCCAGCAATTCCGGATGCGAGGGCATGCTGCCCATCCGGCCAAAGTCGTTGGGCGTGTCGACAATACCGCGGCCGAAATGATACTGCCACACACGGTTGACGATCGAACGCCATGTGAGCGGATTGCTTTTGTCGACCAGCCAGGCAGCCAGCGCCGCCCGGCGAGCGCCTTCGCGATCTTTATCGATCGCCGTGAATCGCGAAGCAAGTTGCGGCAAGTATCCGCATGTGCCCGCTCCGACTTCCGCACCTGGATCCTTCTCGTTGCCTCGCTTCAATACATGCACAGGCCGCGGCTTGCCATGCGTCGGCACAAACGCATTGCGAGCATCAAACTCCGCGGCCGCTGCGAACACGACCCCACCCGCAGCCTGATTCTTATCCGCCGGGTAAGCGCGATCCGCTCGATCAATCCCCGCAAACACCGCTTGTAAGCTGTAGTAATCTTCCTGCGTAATCGGATCGAACTTGTGATTGTGACAGCGAGCGCATTGCGCGGTCATGCTGTTAAACGTGCCGATCACAGTCGTCACCATGTCGTCCCGATCGAGATTCCGCGTGATCGCTTTGGCCAACGTCCCCTCGGCCACCTCGATCTGCCCCACGAAGTCGAACGGCCCGGCGACCAGGAAACCAGTCGCGATGACTCCATCGGCCGTGCCAGGAAACAGCACATCGCCGGCAATCTGCTCCTCGACGAATCGCGTGTAGGGCTTGTCGTCGTTCAGCGATCGAATGACATAATCGCGATACGGCCACGCATTCGGTCGCACCTTGTCTTTGTCGTAGCCATGCGTATCACCGTAGTGAACGACATCGAGCCAATGGCGTCCCCAACGCTCGCCATACTCAGGCGACGCCAACAAGCGATCGACGAGCTTCTCATACGCCTGCGGATCCTTATCAACGACAAACGCCTGCACCTCTTCATACGAAGGCGGCAAACCAACCAGGTCGAAGTAGAAACGGCGAATGAATGCTCGTCGATCGGCCTCGACCGAAGGACGCAGCTTGTGTTCGCTAAGTTTGTTCAGAATGAAGGCGTCGATCGGAGTGCGGACCCAATCCGAATGCACATCCGGCGGCGTGGGCTGCTGAAGAGGTTGCAGTGACCACCAGTTGAAGTCGTACTGCCGTTTGTCGGTGAGCTCGATACCCGCTGGCCAGACCGCGCCGTCTTGAATCCACTGACGGATAGCCGCGACTTCGCCAGTCGACAACGGCTTGCCGTCTTTCGGCATCTCTGGCGCGTCGCCTGATATGTAGTCGACGAGCGAACTTTCGTCCGGTTTGCCCGGTACGACAATCGGCCCACTCTCCCCACCTTTGGCAAATCGCTCTGCCGATACCAACGACAATCCGCCCTTTGGCTTCTCGCCTTCGTGGCACCGTACACAGTGTAACTCAAGAATGGGTGCAACCCGCTCGCGGAAAAACGTTTCATCAGCGTGAACGTTGCCGACAAGAGGCGCTAACAGCAGGCAGATGACGACGAGTTTTGTCATTCTGAGCTTAGCGAAATATCGGCCGCGCCAACACGCGGCCTCTTGAGTGTGCCAACGAGATGAAACGTGGCGAAGCAACCAATAGGCTTCTGGCCGAAAGCCGACAGCCAATAGCCGACAGCTTTCATCGGGTTTACACACCGACTCCACCCTATTCCTTCACCTTCTTCGGGCTGCAAAGATTCTTCTTTTTCTTGGCGACTACCCCGCAGTCCTTGCAACGAAACTCGCCTGGTTTCGCTTTACGAATGGGTTTGTCTTTCGAGCACGACATCGTCGTTTCCTTGCCGCGGAGGGTAACCCTCATTATAACACCGTGACCACCGTAGGCGACCACACATGCACACGATTCGATACCTTCTTCTGCTGTCCTTCATATTTAGCGGTGCAGCGTGCTTGTCGGCTGCGCCGCCTGAATCGTCTGCAACGCAGGCGGCGTCCGATTGGCCCGGCTTTCTGGGACCGCATCGCAACGGCAAGTCGGATGAGAAAGGATTGCCAAACTCTTGGCCAGCGACGGGACCAGCCGTAGTGTGGCAAAAAGAAGTCGGCACCGGCTACGCCGCGCCAGCCATCAGCAATGGCCGACTGTTTCATTTTTCTCGCACAGGCGATCTGGCCCAGTTGAAGTGTTTCGATGCTACTACCGGCAAGGAAATCTGGAAGTGTGAATACCCGACCGATTTCGTCGACATGCTCGGCTACAACAACGGCCCGCGCGCCACTCCCATGGTCGACGGTCCGTATGTTTACACTTTCGGCGCCGAAGGTGTACTGCAGTGTGTTCGCATCGCCGATGGCAAACCCGTCTGGCGAATCGATACGACCAAGGAATTCCACGTCGTCAAAAACTTCTTCGGCGTCGGCAGCACACCGCTCGTGTGGAACGATCTGTTGCTGGTAAACGTCGGCGGCAGCCCACCGGGCGGCCCGACCGATGTTTATACAGCCAACGGCCATGTTGACTCCAGCGGCTCGGCCATCGTCGCCTTCGACAAAGCCACCGGCAAGGTTCGTTGGCAAACAGGCAACGACCTGGCCAGCTATTCTAGCCCCGTCGTCGCAAAAATCGGCGGTCGCGATGTCGTCTTCATGTTCGCCCGCAATAACCTGCTTGCAATCGATCCTGAGAAAGGCCAAACGATTTCCCAATTTCCCTGGCGAGCACGCAAGCTGGAAAGCGTCAACGCCTCAACGCCGGTCATCGTCGGCGACGAAGTCTTCATCTCCGAAACCTACGAAGTCGGCAGCGCGGTCGTGCGATTCGACGGAACGAAGTTTACCGAAGTGTGGACCGACCGCAATCGCCGCCGTAACCAGGCAATGGCTCTCCATTGGAACACGCCGATCGAGCACGAAGGCTATCTCTACGGCTCCAGCGGCTACCACGCTCCCGATGCTGAGCTGCGCTGCGTCGAATGGAAGACCGGCAAGGTCATGTGGAGCGAGCCGGGAATGACTCGCTCTTCACTCCTCCTCGTCGATGGCAAGCTAGTCTGCCTCAGCGAAGATGGCACACTTCGCATTCTCCGGCCAGCGCCCGATAAGTACGACGAAGTCGCCAAATGGGACTACGGCATCGGCGAGGGCGAAGATCCAGCGACTCCCGGTGCCGTCGTCGGCAAACCGCGCTCAGACACAGAGGCAAAATCCGCGTTGCTTCCATACCCGGCTTGGGCTGCCCCCGCACTCTCGCGCGGACTGCTCTACGTCGAGGGCGCCGGCAGGTTGGTGTGTCTCCGACTGATTCCAGCAAAGTAAAAATAATTATATAGCCCGGCCGTCCCGGCCGGCTGCCATCCCGTCCTCCTCGATGATTCGACCGCGAACGGCCGCCCCGAGACGGGGCTGCTATATCTTCAATGCAGCAAAGGTTTCTACACATTCTCCGGCGTCGGATGCACAAGCGAACCACGATACTCGCGCGCAAGGCCTTTGTTCGCTTCCTCATCGCCGATGACTTTCCCCGCTTGCTCGTCCCACTGAAGACTACGGCCAAGCTTCATCGACAGGTTCGCGAGCAGGCAGCATGCCGTGGAAATATGTCCTTGTTCGATATCGGCAACCGGTCGTTTTCCTTCCTGGCGAGCAGTCAGAAAGTCTTGCATGTGGCGGCGCGTGGCCGGCGCTGCGTAGATCTCTGTTTCCTTGTGTTGCAAGTCTTCGGGGTATTTGTCTTGCTCGTTGACGAACTCGCCGCGCACGGGTTGCCCGCCATGCGGCGTGAACTCGTAGGCATGTACGCTTAACCGGAGTGTTCCTTTGTCGCCATAGAGCGTTGCACCCCAGCCGAATTTGGGCTCGGGGTTCTCGCCCCAATTGCGCTGGTTCCAAACAATTTTCACGTTGCCGAAATCGAAGCTGGCTAGCTGCGTGTCGTGGACATTCATTGTCGACTCGGGGTTGCGCATCAAGGTGCCGCCCGTGGCCGAGATCGAGCGGGGCCAACCTAAGTCGAGAAAATACCGCACGACATCCAGAAAATGGACGCACAAGTCGCCCGTCTGCCCGTTGCTGAATTCTTTGCAGCCGCGCCAGCCACGAGGATGGATGGCCGGATTGAACTCGCGCATCGGCGCCGGTCCCACGTACCTCTCCCAATCCAAATTTTCCGGCGGCGCTGCATTGGGAGGAAAACCGCCCGGCGAGCCGGAATAACTATGAATATCGACGTACGCGATCTTGCCAAGCGCGCCCGTGCGAATGAATTTGTCGCGCGCTTCAATCAAGTGAGGCGTGCTACGGCGTTGCAATCCCACCTGCACGGTGCGATTGTATTTGCGCGCCGCCGCGACCATCGCCTGGCCTTCGACCACGTCGTAGCTGATCGGCTTCTGCTGATAAACATCGGCTCCGGCTTGGCAAGCAGCAACCATTGGCAGGCAATGCCAATGATCGGGCGTGCCGATGAGCGCAATCTCCGGCTTTTCCGCAGCGAGCAGCTTGTCGTAATCGGCGTACGTGGCCGGCTTCTTCTTCGACGGTTGGCGTTGTGATACCAGCTCGGCGGCATTGCTGAGCATCTGCGAGTCGACATCGCACAATCCGACCACCTCGACCGGCGCCATCTGCATCAGGTGCAAGAGATCGGTCTTGCCGTACCACCCGCAGCCGATGAGGGCGACTCGTAGCGGCTTGTCCCCTTCCACGGCAAATGCCCGTGATTGCAGAGCGGCAAAACTTACCGCTCCCGCGACTCCAGTCCTAAGAAAGTCTCGTCGAAACATGATGCCGCCTTTGAGCAAATGTACTAATGTTTGGTTCGCGCCGAGTATCCGTCGTGATTATACTTTGTCGAGACAAATATTTCACCACAGAGGACACGGAGGGCACAGAGAAAGAGATACTTGTCCGCAGATGAACGCAGATGATAATTCAAAACAGATTTATCTTTCTGTTATCTGTGTTCATCTGCGGATTCTAAAAATATCCTCTCCGTGCCCTCTGTGTCCTCTGTGGTAAATAAATCGTCCCATTAAAAACAATGAACGAGCGAATGATCGCCGAAACATTGGCCTATCCACGGAGTTACAATCTGTAATGATGCCGACCTTTTACAAAACACAGGCCATTTCAATTCTCCTCGCCGTTGTCTCGTTTTTCTTTGCGATAGCAGGATCGCATGCCGCCGAGGCGAAGCGGCCTAACATTGTTTTCTTCTACGCCGACGACTGGCGGTGGGATTGCCTGGGGGTGGTACAGCAGGAGCAGGGCGAGAAGGCCCGCTTTCCTTGGCTCCAGACCCCTCGGCTCGACAAGCTCGCGCAGGACAGCGTGCGGTTTCGCAATTCGTTCGTAGTGAATTCGCTGTGTTCGCCGGGGCGGGCATGCGTGTTGACGAGCCGCTACAGCCATTTGAATAGCATCATCGGCAATCAGCAGCCGCTGCCCGCGGGAACAATCACGTTTGGAAACCGCCTCCAAGACGCCGGCTACAACACAGGCTATTGCGGCAAGTTTCACCTGGATAGCCAGCGCACTCGGCCTGGCTTCGACTACGTGGCCAGCTTCATCGGCCAGGGCCGTTACAACAACTGCCCGATCCTCTTCAACGGTCGCGAAATTCCCACGCAGGGTTGGATCGATAATGTCTCGACCGACTATGCGATCAAGTTCATCGAGCAGCAGACCAAAGAGAAGCCGTTCTTTCTCTGGCTGGGATTCAAAAGCCCACATGGCCCGCGCGGCGGCGAGAGCCTGCCGGAGAAGTATCGCGATCTGTATGCCGGCCAGGAGTCTCGCCCCATTCCGAATCTTGATGTCGCCGCGATCTTCAACAAGCAGCCGAATGCAGCGACTGGCGTGAACCCTCGGCGTGCTGGCCGCCAGTTCGATGTGGATGGTCGCCAGTTCGAGGCCCACCGCGCCTACATGCAGCACATCACCGCAATCGATGGCTGCGTCGGCCGCGTGCTCGATGCGCTGCAGGCGGCCGGTCAGTCCGACAATACGATCGTCATCGTCGCCAGCGACAATGGCTACTACTTGGGTGAACATAGGCTGGGCGATAAACGGAGCGCTTATGACGAGAGCTTGCGCACGCCGCTGTTGATCCGCGTGCCGGGTAAATCCGCGAAACGCGACACGACGAGTGACGCGATGGTCCTCAATATCGACTATGCACCCACGATCTTGGATTTCGCCGGCGCCGAGCCGCTTCCCGATACGCAAGGGCGAAGCATGCGCGCGATCCTCGCAGGCGAGACACCCGGTAATTGGCGGAAGGCTTTTTTCTACGAGTACTTCAAAGAGCCAAAGTTTGCGTCGCCCACAGTGCTGGCCTATCGCACGGAAACGCAGAAGCTCATCACTTATCCGGGCCACGAGGAATGGACCGAGGTATTTGACTTGGCGAGCGACCCTTACGAACTGAAAAATCTCGTGGCGGATACAGCCTTGGTAAAAAAGCTCCGGCAAGAATTCGACAACGAGGCCAAGGCGGTGAAATTCAAGATGCCGGCGATTCCAGCGGAGGTTGCGACGCCAGCAGGGAGCGGAACGAGACGCAATCGTCCGGCCAACGCGAAGGCCAGCG
>CAZJWY010000030.1:237-13312 GCA_964549545.1 uncultured Planctomycetaceae bacterium | reverse complement strand
GGCCAGCGGTTGAGTAGCTCCCCACGCTGGATTCACGCTTCGGCGCAACTGCATCTCGTTGCCGCGCGAGAGTGGGGCATCGAATGCGATCACGACTCCGCACGCTTCGCGCCGTGTGACAGCCAAGTTTCGGCATGGTAAACTCGATCACATGTTGGATACTCCACTCGGTTTCGGTTTGATCGGTTTTGGCGCATGGGGCCGGTTTCACGCCGATGCGATTGCCAAAACGAACGGCGCGGAGTTGCGAGCGATCGCTGCTCGCTCCGAAGCGAGTCAGAGTGCAGCTCGTGAGGCCTTTCCGTACGCACATGTCTATGCCGATTATCGCGAGCTGCTGTCTCGGCCTGATATCGAAGCGGTCGACATCGTGGTTCCCAGCTATCTGCATCACGAAATCGCCTCGGCGGCACTCTCGGCAGGGAAGCACCTGCTGCTGGAAAAACCGATGGCACTCTCGCTTCAAGAGTGCGATGACTTGATTACCTTGGCGCGCCAGCAGAACCGCGTGTTTGCCGTCGGCCATGAGTTGCGGCTTTCGTCGCTCTGGGGCAAGGCGAAGGAGCTGATCGATTCTGGCTTTATCGGCGAACCAAAGTACGCACTGGTTGAATTGTCGCGCCGCCCCTATCGTCTGGGGTCCGATAGTTGGCGATACGACATCAACCGCGTGGGAAGCTGGATTCTTGAAGAGCCGATCCATTTCTTTGACCTGGCTCGCTGGTATCTTAGCTCGCTTGGTGATCCGACGACGGTGTATGCCGCGGCCAACTCGCGCCAGCCGGGGCACGATGAGCTCAAGGACAACTTCAGCGCGATCGTCCACTTTCCGAAAGGCGGTTACGCGGTCGTGTCGCAAACCTTGGCCGCTTTCGAGCATCATCAAACGGTGAAAGTTACCGGTACAAAAGGCGCGATTTGGGCCTCTTGGAGCGGCGCGTTGGATCGTACGCTTCACCCGACCTTCTCGCTCCGCGCGTTCGATGGCGAGCAGGTTCAAAAAATCAAAATCGACAAGATTACGGGCGAGGTCTTCGAACTCGAAGACCAGGTGGCGATGTTGGTCCGGGCGATTCGATCGGGCGACAAGCTCAGTTGTAGTGCTCAAGATGGGCGCTGGTCGGTGGCGATGTGCCTCGCCGCACAAGAGTCGGTCGATTCCGGCAAGCCGGTTCCGATTGATGCCGGGTTGTAGTCTTCCTTCAAAATAAATCCTGACGATATGCGCAACGACTCGAAGCAGATGATGAGAAAATATCTCTGGGGACTGTTCGGCATGGTCTGCATTGGCCTGACGGCGTTTGCCGCAACCGCCGTAAAGAAGGAATCGGCCAACGAGGCGGGAAGCGAATACAAGTTGGAGCGCGTTGCAGGAAAGACTCCGCAGGAGTCGATGGCGACGATCGAAGTGGCGCCCGGCTACCGCATCGAGTTGGTCGCCTCGGAGCCGCAGGTGATCGATCCCGTGGCAATCTCGACGGACGAGAACGGCAAGATGTACGTCGTCGAGATGCGCGATTACTCGGAGCAGGATAAAGATTTTTTGGGCCGAATCCGCACGCTGACAGACGAAGATGGCGACGACAAATACGAAACAAGCAAAGTCTTTCTCGACAAGCTCTCCTGGCCGACGGCCGTGATTTGCTACGGTGGCGGCGTGTTCATCGGCGATCCGCCCAATATTCTGTATGCCAAGGACACCGACGGCGACGGCGTGGCCGATGTGAAGCAGGTCATCTACACCGGCTTCAGCCGCAAGAATGTGCAAGGCCTGATGAACACGTTTTTGTGGGGTCTCGATCATCGTATCTACGGCACATCGAGCAGCACCGGCGGCTTGATCAAGCGGGTCGCGCTCGGCTCGCTCGATGATGTGGTGAGTGGAAAAGCCAAGATCGCCAGCGGCGACAACGCCAAGGAAGTCGACTACCAGAATCGCGACTTTGCCATCGATCCCAAGACGCTCGACATGACGCCCCTCACCGGCGCCGGGCAGCACGGCATGACATTCGATCGTTGGGGCAATCGATTCGTGTGCAGCAACAGCGATCACCTGCAGGCGATCGTGTTCGAAGAGCGGTACCTGAAGCGCAATCCCTATCAATCGGTCGTGTCGGCTCGCCGTTCGATCGCCTCCGACGGTCCGCAGGCCGAGGTTTACCGCATCAGTCCGATCGAAGCGTGGCGAATTGCGCGGACCGAGATGCGCGTTTCCGGTAAAGCCTCGGGTCCGGTGGAAGGGGGCGGACGTGCCGGTGGCTACTTCACCGGCTCCACCGGCGTCACCGTCTACGAAGGTGGCCAATGGCCGACCGATGGCGACACGATCGTTCTCACGGCCGATGTGGGCAGCAACCTGATCCATCGCAAGCGACTGGTGCCCGACGGCGTCACGTATCGTGGCGATCGGATCGACAAGAACAGCGAGTTCGTTCGAGCGAAGGATATTTGGTTCCGCCCGGTGCAAATGGCGCTTGGCGCCGATGGCAGTTTGCTGATTTGCGATATGTGCCGCGAGACGATCGAGCATCCGGCCAGCTTGCCCGCGGGATTGAAGAAGCAACTCAATCTGGCGACCAGCAGCCGGGGGCGCATCTATCGCGTCGTGCCGACCGAGTACCAATACAAAGAGCCGAAGTGGCTCGGGAAGGCGACTCCCGCGGAGCTTGTCGACGCACTCGACTCGCCGAACCAATGGCGGCGGATGACGGCGCTGCGATTGATCTACGAACGGCAGCAACCAGAGACCGCGGAGCTGCTCCGCAAGAAGCTCGCGACCTGCGAACGGCCAGAAGCGAGGATCGCTATGCTGTACGCGCTGGAGAGCCTGAACGCGCTGGCTGAGAGCGACGTTCTGCACGCGCTCAACGACTCCGATCCCCAGGTTCGTCGGCACGGGTTGCAGCTTGCCGAGCCGATGTTCGACAAATCGGCGGCGGTGCGCGAGAAGGCCGTTGTGCTTGTGGCCGATCCCGACCCGATCGTGCAGTTTCAACTCGCGCTCTCGCTCGGAGAGTGTCGAGACGATGCGGCCACGAAGGCGCTGGCACGGATCGTGCTTCAAAACATGCAGAGTCGCGATATCACGGATGCTGTGCTGACGTCGATCGTCGATCGGGCGGCAGGCGTCTTGAAGCAACTGTTGGCGGATAATCAGTGGGCGGCCAGTTCGGCGTCGGAGCCGATCGTGGCCTCGATCGTGAGCCAGATCGTGCGACAACGGCGTGAGGCGGACCTCGGCATTCTGTTGGAACAATTGAACCCGGACGATGGGAATGGCCGTTCGGCAAGTCGACTTGCCGTGCTGAAGGCTTTGAGTCGTTTGCCGGTCAACTTGCTGAGCGGTAGTGAGCCGCAAATCGTGAAACTGCGCGAGCTGCGCGGCTCGGCCGCGAAATCGCTCGTCAGCGAGGCGCGTCAGGTACTCCAACAGCCAGGGGCTTCGATGGCGGATCGCCTGGCGGCGGTGGAGCATTTGTCGTTCGGCACGTTCGCGGAGGAGCGTGAGCTCTTGGGCAAATTGCTTGCGTCGCGGGAATCGGACGGCGTTCATTCGGCGGTGCTCGCGGCCCTGGGGCAGTTCGATTCGCCCGGCGTGGCCGATCTGATTTTGGCTCATTATGGGCAGCTCTCGCCGGCGGATCAGGCGAAAGCGACCGAGGTGCTGCTTCGTCGCGGACCATGGGCGCTCGAATTCGCCAAGTATCTGGCCAAGAGCAAGATGCCGCTTACCTCGCTCGATCCGAGTCAACTTTCCCGATTGCAGAACTATCCGTCGGCAAAGGTTCGCGAAGTTCTCCGCACGTTGGGCGGCCAGGGAATGTCGGAAGATCGCCAGAAGGTCTTTCAGGAATACAAGGAAGCCGGAGTGCTGGCCGGCGGCGATGCGGCGCAGGGGAAGATCGTGTTCGAGCGAACTTGTTCGACCTGCCACGAGATTGGTGGAATCGGTTATCAAGTTGGTCCTAACCTTTCGGCAATGGTCAGCCGCGGGGCCGAGTCGGTGTTGTTCAACGTGCTCGCGCCGAACGCGGAAGTCGACCCGCGGTTCTTGGAGTATGTGGTTGCAACGAGTGACGGCCAGGTGATTAGCGGCGTTAAGGCGGGCGAAACTCCCACGGCCATTACGCTGCGTGCCCCTGAGAACAAGGTCGTAACCGTGCTTCGTGTCGATATCGACGATATTCATAGCTCGGGCAAGTCGCTGATGCCCGAAGGGCTGGAAAAGATGATTGATAAGAAGTCGATGGCAGATTTGATTAGTTTCTTGCAACAAGCGGCTTCGCAGGGAGTAGGGAAATGATGGCGGGAAGAAATTTCGGATTGGTGCTGATGGCATGGCTGACCTTTGTTGCTGGCAGCGTTTGTGCTGTTGAGCTTAAGGTGGCGACGTTCAAGGTGGATGTGACGCCGCCGGCGGGAGCACCGTTGTGCGACGGTCTCGTGCCGCCAGCTACTGGCGTGAACGATCCGCTCTCGGCACGAGGGATTGTCTTGCAGGCGGATCAGCAGAAGCCTGTTATTCTGGTGGCGTTCGATTGGGTCGGGATCGGCAACGAGGGGCACGATGCTTTTCGCAAGGCCATCGCCGAGGTGTGTGAAACGCCGATCGAGCGGGTCAGCGTCCATGCGTTGCATCAACACGATGCGCCTGGCTGCGATTACCTGGCCGAGCGGATTGCCGCGGAGGTGGGACTGCCGAACGAGTTGTTCCCGGTCGAGTTTTCGCGAGAGGCGGTCAAACGCGTGGCTGCCGCTGCCGGCGACGCGATGAAGCGTTTGGAAACGGTCACGGCCGTCGGCTATGGCAAGGGGCTGGTGGAAAAGGTCGCGTCGGCTCGCCGCATTTTGGGGCCGGATGGCAAGGTGCAGTACGTGCGGTACTCGGCCAACAAGGATCCGAAGATTCGCGAGTTGCCCGAGGGGAACATCGATCCAAACGTGCGGATGCTCAGCTTCTGGCAGGGCGATCGTCCGCTGGCCGTGCTTACCTACTACGCTACGCATCCGCAGAGCTACTACTACACAAGTCTGTGCAGCGCAGACTTCGTGGGAATGGGACGAGACCAGGCGGAGGCCGCGGAAAAGGCCGGGCTGCATATTCATTTCAACGGCGCTGGTGGCAACGTCGTGGCTGGAAAGTACAACGACGGTTCGCATGAAATGCGGCCGATTCTGGCCCAGCGGCTGGCCGAAGGGATGAAGCGAGCCTGGGACGATACAAAGAAGTTGCCGGTCAACGATTTGTCGTTCGACTGGGCGACACGCGACGTGGTGCTGCCGGTGGGCACCTGGTACGACGAGAAGGAGCAACTGGCAACGCTGAACAACAAAAATGAAAAACTGATTCCCCGGCTGCGAGCCGCTCGCAACATAGCCTGGGCCATGCGGATGGCCGAGGGGCATAAGATTACGATCGGCCGGCTCCGCATGGGGCCGATTGACGTGCTGCAGATGCCGGGCGAGTTGTTCGTCGAGTACCAGCTTGCGGCGCAGAAGATGAAGCCGGATGCGTTTGTGTGCATGGCCGCGTATGGCGACTACGGGCCAGGGTATATCGGTACGGCCGAGGCATATTCTCAGGGTGGGTATGAGACGGGGTACTCCACGCCGGTGTCGAGGGTGTCGCCGCGGGTAGAGCAGGTTCTTACCGACGCGATGCGCGAGCTGTTGCAGTAGCGGCGAGCGGAGTTTTGGAACGTCCCTCCGGGACGGCGTTCCAAAAGCCTCATATTTCTCGAGCGCCGCGAGGTTTTGGAATCGGGCGCCGCGCGGGCGACTCTCTAAGTCATTGAGCTGCTTGCCGTTCGATAATGGCGAGTGCGCGTGAAGTCGATTTTTTGTTTCAAAACTCCCATATCCGGGCAAATGCGCGGAGTTTGCGCCTCGAGTGGTGTTGCAGCGTGGTCCAAAATCTGGACGCGGCTTGGGCGGGTTGGTAAAAAGTTCGTGTCGCATGGCACGAACGTTTATAGCAGGATTTATACATTTGTATAGTATGCATTTTTGGCCACTTTTCTGAAAGGCTATGTAATCAGTGGTTGATGCCTGCAACCAGTTGACTAACCACGAAAAGCACGAAAGTACACGAAAGCTTTCGTGTACCTTGGGGCTCTTGGTGGTTATGGCGTCGAAAGGGTTAGCGGCGGTATCAGGCTTGTTTTGCGGCGTGGCGGGCGCGACCGGCGGTCGCGGCTTTATAGAATTGGGACATCATCGCGTGTGAGGGGACGCTGGTTGTTCGGCCAACGGGCATGTTTGCTATAATTAAAGGTCAGCGGCGTGGGCGAAGTGGTACCGCGACATGCGGCTGGCAAGGATTCAATCTAATGAAATCGGAGGGCGCTTGAAATGATTACCTATCGAGCCATGTATAAAAACTTGGATGAGGGCGTTCATGCCGAGGTGTTAGATTTCCCTGGAGTGATTACCTTCGGCGCCGATCTCGAGGATGCTCGCCGGCTGCTACGCAGCGCATTGGCGGATATGGCCGAGGAATGTTTAATCCGGGGAGAATCGCTGCCGCAACCGAATCCGACCGTGACCGATCGGGAGAGTGATTTGGAGGAACCGATCCACTTGCTTCTGCAGGCATCGACTCACGTGGTGGAAGTTGCGCAGGACGCTGGAGCATGAAGCGTCGCGATCTGCTTAAGCACCTGACCGAGCAAGGTTGCCAATTTGTACGAGAGGGTGGCGACCATTCGATCTGGGAAAATCCCGCGAACCGTCGGCGAACATCGATTCCGCGACATCGGGAGATAGCCGAGTACACGGCCCGAAAGATATGTCAGCAACTCGGGGTGCCGAAACCTTGATCTCACGGGTTTGAAAAAAAGGGCCGGTTGCTGAATTGCAAGAGTCGTTTGGCCGCGTGTTCGTGGCCTCTCTCGTGCGAGTTGATTTGGGCCGACAATCGTTTGGTCGGCAGGCGCGTTCAACGACGGTTGAAAGGTGGTGAGAAATGCGACGGAAATTCATCGCAACTTGTACCGTGGCGTATATGCTGCTGGGTATAACTACCGGTCAGTTTGAGGCACTTGCCGAAAACGAAGCTCGGCAACCGACATGGCTTCGTGCCGATGAAATTGGCAAAAATGTGCAGGTGCTTGGTAGGCTCGGCCTTGCAATTCGCCGCGTCGCGTCTGTTAGCGGTATCTGGGTCGAGCTCGATGAAGGTCCTTCCAAGCCTGGAACCGACCGCTGGTTTCGCGTAATGGAAGTCGACGGCAAACGACTCGACCAACCGATCGACTTCCGCAGTTTGGATGTCACGGTCTATGAAAATGGCGCTAAATTGGAGAAATCGGCATTGGGAGAGCACTGGCAGCTTCGAGCCTACGAGACATGGCCAGACTATGATCATCCTGCGGACTTTTGGCAAGAACTCGGTCAACAGGTTGGAACGCCGGCACCACGCGGACCGACACGGATTATTGGCGTTTTGAAGAGACGAATTACGAAATAGACATCTAGTGAATTATTCAGGCCAATTTCGGATGCATGGCTAACAACACTCGGAAGTGAACCCTTACTGGGATTTCTTAACGACGATCATTTAACGATTTCCAGGGTGTGCCCTTTGTAAAATTCACGACGATGCTGGGCTGTGGAGTGCAACCGCGCTACGGCTCACTTGGACGAATTGTTAGGGGCTTGTTTTCAGCTCGCGGTCGAAAAACTCGTACGCCTGTCTTCGTTCGGTGTCGAGGAAGTCGTGGCCGTAGTCGGGGTGGACGGCTTGGAGGTTGTCGGGCTTGCCGAGGAGTTTGTAGATCGGGCGGGCGGCGGTGAGTGTTTCGCGGACGCCGGTGATGTCGAAGTTGTCGTCGTGCAGAGGTGCGTTCACGAAGACGGCACGGGGGGCGATTGCGGCGATGACTTCGGGGAAGTCGAAGGGGACCTGGTCGGGCGAGAGATTGTACTTGGTTTTGATGAGGGGCATGTAGCGGGGGCTGGTCCAGCCTGTGAGGTTGCCGCCGTAGTAGCGGTGGAACGTGGTGAAGCCGCAGGAGGTGACGGCGGCTTTGATGCGCTGGTCGAAGACGGCGGTGAAGAGGGTGTTGTGGCCGCCGAGGGAGTGGCCGATGCAGCCGATGCGGTTGGGGTCGACTTCGGGGAGCGATTGAAGGAGGTCGATGGCGCGGATGTTGTCGTAGATGGCTTTCATCGTGCCGCTGACGTACGGGTCGGCGTCGAAGTCGTAGTCTTTGCTTTCGCCGAACGATGGGTAGTCGGGGGAGAGGGTAACGTAGCCGCGCTTGGTTAGCTCTTTGGCGTAGTGGAGGGCGGGGCGATCGGTGAGGCCGATGGGGCTGTCTTTGCCGTTGGGCGTGGTTTGGTGGAGGCAGAGGATGGCGGGGCGCTTGTGAGTGAGAGTATTTTCCAAGGCACCCTCACCCTCGCCACGGCGAGTTCCGAGCAACCGGCCCTCTCCCGGAGGGAGAGGGAGTAAGAGCCAGGCGCGCACGCGTTGCTTCTCATTGTCGGTATGGTAGGAGATTTTGCGGCGGAGGTAGCCGCCGTCTTGGTGCTCCTCGATGATTTGAACGTCGAGCGGAACCGGTGATTTCGGATGAGGCAATGGCCCCATGGCGGCTTGCATGCCGGCGAGGATTTGTTTGCGACGGTGCTGCCAGTCATCGGGTGTGCGTATGGGGGTGCGAGTATTGTCCGCACTTAAGTAGTAGGACAAGTCCTGATGATTAACGGGCTGCGATGATGTTTCCGTTTGGGCACCGACGACGCCTGTGAATAGGAGCACGAGCACGAAGCTCGCACACCGGCAATGGAGACGGAGTCGTCGCTGAGCGATTATCGAGCCTGTCATTCGTTGGTTGCCTTGCCGGCGTTGCGAGTGCGGCGTTGGGCTCGTCGTGGTTGTTCGTCTTCCCTGTTGCCTCTCTTTCCTGCCAGAGATTTTTCGGCGACCGACGAAGGGCGAGCATCTGCGTATTGGGCTAGAACGCCCTTGAGCTTGGCGGCGATTTTGGCTTCCTCGCCGACGAGATCGGGGGCGTGCTTGGGGTCTTTCTCTTCGTAAGGGTCTTTTTTCAGGTCGTAGAAGCGTCCGCCGCGGTAGAGTTTGTAGTCTTTCGTGGTGACGAATTCACGTGCCGGCGGCTGGCCGTGCTGGGAGTACCAGGTGTAGATCCACTCGCGCGGCTCGCCTTTTTCGCCCATGAGTTGTGGCCAGAAGCTGTGACCATCGATTTTCAGAGATGAAGGAATCGTGGCACCGACCGCGGTGCAGACGGTCGGCAGGAAGTCGGTGCTGTCGATGAGATCGTCGTTGACGCCAGGCTTGATATGCCCAGGCCAGTTAGCGATGAGGGGCACGTGCATGCCGCGGGCGTTGGTTGTTCCTTTGCCGCCCGGGTAGTCCTCGCCCTTGAACTTGGAGCGTACGCCTTTGCCGGTGCCATTGTCGCCGAGGAAGAGCACGACGGTGTTGTCGCGGATTTTGAGATCGTCGAGTTTCGTGACCAGCTTGCCGACGAGTTTGTCCATGTAGGTGACCATCTCGCCGAAGTGCTTGTTGTCTTTGTGAGCGTTCTCGCCCGCGGCCTTGGGGTCCCAATCGGGGCTATCGGGCGTTGGCTGGTAGGGGGCGTGGGTCAGCATCATCGGGTAGTAAAGGAAGAATGGCTTTGTTTTGTTCCTTTCGATGAACTCGATTGCAAAGTCGTTGATCAGGTCGGGGCCATACTCGCCTTTGTGGAAGTCGCGTTCGACGCCGTTGTATTCGAGGCCGGCGTTGGCGTAGCGCGGCGGGCGGCGAGTGTGTTGCCAGAGGCAGTATTCGTCGAAGCCGAATTTTTTGGGCAAGTCCTTATCGCGGCCCAGTTGCCATTTGCCGGCCATGGCGGTGGCGTAGCCGGCGTCTTTGAGCAGGTTGCCGAATGTGGTCGCGTTGGGGTCCATGAGGCCGAACTGGATGTAGTTGCGGGCGTTCGACATGCCGGTCATGAGGCCGACGCGCGTGGGAGTGCAGAGGGGCTGGACGTAGCAGCGGTCGAAACGAATGCCGTGGGCAGCAAGGGCGTCGAGGTTGGGCGTTTGGTAGGACTGGCCGCCGTTAGCGTGGATCGTTTCGTAGCCGAGGTCGTCGGCCATGATCAGGATAATGTTCGGCTTCTTGGCTTCTTCGGCGTGGGCAATCGCAGGGAGGACGAGTGCAGTGAAAAGTGCGGAGCAGATCGTGCGAAACATGGTGATGCCTGGCGGGTTTATTCGGGGACCGAGCTTTACATGGTACTTTGGGGAGCGGAAAATCGCTACTGTTGTGTTATTGAGGGGGATAAGTCTCACGCAAAGGCGCTGAGAACGCAGAGCTACGACAACTCTGCGTTCTCAGCGCCTTTGCGTGAAACAATTTTTGCAAAATGATTTGGCGGATGGGTTGCAGATGAGAACTCGAATCTTGATCGCGGTTGGTATCTTTTCGGGGTTTGCATGGTCACTACAGGCCGCGGAGCGGCCGAATGTGCTGCTGATTTGCGTCGACGACTTGAAGCCGATGCTTGGGTGCTATGGCGATACGAGTGTGAAGTCGCCCAATATCGATGCGCTGGCGGCGAAGGGCGTCGTCTTCAAGCGGGCATATTGTAACCAAGCGGTTTGCGCTCCGTCGCGAAACGCGCTGCTGACGGGGTTGCGATCGACGACGCTGGGCATTTACGACCTGGGGACGAATTTTCGCAAGAGCCGACCGAACGCAGTGACGCTGCCGCAGTATTTCAAAGAGAACGGCTATCGCACGGAGGGGATGGGAAAGATTTTCCATCAGGGGCATGGGAACCATGAGGACGATGCTTCTTGGAGCGTGCCGTTTTGGCGATCGAATGTAGTGCATTACGCCTTGAAAGAGAACGCGGACGCGAACAAGAACTCACGTGAGGCGGCGCTCTTCAATAACGTGGGCGGAGCGAAGGCGAAGGATTTGTCGAAGGGGGCTGCGTACGAGTCGGCGGATGTGCCCGATAACTTGTATCCAGACGGGAAGACAGCCGATGAAGCGATCAAGCGACTAGCTCAGGCAGCCAAGGATCCGAAGCAGCCATTCTTTTTGGCGGTTGGGTTCGTGAAACCGCATTTGCCATTTTGCGCGCCGAAGAAGTATTGGGATTTGTACGATCCGTCCAGCCTCAAGCTGGCCCAGCGGCGAACAGCGCCCGATGGGGCGCCGGAGTTTGCTTCGACCAATTGGGGCGAGTTGCGCAACTACGCGGGGATGCCGGAACAAGGGCCGGTGCCGGATGCGGATGCGCGGAAGTTGATTCATGGCTACCATGCGGCGGTGAGTTACATGGATGCGCAGGTTGGGCGGGTACTCGCGGCGCTGGAGAAGGATGGATTGGCAAATAATACCATTATCGTGTTTTGGGGAGACCATGGCTGGCATTTGGGCGACCATGGGCAATGGTGTAAGCACACGAACTATGAAGAGGCGGCGCATATTCCGCTGATTGTTTACGATCCGCGAGCGAAGCAGGGCGGCCAGAAATCGGATTCGCTAGTGGAATCGGTGGATGTTTACCCGACGCTGTGCAAGTTGGCAGGTCTGCCCATGCCGCAGGGTCTCGACGGCGTTAGCTTTGCGCAGGCGGTCGGTGATCCGGCTGCGCCGACCAAAGACGCGATCATTCATGCGTATCCACGAGGTGGGCGGATCGGCCGGGCCGTGCGGACAGCTCGGTACCGACTGGTGGAGTGGAAGGTGCCGGGTGAGGATGCAAGCACGGCGATCTACGAGTTATACGACTACGAAAAGGACCCGGGCGAGAATAAGAACCTGGTGAAGGAGAAGTTGGAAGTAGTTCAAGAGCTGGCGGCGATTCTAGCCAAGCAGCCGGAGGCGAAGCCGCAGATTCATCCGACGGTGAAAGACAACGGGCGGGCGAAGCAGAATAAAGGTGCGAAGAAGCGGGCGGCGTAATGTAGCGCGTAAATTAGCCCCCGGTCACTGACCGGGGGCTAAATGTGTTTTGCGTTTCTTTATCGATTCGACTATGCGAAGAGCGACGTGACGGCTTGGGCTTTGACCAGCTCGCGTGGTTGGTTGAGGTGGTTGTAGACGATCGTCTCGGGGTGGATGCCGAGGGCGTGGTAGATCGTTGCCAGGATCTCGATGGGGTGGACCGGGCTCTCGAGTGGCGAGGAACCGGTTGCATCGCTCTTGCCGTGGACGTAGCCGCGCTTGGTGCCGGCGCCGGCCATGACCGATGTGTAGCAGTAAGGCCAATGGTCGCGGCCGTCTGGCGTGTTGCTATTGCCGGAGGTGCTGACGCCCTTGGTGGGGCTGCGGCCGAATTCGCCGATGGCAACGACGAGCGTGTCTTCGAGCAAACCGCGTTGCTCCATGTCGTCGATCAGGGCCGACAGGCCGGTATCCAGCAATGGGCCGGATTGGTCTTTCATTCGCTTCGTGAGATCGGCGTGATGATCCCAGGAATGGTTGTCTGAATTGGCGACCTTGGGCCAGATGACTTCGACGACGCGGGTGCCGGCTTCGATCAGGCGACGGGCCAGGAGGCAGCTTTGGCCGAAGGTGTTGCGGCCATACTTGTCGCGGGTGGCGTCGGCTTCTTGCGAGAGGTCGAACGCGTCGCGGGCGCGGCCGGATGTGACGAGGCTGAGGGCGCGCTCGTAGTATTCGTCGAGATGCTCCTTCTCGACGGCTTTTTCAACGTCCGGCATCTGGGCGTTGATCATGTCGCGGAGCTTGGCGCGGCGCTCCATGCGGACGGCGAAGACATCGGGCCGCATCTTGAGATCGTCGATCTTGATGCGGTCCATCTTGGCCATGTCCATGTCGTCGCCGGGGGGGTAGAGATAGTACGGATCATACGCCCGCCCCATGAATCCGGCCGTGCCTCCCTTGCCGATCACGCCGCTTTCCTGCAGCGGCCGCGGCAGCATCACGTAGGGGAGCATCGGCACTTCCGGCGGCAGCGCCTTGATGATGTTGCAGCCGTAGTTCGGGAAGTCCTTCGGACTCGGCGGCTCCAACTGGCCCGACGGGCTGACCTTGTCCGCCGTGTAACCGGTCATCATCTGGTAGATGGCCGCGGTG
>CAZJWY010000030.1:0-227 GCA_964549545.1 uncultured Planctomycetaceae bacterium | reverse complement strand
AAAGAGGGTGTAAGGATCGAAGCCCTTGCCGAGGAAGCCGGCCGAGCCGCCTTTGCCGACGACGTTGCTCTCTTGGAGCGGGCGCGGCAGCATGACGAACGGGAGCATGGGCTCTGTTGGTGGCTTAATGCGGACGATCTGCGAGCCGAAGTTGGGGAAGTCTTGCGCGTTGGGCGGCTCGAGCTGGCCGGAAGGGCTGACTTTGTCGGTCGTGTAGCCGGTCATCA
>CAZJWY010000029.1:0-36664 GCA_964549545.1 uncultured Planctomycetaceae bacterium | reverse complement strand
CCCATTGCTTTCTAGCCCGCAGCGGCACAACAGCTCGTTGAAACCATCGAGCCAACCAAGCCCACCGGGCTCCATCAACGGTACAAACGCCGGATGGACGGGCTCTTGAGCCGGCGCCTGCCAGCCGAGCGTTCGATCGCCGCGCCGCACTCGCCAAATGCCCATGCCGCGCGTGGGCAGAACGTCGATCGTCATCGCGCCGTTGTCCAGCGAGACCACATGGACACCGTTCGACCGGCCGCCGCGGCATTCTCTCAGCAGAACTTTCCAGGGGCGGTGTCCGTCGGCCCTATCATCACCGAACGTTGCGTCATCGCGCACCAGCGATTGATGGGCGTCGATCAGTACATAGGTTTGCTGGGACATGCTCAATTACTCCGCCTTTACCTTCTCTTTCGCTTTTTCTTTTTTCGCTTTCGGGGCATCGGGCTCTTCGAGTTGAATTCTGCGGAAGCTGATTTTCATCGGTGCTGGCAGACCGGAGTGGACTTGTAGCGCGAGGATGCCAGAAGTGGCCTGATGCTTCGTGTCGTGGTCGATAGTTTCGCTCATCAGCTTGCCATTGATCGTGTGCTTGAGCGTCGGGCCAATGGCTTCAACTTCGTAGGTGTTCCAATCATCTTTGTGAATGCTGTTTGCTAAATCGTCGGCATCGCCAAAGCGATGCGATTCTTTTTTGTCGCCAGGGTTGATTGTCAACCGTTCGCCGCGCTGGGCGAGAATGCCTCGGCCGAGTTCCTCGTACAAAATGCCTGTGTATCTGTTCTCGCCGTCCATGTCGGCCTGATACCCGGCGACGATATATTCCTTGGGATCAACCACTTTACTCCGATACTGAATGCCGCTGTTGCCGCCTTCGAGCTTGAACTCCACAGTGAGCTTGAAGTCGCCGACCTTGCCATCCTTCCAAATGAGAAAGGTGTTGTGTTTGAGCGGCACATCCTTGGTTTGCCCAACGATCGCGCCATTCTGCACTGTCCACACCCGCGCGTCGCCATCCCAGCCGGTGAGATCCTTTCCGTTGAAAAGCTGCCTGGGGTCTTTGGCGCCGGCTGTGCCAATAAAGAAAGCCAACGTGATGAATGCACACGCAAAAACACGGGTCATGGGAGAGTCCTCGAAGTGCAAAAATGAAACCGAAGTGTCAACCGAATTGCGATGGAGCACAACCAGTCACAAGGTAAACGGGCTGGCGGCCGTGTGCAAGCCACGGCCTTTTGCCTGCTGTTACGCCGATATATCGCCCTCCGCCGGACGACGTCGAGCGTAGTTCGCGGCAACGCCGCTCAAGGCGACAAGTCCGATCACGTTCGGAAACGTCTGCAAGCCATTGAAGATGTCGCCCCAGTTCCAAATCGTCGTCACCTTCATCAACGATCCCACTGGGATCAGCAAACAATAGAACCAGCGGTACGGAACAATCACCCGAGGGCCGAACATATACTCCAAGAATTGCTCGCCATAAAACGACCAACCAATCAACACGGTGTAACCAAATAGAAAGACAGAGACGGTCAGAACCCAGCCGCCGTAGTTTGGCATCGCGGATTCAAAGGCTTGCGCAACCGCCGCAGCGCCCTCTCGGTCACCTTTCCATGTGCCTGTCAGTAGGATTGACAGTGCGCTAATCGACGAGGTGACGAACGAAATCAGAAACACTTCCATCATCGCGGCCAGCCCTTGTTGCTCGGGCCGTTGGCTTTTGGCGGTGCCGTAGGCTACTGCCGCGGTACCATAGCCGGCTTCGTTGGCGTAGACTCCGCGCACCACGCCGTATCGGATGGCTCGGATCATCACCCAGCCAAAGGTGCCGCCCACAGCAGCACGGGTGGAGAATGCCTCGGTAAAAACCATGCCTAGTACGGCCGGCAGTTTTCCTATATTCGATCCAATGACAACTGCGCCGCCAATCAAGTAAAGGCCAACCTTTAGCGGCGATAGCTTTTCTGCTGCGCGGCCGATCGACTTGATCCCTCGCACAATAACGAGCCATGTGAGCACCATTAGAACCAACGACACGGCGAGCCAATCGAGATTGATATCCAGCGTTGTTGTTTTCCAATGTCCCAGGCTCATTTGATGTGCTTCGAGTTGTGCGCCGACGACCTCTGCCACGGAATTGGTCTGTGTCATGGGCGTGGTGAACAACACACCAATGGCCGCCAAGAAGGCAAATATCCAGGCCAGTGCCGGTGATTTGAGTCCGTCACGCAGGTAATACATGGGACCTGCTAACACGTCATCTCCGTGAGCGACGCGGTAGTGCATGCCCAGCGCAGCTTCGGAAAACTTGGTGGCCATTGCCAGGAAGCCGTAGCACCAGATCCAAAATAGCGCGCCAGGACCGCCCGAGATAATTGCGGTCGCAACGCCGGCGATATTGCCGGTGCCGATCGTGGCGGCCAGCGACGTCATGAATGCTTGCAGTGGCGACAACGGGCCGCTCGAACTGGATTGCTGGCTGGAAATCGTTTCGCGAATCGCGTCGCCAAAACGAAAGATTTGCACGAACCGGCAGCGAATTGTGAAGTACAACCCCGTCGCCATCAACGTGATGACAAGCGGCAGTGCGAACCATCGCGAGGCCTGGTCAATGAGTGCGTCGAGTTGTTCCATACAATCTACTTAGTTGGACGTTCGCAAACCGAAATGGTTTGTTGATCGGCGTCGAATTCGATCATGGCCCCGATGGGCAATGTGAGGTTGTAATGTTCATGACCGGCAGGAAAACCGGCAAGTACAGGCACGCCTAGATGACCGATTTGCTCCTGGAACAGCGCGAGAATGTCTTTTTGCTCATCGACCTGATCACCCTCGTCGTACGAAAAAGTACCCAGCAGGATGCCAGCAACCCCAGATAACTTACCCGCAAGCTTCAGTTGGGACAAATAACGATCGATTCGATAAGCCCGCTCGCTGATATCCTCAAGAAATAGAATTCGATCGGCAGTTTCGATTTCATAGGGAGTTCCCACCGTTCCTGCGATGACGGCCAGGTTGCCGCCGATTAGTGTCCCCTTCGCGTTTCCCGGACTTATCGGTTGCAAGTTCAAATTTTCAACGTTGCCAAAGTTATAGGTATATCCAGAAGATGTGGCCCTTGTGCCATCTGGTGAATCGTCCGCATTGAGCAAGCACTGCCAAAGCGCCTCTTCGTTTGCCGGAGGCATGTCGTCTGGCTTCCCGAACCCATCCTGCAAGTTGGGACCATGGAAAGTTACTAGCCCGGTGTGCTGGTGGATCGCGATATGGAGCAAGGTGATGTCGCTGAATCCGACGAAGACCTTCGGGTTGCCGCCGATTCCATCAAAATCCAGGCGATCTAAGATTCTCACCACGCCATACCCACCGCGGGCACACCACACGGCCGTAGTTTCTGGATCGGCAAAAGCGGCCATCAACTCCGCTGTACGCGTTGCATCATCACCGGCCAAGTAACCGCGCGAGCGATAGATGTCGCCATACGTCTTGATCCGGAAGCCCCGTTCTTCGATGCGTGCAAAAGCCCGATCTACTCTCTCTCGATTCACTGGTCCCGCAGGCGCGACAACACTGATCTTGTCTCCCTGTTGCAACCTTTTCGGCTTAATAATCGACGCCGTCAAGCGAGTTTTCCTGTGCCTTCGAAGATTCGATGTAATAACAATTTTGCCGCTGAGTTTATATCCCTATCGGCCAGCGTATAACAAGTAGCCCACGAAAATGGCCGCGCAGATCGCGGCAAGATCAGTCCATAGGCAGGCGGCCAAAGTGTGCCGCATTTTCTTCACGTGAATAGCACCATAGTAGACAGTCAGCAAATAAAAAGTGGTTTCCGTGCTGCCCATGAAAATAGACGCTGTCAGGCCAATGAAACTATCTGGTCCACGCTGGTTGAAAAGGTCGACCAGCACGGCACGTGCGCCACTGCCTGTGAGCGGCTTGGTCAGAAAGAGTGGTATCATGTCGAGAGTTTCCGCGTATTTGCCGATGCCAAGGTATTGCATCGCAAAAGTCAGGCCGGACTTAATATCCTCGAAAATGCCACTGGCCATAAACACCTTGATAACAACCAGCATTGCGACGAGATAAGGAATGATCATCACCGCAATGTGAAACCCTTCTTTCGCGCCTGTGACAAACGATTCGTAAATCGGTACTCGTTTGCAAGCGCCCCAAACGATGATCAGCAAGATCATTGCTGGAATCATCCATTGACTAATCGCCTCGAGGAGGTCGACATATTCACGTGGCATCGGTCGCTCCTTCGCTAGCGCTGGTCGCCGTCAATTCAGCAGAAGTCGCTGCAGTGTCGATCCGATACCCACGGCGGCGCGATAACCACTTCGTCACAAAGACAGCAACAAGGGTACTGAACGAAGTTACAATGAGGATGCCCGCGAGGGGCTGCGCCGGGTTGGTGCTTCCGCTGGCAACACGATAGCCGATTAGCGTAAATGGGATCAGCGTGACACTGCTGTTGTTGATCGCCAAGAACAAGACCATGTTGTCTGTTGCTGTGTCCTTGACAGGGTTAAGCGTCTGCAATTCCTCCATGGCCTTCAGTCCCATCGGCGTCGCGGCGTTGTCCATCCCCAGCATATTGGCAGACAAGTTCATGAGGATAGCGCCTTGTGCAGGATGTCCATCCGGTATGCCGGGAAAGAGCCATCGCATAAGGGGGCGGGCCAGCCGGGCAAAGGCATCGATCATACCGGCATCTTTAGCGATATTCATCAACCCTAGCCATAAGGCCATGATGCCAATGAGCTCAATGCAAAGTGTAACCGCGGCTTGGGCGCCTGTGACTAACGACACATTTAGTCGTTGGCCCATCGCCGTCAGGCCTGTCTCAACTGCTTTGACTTCTTTCTTGGAACTACTTTCCGATGGCGCCTGTTCGGAACTAGCGGCCGCAGGTTGCTCGCTTGAAGGGTAAAGCGACTGGTAGGTTGCCTTGCAGAATCCGTATACCAACCCTATGCACAACAAACCAAACCAAATCTTGTTGAGCATGGAATGATGGTCCGATTAACTAAGTGCGACGCAAAAACACACCCGGTGTGCCGCCGACACGGGCTCCATTTTCCCACACCGTCTCGCCGGCTACCATCACACGTTTTAGATTTTTCCACTCGACCCGGTCGCCCGCCTTCGGACTCGAATCATTGTGGAAGAACAGCAGGTCCGCAAAGTAATCGCGGTTCACTCGTCCGCGGCGAGCCTGTTGTTTCAGCGCGGTTGCGATGCTCCACGTTTGTCGGGCTGCGTCCTGGTAGGAGTCGGCTGGCTTCTCGGGGAGTTGAGCAGGTTTGACCAGTGGCAGGCCGAATTGGTGAATGACAGTCCACAACTCCTCGTCCGTGCCGTTGCTGACAACGCCGACGATGCCCTTCAATGCAGCACGCGCAAAGTGTTCGAATGCCTCGCTAGGCTTCAACCGATTCAGCGAATCGGAATTGCCAATAAAAGCCCAGTTAAATGGCAACGGCTGTGACTGACCAAGATTTTCGATTGCATTGCGATCCGCAAGATCGACCATGCCAAGCACCGTTGTCGTGCCCTGAGCCAGCAATTCGGCGATTCGCCGTTCGTCGAACGGGGTGGTCGGCTTCCAGCCAGGAACGAGTGCAAATTGACCGGGAAGGACCAGAGAGTTGTTACCGCTGATCGTCTGCCGAGCGCTAACCGCGGGAAGATCGCCGATCTCCACGATCTTGCCATCCCGACTCGACATGACGGCCAGCCGTTCCGAGTTGGTCTGGTCGATGATGATGTCTGCCAGAAACGGTTGAGATACCTTCGCATCCAGGACGTTTGCTTTCGTCATGAAGCAATCATTCAGTCTCGCCGAATTCGATTTGGGAAGATCATCGTAAATCTGGTGATCAGTGGTTTTGTATTTATCCGTGGCGATGTCGTGGAGCGTGTTCAGCATGCCATGAAAATGGAGCCGCACGATCGGCTCGGGATCGTCTTCATGCCAGCCCCCCGCCTCGACGAGCATCGTCGACACACCGAGCGATTGGATTCCGTCGCCAAATGCACGTGGCTCATGCGTGTCGTCGTATCGCGAAATCATTCCAATCGCGTAAGGTTGCACGGCGTTGACAAAGCACGCGCACATTTTCTTAGCGGCTTGCCAAGATGGCGTTTCCTTGCGAGTCAAGTCGGGGGCAGGGGCCAGAACGCTGATTGCGGCCGGTTTCGGCGGTCGACCAACGCTGGTCCGTGCGTTTTGATTATGCAGGTTGAACCCGAACTGCGGCTTCAATGTCTTCGCCGCTCGCAGCAGTGCGCGTCCCTCTGGCGTTGCCAGCCGCCGCCAATCGCGGTTGATATCAATTCCTTGCGCGTTAAACCGAATCGCGGCTTCCGCCCCATCCGGATTCAACATCGGAATGAACATCAACGTGCAACCAGCAAGTATCTCCGCCGCTTGCGGCTTAGCGGGCTCCTGCAACAGGTAGTTGTACAGATCAAGCATCACCGCCGTATGCGTGGGCTCATCCCCATGCATCTGTGACCACAGCAACACGCGCCGTGGTCCCGTGCCGAGTGTCGTCAGATAAATCGGCCGCCCCTCGTTCGACTCGTCGAACTTTTCGACCTTGAGTCGACCGCCGGAAGAATCGGCCAGCTTCTTGAGGATTCGCTCGACGTCGCGATTGCGCAAAGTGGCCGGGTCGGTCGGCGCGACTCGAAACTGATCGTATTGCTCGCGATTCAACACGCGGCTGACCCTTTTTACTTCGCAGATGCTTCTCGATGCTTGGCCGCATATGCCTCGACGCCGCGGAACACCCGCATCATGTTCCCACCTAGAATTCCCCGGATCTGCTCTTCGGTGTATCCGCGATCCAAGAGGCCCTGCGTGATGTAAGGATAGGAACTCACATCTTCCAATTGTGCTGGCAACACGCTTACCCCGTCGTAGTCAGATCCAATACCGACATACTGAACGCCGGCGACTTTGGCGATATGGTCAATGTGATCCAAGAGGTCGTGAATCGTCCCGCGAGGCAACGGGTGCTGCTTCTTCCAGCGAGCCATTTCCTCTTTGATCCGCTTCGGGTTATCGTGCTTTTTTTCCAGCTCGCGCTCGTAGTTTAGGCCGTCGATATACGACTTCGCCGCCGCCGGCACGACGAAGCCGGAGAAGAAGTTCACCATCACGACGCCATCTTTCTCGTGCAGTCGCTTAAGCACATCATCCGGTACGTTTCGGCTGCTATCGGCCACCGCTTGTGCCGATGAATGCGAAAAGATTACCGGCGCCTCGGATACATCGATCGCATCGTGCATTGTCTTGGCCGACACGTGTGAAATGTCGACCATCATCCCCAAGTCGTTCATTTTCTTCACCACTTGCTTGCCAAACGGCGAGAGGCCGTTGTTTTTCGGCGCGTCGGTCGCAGAGTCTGCCCAGCTTAGCGAGTCGCCGTGCGTGAGCGTCATGTAACGTGCGCCCAGGTTGTACAACTTCTCGAGCGTATTGAGCGACTCTTCGATACTGTATCCACCTTCGACACCGATCAGCGACGCAATCTTCCCCTCTTTGTGGATTCGCTCGATATCGCTCGTGTTCAGTGCCAACTCGAACGTTTCCGGATAGCGATTGATCATGCGCTTGACCAGATCAATCTGTTCAAGCGTGGTCGACAGCGCTTCGCCGCGATAGCCGGTTTCGACCGGCACCCATACGCTCCAAAACTGAACGCCAACCCCACCTTTCCGCAACCGAGGAATGTCCGTCTGCAAGCTTGGCTGTGGCTTCGAGATGTCGATCTTGTCGAAGCTCGACAAGCCCTGCTTGCGGATTTCCCAGGGCATATCGTTATGCCCATCAATCACCATTGCCGATGCGTGGAGCTTTTTTGCGGCATCTGTAAGGACGATCGGCTCACGATCGGCCTGGGTTTTTGCGTCCTCGGCACGGGCGATATGCACAGCCGCGCAACAGAAGATGAACGCGGCGGCTAATAATGGAAACAACATAAGCGGTGATTTATTCGTCATTCAATTCGCTTTCGAAACCGCCTTGGTTTGATTACTGTTGCCGAGTTTCACTAAATCCTTCCATGCCCAACGATACAAGTTGCGAGCATCCGCATAGCGACTTTCCGTGGAGGTCGATCCCAACACCGATATGATCAGTCGCCGTCCGTCACGCTCCCCAGTGGAAACCAGGCAGTTTCCCGCCGCGCCGGTCGTGCCGGTCTTTATACCGTCGTATCCTTCGATCTTCAACAATTGGTTCGTATTGCGCCACTCGATGTTCCGCTTATAACCGGTTACCGAATCAAGCGTATAGCCGTGCCGGGGCGTGCCAACCACTTTCTTGAACTCGGGCATCTGGAACGCGACGAATGCCAACTTTGCGAGGTCTCGGGCAGTTGTTTGATGCCCCGCGCTCGGCAGCCCGTGGGGGTTATTGAAGTGAGTCGACTTCATCCCCAGTTCCGCCGCCTTGCGATTCATTGCCGAGATAAAGCACTCATAGCTGCTCAGTTTCGCTTCTTTATCTTTCTCATCCGCCAGCCGCTCGCCGAAATGTTCGGCAAAAGCGACTGTCGCGTCGTTACCCGAGGGGAGCATCATGCCATACATCAATTCGCGAACAGGCAGCTTCTCGCCTGCTTTTACATCCGATGTTGAACCTGGCGTCTTATCGGCCCGTTCGGAGAAGGTCACGATCTCGTCGAGCACCTTAGGATCTTTTTCAGCCAAGAGCGTCACCAAATAAGCCGTCATCATCTTGGTCGTGCTGGCCGGATCGCGCTTCTCGTCTTGATGATCGCCAGCTAGGAATTCGCCGCTCTTACCGTCGATGATCGCCCAGGCCTTGCAAGTCACGTACGGCGGTCCATCCAGCGAGTCTGGCGGTGACTTCTCGGCCTTCTCCGCGTTCACTACGGCAGGTTCCGGACCTGGCTCCTTGTCCATTACCAACGGGCCGAGCGCCTTCCAGGTCGCCGCGTTGACGATTCCATCCGCCTTGAGCTTCTCTTGCTTTTGAAATGCTTTGACGGCTCCCTCGGTCTCGGGACCAAAGTCGCCATCGGTGCCGATGCCGGGCGACGGTTTGATCCGGGCATTGAGCGTTCGCTGGAGCGCTTCGACTAAATCGCCGCTGGCGCCAACTTCCAGGGTTTGGGGCGCCGACGTGGCGACCGCTTTGGACTTTGGATTGAAATGATTGTAGATCACCAGGCCTGCGTCGGCACAGAATTTCTCCCCTTCATTATCATCGACCCAACGATGATCCTTGTTCTTATTCGTCAGAATGCAAAACGCGATGGGACCATTCGGCGATTCGATGATGCCTGCGTCGGTCCGCGTATCGTCGATGGAGCCCGTCTTATGTGCCACCTTGGTATTCGGCGGCAAAAAACGTGTCACCTTCATCTTGCTGTCGCATGTATACAGATGCTCCATCATCTGCTTGCACGCCTTTTCGTTGACGAGCTTCTTGTCGTAAAGCAGTTCACACAACTTGATCATATCCCGCGCACTCGTGCTCCCCAGGCCAAATTCCTTGCTCCGCTCCTTGTTGATCGAAGTGTCCCGACGAAACACCTTCGAGTTGATTTTCGTATCGTTGCAACCAAGTCGCTCCATACATTCGTTCGTGGTGGGAATACCGAGTTGGTCCAGCACCAGGTTTGTGGCCGTGTTGTCGGAATAGGTAATCATGAGGCGGACGGCGTCACGAAGCGATATTACAGTACCCGGCGAGAAGTGTATGGTGAGAATGCCCGAGCCCGGCACTTGGTCTTCCTTCTTGAGCTCGATCATCTCCGAAAGCGAGAGTTTTCCCTTGTCTACTGCCTCATACGTGGCGATCATCACAGGCAACTTGATGAGACTCGCCGTCGACATCGGCCGGTCGGCCCTGTACTCGTACGACTCGCCCGTCTTAAGATGCTTCACGGCGAGCCCTACCTCGCCACGATGCGCCTCGATCAGCGGTTTCAGCGCGTCTGCGAGCGACGGCTTCCCCTCGCTCGGTTCCTTGGCCGAAACGCAGTGGCATGCGGTAAACAGTAAAAGCGAAGCGGCCGTAGCCGCGACTTGCAACAAAAACTTCATGGTCCGATCATCGCGTCGCAACATAGCAGCACTCCAGTTCGCCTGTCGAGGATTTTAGGTACTAAAACGGTCCATCAATCAACTCAACGCCGGTCCCCGGAACGTTTGGATAAATGCACTTCCCGCGGTCCAACCGGACGCCTGTCGCAATGTCTTTGCCAAGCAGCACGGCTCCGTCCATGTCGACATAGTCGAGCAGAGGCAATAACTGCGCAATTGCGGAGATTCCGACGGTCGACTCGGTCATGCAGCCAGCCATCACCTGCATCCCTAGCTCACGAGCCCGTGCTGCCATCCTCCGCGCCGTCGCGAGGCCGCCGCATTTGACGAGCTTGATATTGATGCCGTGGAATCTGCCGGCGCACTTATCGACGTCCTCTTCCATCACGCAGTTCTCGTCAGCAATCAGCGGCAAGACCGATCCTTCGAACGCTTTCTTGGCGCCATCGACATCTTCCGGCGGCAGCGGTTGCTCAATGAATTCGACACCGAGTTCCTTCATCGCCGGCGCGAATTCAATCGTTTGCTCCGCGGTCCAACCGCAATTCGCATCCACGCGAAATATCGCATCGGTATGCTTCCGCAATTCGCGAACAATACCGAGGTCATCCGAGGTGCCCAGCTTGATCTTATAGACCGGCCAGCCGGGCATTTCTTCCATCTTGGCGACCATCTTCGCTGGCGTGTCGATCCCGAGCGTATAGTCCGACACTGGAATGTTGTCGGTCGTCAGCCCCCACATCCGGTAAACCGGCGCTCCTAGCTTTTTCCCCCACAGGTCGTGAATGGCCCCGTCCAGGGCATTCAGCGCGAACTTGGCGTGCTTTTCGTGAGGAAGCTTGCGCGAAATCTGATCGATCAACTGCAAAGGTCCGTCGATCGATCCATTCTCGACGATCGATCGCACCGATTCGATCGCGCTCGTCATGTTCTCCATCGTCGCGCCGTAAAACGTATTGGTCGTAGATTCGCCATAGCCGTATTTGCCGTCGTCGGAAATCTGAACAATAAGCGTTTCCTGCGTGGAAATTGATCCACGCGAGATTGTGAAGACGTGCTTCAACGGCAATTCGAATTTTTTGTATTTCAGTTCCATAAGTAGCAGGCACACTCTGTGTGCCGTCACATCCTCGATCTAAATTTGCACCACCTGCGGAAAGTAAAAATGAAACCGCGGCCGAACTCTGTTTACCCTTTCACTAAATGCGGAAGCAGCTTCTTCCGCAAATCGAGAATCGCGTCGATCAGTTCATCCGGCCCATGCCGAATAACATCGCAAACGGGCACACCCAGCTCCTTGCGCACTCGTTCACGCTCAACTTCTGCCTGTTCAGGTGTCAGCATCCGGCTATTCATCGCGACGCCGATCACTTTGGCTGGATAGTTGAACGATGCCATCATTTCGTTGGCTTCGACGATCTTCTTCAGCGGCGGCAGCGGGATGTAATTCATCCCCAGTACATTCTCCCGGCCAGCTTCGTAGACCAAAATCAACCCATGCGGCACAGAGCCGTGGAGCAAGCCCAACGTTACCGCCGAATAACGCGGATGCGATAGCGAGCCTTGCCCCTCAATCAAAAGAAAATCATGGTGCTGATTCGCGAGCACAAGCTTCTCGACCGCGCCGTTAATGAAATCGCTCACGACGCAATCCACCGGGCAACCATCGCCCTCAATCATGATACCGGTTTGCCCAGTGGCGATAAACTTGGCATCGTGGCCGCGATTCTTGAGCCCTAGCGCCAACTCGACCGAGGTCAGCATCTTGCCGACCGAGCAGTCTTGCCCGACGGTGTGAATCCGCAGACAGTCCTCGCGAAGATTGAGGCGGTGCGAAATGTCGTGCTCGTTGTTCTTCCGCACATCGTAGATTTCGACGCCCTTCTTCTTTGCCGCGGTGCCGATCTCTGGATCATCCGCGAGGAAATCATGCAGGCCCGAAACGAGATTCATTCCGCGGTCGATCGCTTCGAGTAGGATTTGTCGCCACGTCGGCGGCAGCTTGCCACCGCTTGGCGCAATGCCGATTAGCAGTGTGTTCGCAGTAGGGGCATCGGCAAGCTTCGCCACGATTGGTGTTGATCCGCCGACCCCCAAAAGCTCCCCCGCCGTTTTTCCAGCCTGGGTTGGATCAAGCAGCGCGACGACTTCCTGCGGCCTGTAACGGACCACACATGTGGCCGTCTTTGCGCTCACGGGGTTGGTGCGGCCATCGGTCAAAATAATTATGCGGCGATCACTCATCGAAATTGCATTTCTCCTTCCGCCATCGCTAAGTTCGTGGAAAGCACCATTCTACCGACCCACTTGCCGTCTAATCAACCAAGCTCACGTGTACAGAGGAACTCGACCAGCGCCCGTTGCGAAGCGGGCACGTCGCTATAGGTACAAATTCGCACAGCCGCCTGGGGGTAATCCTCCAGCGGGTAGGGCGCTCCGAGCGAGGCTAGTACGACGCCGCGCCTCTTGCCAGTCAGATCACGAATAAATTCCACCTGTTCCGGCCGCAAGCCATACGCATGCCATGCCGCGGGCCGCACAACCATCGCAAGGACGACTTGTTTTGCCCCAATCGCCACTTCTTGTGCTGCCTGATAAGCAGCTGGCTCCGATTTCGGACCCAGTTGTACAAAATGCACGCTACGGAACCGACCCCGCACCGCCGCTCCGAGTGGCTGCTCGGGCGGTTCGATGGCCGTTTCGAATGGCTTGAGTAGGATTAAGGCCGTCGACGCCTCCGGATCGAGCGGTAGGGCAGGGGAGCTACTGTCAACGACTTCGGCCGCAGCCATCGCTGCCTCCTCGGCGGCTTGGGCAAAGAGTTCGCCCAATGGCAAGGAGGCCGAATTCATTGGCACGGGAAGCGGGACCGGCGGCCGTCCGAAGATTTTTTTCTTCAGTTGTTTAACGCGTTCCAATGCCTGATCGATTCGCTCCTCGTCGAGTGTGCCATTTTCGACCGCCTCGAGCAGGTGCTCGATCACTACAACAGGATCTTCGAAGTCAAGCAGCACATCGACGCCCGCGTTCAGCGCTGCAAGCGCCAGTTCGCCTTCGGTCGCAAACTGATCGCGCACACCGGCCATCAACAGGCTGTCCGAACAAACAATGCCTTCGAACCCCATTTCTTCACGCAGTAGGTCTTTCAGCAAAACAGGCGACAGTGTCGCCGGCAATCCACTCGCGTCGATTCGCGGAAATGCAATATGCGCCGTCATGATGAGCGAGCAGCCAGCGTCGATGGCTGCTTGAAACGGAACGAGCTCGCGCTCGCGCAGCTCGTCCAATGATCGGTCGACAGACGGCAGCGAGTCGTGCGAATCCTGAAACGTATCACCATGACCTGGGAAATGTTTGGCCGTGGTCAGCAGGCCGGTCTCTTCTGCCATCCGTACGTATTGCGCGGTTAGCTCCGCGGCCCGCTCCATGTCTTCACTAAATGCCCGGATCGAAATGATTGGATTGAGCGGATTCGTATTGATGTCGGCCACCGGCCCGAACACGATATGAATCCCCACCTCGCGAGCTTCGCGAACCAATGCCTCGACGAAATATCCGATATCGACACCACGCCGGCCGAGCGCCATCGAATGCGGAAACAGCGTGTAGCCCTTCACCTGCTGGCCCACGCCCCGTTCGATATCCGAACCAACCAGTAGTGGAATTCGTGACGCCGCCTGCAATCGCTCCAAAACTTCCTTGGTATCAGGCCCACCATTGAACAGGAGCAACCCACCCACTGGGCATTCTTCTAGCAGCCGCAGTGCCCGCTCTTCATCTTGCTCGACCGTCTTTACCGGCGGCAGGTTCGAGCCAACACGCACGAAGATCAGTTGCCCAATCTTCTCGCGCAGCGGCATCGATTCAGGAAATGCGAAATTACGCGCGGAAGCACTCATGCGTGGTCACCCGGCGTGCCTTCCGTCTTTTTCTTGCCAAACGTTGGGTCTACAGGAATCGCGGCAACCGCCAGCAGGCTGGGGATCATCGCGATCATGATCCATACAAAGAAGTGCTGGTAACCGATCAGCTCTTGTAGCCAACCGCTCCACATGCCGGGGATCATCATACCCAGCGCCATCAGCCCGGTGCAGAGTGCGTAGTGAACCGTTTCGTGCTTTCCACTCGCGACATAGACGCAATAAAGCATGTACGCTGTAAAGCCAAAGCCGTAGCCAAATTGCTCGATGGCCACACCTGCCGTAATCAGCCCCCGATTTGTCGGCTGCAGATAGGCTAGTAGCAAGAACGCCAGGTTGGGCAGGTGCATTGCCAGCGCCATGGGCCACAACCATCGCCCGAGGCCGTGGCGGGAAACGACAATGCCGCCGATGATGCCGCCGAGCGTCAACATGATCACGCCGACCGTGCCATAGATAAAGCCGACTGTGCCGGTCGTTAGCGCCAGCCCGCCCGCTTCGTGTGGATCGAGCAAAAACGGCGTCGTCAGCTTGATCAATTGTGCTTCCGGGAATCGATATAAAAGTAGGAAGGCAATAATCGCGGCAATCCGTGGCTTCTTAAAGAAGTCGGCAAAGGGGATGAGAAAGCCTGAGATTCCGCCCCCGGCCGCCGCTTTAGACGCCTTGGTCGCCAGCGCGTCTGCCGCCACATGGGGCATCGCTAGGAAGTGATACAGGGCGATCGCGAGGAACACACCCGCGACGACGAAGAACGTCACCGACCACGCCAGCGGCAAGTTACCCGAACGGATTTCGAACGTTGCTCCCGATGGCTGGGCAAGCTTCGGATCGACTTGCACGAGCGCGGCAAATGGTTGCTGCCAATTCGCTTCGGTCACGACGAATCGTTCCCCTTCGGCGACAGAAAAATTTGTGTCGCCAGCAACCCGCCCAAACTGGACGATCTGTGATTCGCCCGCCGGCACCGGATGCGCCATTCGCATCAGGACGACAGCCATGTCTCCCGTGCGGCTGCTCTCCGGTCCTTCGGTTCGAGCCTTTGGCCCGAACCAACGACGAATAAAATCTTCCAAAGAGCTGCGCCAGCCGGCGCTTTCGCCAGCAGCCTTGCTGGCCTGCGCCGGCGGCTCTTCATAAAACCCATGCTTGATGTTCCATTCATGGACAGCCGCACGTAGGGCCTTGGCATCGGTCGCATCACGTCCACGAGTGCTGATTTGATGCTCGCCGAATTGAGCGACGATCCGCTGCGATTCTCCCAGCGATCTGTTGTCAAACTGGGTTGGCTGAAAACTGTTTGCCGCGGGTGCAACATCCGCCGCACGTACCGGCACATTCACCACGGGTAATCCCGTCGACGATTCGAGTGCGCCGGCAAGCATCACTAATAACCCTTGACCGGCGATCGATGCCATTCGATAGGCCGTGCTGCGAATCCCTACGAACCAGGCTTGCTGATGCGGTGAAAGCGCGAGCAGATAAAAGCCATCTGCCGCTACGTCGTGTGTTGCCGAACTAATCGCTGTGACTGCGAGGGCCACTAGGCTCCACCGCAGAAAGCTCGCCATCGGTATCGCCAGCGCAACACACGCCAACCCGGCGGCGATCAGTAACTGCATGACGAGCACCCAGCCGCGCCGCGTTCCAATCCGCTGCACCAGCGGACTCCACAATGGCTTGACGGCATAAGGCAAATACAACCAGCTTGTGTAGAGAGCGATTTGCGCGTTCCCAACGCCAAGTCGCTTGAACATGATGACCGCCACGGTCATCACCACGACATACGGCACGCCCTCGGCAAAATAGAGCGAGGGCACCCACCACCACGGACTGCGACTTGCAGGCACACTCGATTCAATCGGAGAGGAGTTGCTGGCCATAGAGAATTACTTAGTCTCGCTTTGCCACCGTCGTGCGGACCGTCGGTCCCTCTTTACCAAGTCGCGAGATGCCCGACACGATAATTGACCTTGCGTCGACATCATTCGCTAGCGGCACGACCTGCTCGCTCTTGGCCCCCGGCAGAATCATGGTTTTCAACCCCTTTGGCGTCGCAACACGAACTAACCATTGCCAAGGCATTTTTCCACCTTGTACTTTCATTTCCACTGCCATGCCGCCGTCGACCCGCTTGGCAGTGACTTCGGGCTTCTCCGGCGTTTCATGACCGAGCCAGGGAGTCTCTGGTATCAAGGCAGGTTCCGCATACGGACCTTTTTTCAACTTATCCGCGATACCGCCGCTGTTCTTCATGAGGGCCTTCATGCTGAAATGAATATTTCCCGTCGCCCCCGGCGTGGCCCGAGTCGCGGCGATCTGCCGCAGGATATCGTCCGCCGTCCAGGGTGGCGGAGTATCTTTTTTCTTGTCGTTGGCCTCTTCGGTTTTCTTGGCGGGAGTACCCACTTTCGACGTGAAGTTTCCCGGCCACAAATGCCGCTGCTTTACGTTTTGCTCGGCCCACCAGGCGAGCAACTTCGCGTAGGGCTGCCCCTTGCTCTGCACTTGCCAGTAGATCTGCGGCGTCAGGTAATCGAGCCAGCCTTCTTCCTCCCATTTCTTCGCGTCGGCGTACAGCGTTGCATATTGATCGAATCCAACCACGCCCTTCGGATAACCTGGTCGCCAGATTCCAAACGGGCTGATCCCCACCAGCACCCACGGCTTCTCTTTCTTCACCTCATCATACATCCGTTTGATCAGATGGTTGACGTTTTGCCGCCGCCAGTCGTCACGCTCCAGTTTCTCGCCTGCCGCGACCGCTCGCTGGTACGATTCATCATCCGGAAACGGAATGATTTTTCCGTCCTTGTCCTTTTCCTGATAAGGATAGAAGTAGTCATCGATATGCACACCGTCGATGTCGTACCGTTTCACGACATCCATGAGAACATCGATGAATATCTTCTCAGATTCCGGGTCCCCCGGATCAAACCACTGATACCGGCCATATTTCCGTACGCTCCCGGCATGCGCGATGCTCGCGTGGTTGGCCGCCGCTTCTCCCTTTGCGCTGGGAACGCGCACCCGATAGGGGTTGAACCACACGTGCAACTGCAAACCGCGCTTGTGCGCTTCCTCGACCGCGAACTGGAGCGGATCGTAATACGGCTCCGGCGGCCTTCCCATCTCGCCGGTTAAGAATTCCGACCAGGGTTCCAGCTTCGAGTCGTACAGGGCATCGGCCTGCGTCCGAATCTGGAAGACCACCGCGTTGATATTCAGTTCAACGCATTTATCCAGGATTGCAATGAATTCCTGCTTCTGTTTTTCGACAGGCAGCCCGCGCTTCGACGGCCAGTCGATATTCTCGACCGTCGCCACCCACACGCCACGAAATTCCCGAGCGACCGGCTTGGGCCCCGACCGCCCACTCGGCGGCGCCGCCAGGCTCGGAAGAGCAACGGCCACCCACACCCATGCAAAAACCAGACAACGCAACATGGCGACACCTCTACGTGCGGGACAGGGAATCCGCTCAACAATGCTAGCCGGGGCTAGAATGCCTAAGCCGTTTCGAAACCTATTCCAAAAACCGGACGCTAGCGCGCTCCGGCTGATTTAATTAGCCGCGGGGCGCTAGCCCCCGGTTTCGAAATGGCTTCTAAAGCGTGCAGCTTGCTTCCGAACCAAGAAGAAGGCAAGCGACAGCGCCTCAGCAAAACTCCAAGATAGCTGAGCGGCCACCGGCATTGCAGGGGTAAGTGCGCAACTAGCTCGCGCTATTGCGCAAGATTCGCTCGCGGATTTCCAGCAATGCAAGGCGATCGACTTATCGCTGGTGACCGCGTTTCGAAGCCAGTCCAAATGCCCATAGGCCAATCGCAAGCAGCGCCACGCATCCAGGCTCTGGAATAGCGCTCACCACCAGGTTGATCGAACTGCCCGTATCGAGCAGGCTGTACTCATAGCCGGCTGGCCCGTTCGGCGTACCCAACGCGGTCACGTTCCCACTTCGCGATCCGTAAATAATGAGGGGATAGGTCCCGGCGCCCATTCCCCCTGTGTTCGTCAGATGGAGCGATCCGCCATTCAGCGTTAAGAGTCCATTGACGTTAATCTGGACGTTAATCTGATCGACGGTTCCCCCTGGCCCCATTTCGAATTCCAGCACCGAACCCGCATTCACTGTCAGTCCACCTACCCCGAGCGACTCGATGCTGGCTCCCGGTGCCAGGCTACCGCCACTTGCAACTGTAACGACTCCCGAAACCGTTCCCGTTCCACCCAGCGTGCCGCCATTATTTACCGTGATGGCCCCGGTGGTGTTCGTCCCGTTGAAGAGCAGCGATCCACCATTGATCACGACGGGTCCGAGGCTGTTGTTCCCGCTCAGGATCTGTGTGGCGCCGCCACTCTTTGTAAACGTGCCCGTGCCGGTAATCGTTCCGGCATACGTGGTGCTTCCACTCGCGGACCCGACCGTCAGCCCAGCGGCGCCTTGCGTAATAGTGCCACCGGTGCCTGCCAACGAGGCGACCGCGTCCGTAATGCCGTTCATTTGCAGCGCGCCACCATTGACCGTGATTGTCGAGCTAGCGGAGAATCCTGCCGCATTGTTCGAGCGCAACACGCCAGCATTGACCGTTACGGGGCCTGCAAATGTATTGGCGCCGCTCAGCCGCAACGTGCCGGCCCCGTTTTTCGTTAATCCGCCATTCGTAATTGGCGAGACGATATCGACATCGACATCGCTTGCCAAGTCACCAATCGTGAAAGTCCGCGTTCCACCTCCCAGGTCGACACTACTGCCAGCGCCGGAGATAGTCGCGGTCAGGTTCGTGTAGCGCGGATTGCTGGTATTCCATGGATTCAGCGTCACATTGCCGGTCACCAGAATCTTCGCATTCGCCAGCATATTGATCTTATTGAACGCGAGCGTTCCACCGGCGAGCGTGAACGTCTGGCCGCCATCGACTTGCAGAACAGGAACCGTCAACGACGCGCTCCCACTCAGCGAAACTGCCCCAGAGAACTGTGCCGAAATCGGCCCCGATCGCAGCGCATTCGCATTGCCCACATTAAAGTTGTACAGCGGATCGTAGTTGATCGTTAGCGCGCCACCCGTCAGGTTGAGCGTTTCGCGCATGTACAACTTGCGAATGTTGTAGCTGCCCGTGGAAAGCGTGACGGTGATATTCGCGTTCGGACGTTCCAAAATTACGGTATCATTCACGCCAGACGTAATCGCCGGCCCGCTCCCTGCCGTGCCAGGCAGCCGTGGCACCGGAAGTACACCGCCAGACACCGCCGGATATTGGCCCGGAGCTGTGTACGGCGCTGTCGGGTACGGATCGCCTGCCGCGAAGTTTCCGAGCGGTTGCCCGCTGTTCCAATTCGTCATGGTGCTCCATTCACCACTCGAATTGTGCCACCAAACGGCCGGCACCATCATGTCTTTCACGTATTCGATGTCGCCATGCGAGACATTGCCGTCTACCGTCGCGTCGACGGTGTTGAAGCCCGGTATCGATTGTACGCTCCCATATTGCCACATCCCCCAGGGATCGCTGTTCCCGTAGTCATCCCAAGGTCCATAGTAGGCTGAGTTTGTCGTGTACGTCGTTTTCGGGCTACCTGTTTGAACAGGGATGGCGTAATTGTCGGCGCTGCTTCCGTTGGCCGAATAGCGAGCGTTCCACAACATCGGGAACGCCGGGCTCACCATACTTGGCCCGTTGACACTGGGCTTCGCCAATTGATCGCGCAGCGAAGCCGAGGCGCTTTGCAACGTGCTTGAGTAGCTGCCGTTGATGTACATCGATGGCCGAATACCCATCACCTCATAGAGCCGATTGGAGAAATCGATCGAATATTGCGCCAACGCATTGCCCCCGAGCGATTGCCCCGCTTCCAGGTCGTACATCGGCATCAGGTAGCCAGGACGCATCCATGCGCCAGCAGCCTGGATAAAGTGATTCGCCTCGTCTGCCCCGGTGTTTCCCGCAACGTCGGGTCGAACGAAATGATAGGGGCCGGCAATGAATCCAGCATTCGTAGCCCGCGTGATATTTCGGGCAAAGTCCGGATCATCATATCGTTCCGACAAAGTCGACGGCGTCGACGGATTGCCAGGCGTTCCCGAAGAGGGATTCACCCCAGTCGTACCGCCGCGGCTGGAGCGAATTTGCGCAAACACGCGCTTATTGCCGTTTTGATCCGGCGTATTGAACGCCGTATTCCACGCCGCCTGCGATATACCATCCGAACTGCCGCTGCTGCTGCCGCGATTCCAATACGATATGTCGACGCCTAACACACGCTGCGCGTGCGCTGCCTCGGCTGTACACACCAGCAGCGCCACCGCTGCCGCGCAAGCAATCGGCCGTTTCCAATTCAAACACCAATGGAGTTTCTTCGTGCGTTTCATTCTTGCTCCTCGGAGGGCCACGCGGCGAAAGAACGAAAATCCCTTTTCCGCGCGCAGCAAGCTTGCCAACAAACTCTGGCAAGACATTCCGATATTAAGAGGGCAGCAGTAGCGCCATTCTGATGCGGGTGAGTAAGTGGCCCCTGTTAGCCAGCTTCTTGATTATTGTTAGCACTGCGGATACCCGCAAGCAACAAGTGAGCTAAAGAAGCCTACGAGACGAAGTTCTTTCGAAGACACCACTCACGGGGTGGTACAGGACGCATAGCAGCGCCTCCGCTGCGCACGGCGATCGCGCTATTGCGCATGACTTCAATTTGCTCGATGATTCTTTGTACGCCGACGGCGCGAACAACCGGACAGCCATAGCAGCCCGCAGGAAAACAGACAGGCCGTCGTGGGCTCAGGCACGGACGAAATCGTAGCACCTGCACCGCTTCCACTCGGATCGCCAAAATGAGTCCGCCAGAGATCATAATGCAGCGGCAAATACCCCGGCCCTTTCCGCCACACCACGTAGTCAGCCGCATCCACCGCGCCGTCGAAGTTGTAGTCCCCAGGTAACCCGGCCGCTTGCAAGGCGACGCCGGAGGAGCCGACCAGCAAATAAAATGAGTTCGCTGCCGATCCGCTGAGCGCCAGCCCGTCGTACGTTACGCTGCCCGCCGTCAACACAGTAAATATCTGGCCTGGCGTCGGCACGAAGCCATTGATCAACGACACATCCAACAGCCCGCCGAGAACGGCGCTTCCTGTCACGCTGATCGTGTCAAACATGGTTGTCGGCGTAGCCCCGCCAATCTCGATCTCCAACTTTCCGGCACTTTGCTGAGTGTAGTCGCCTACAATAGCCGTGCTCCCTGCCGAGCTACCCGGCGACAACGCCCCTCCTTGGTTGATAACGCTGCCCAGAATTGTTTGGGCCTGTAGCGTGCCACCGGTAAAGCCAAAGCTTCCGCCGCCAGTGAGATCAAGTGTTGCGAGATCAGTTGAACCGCCAGTGAGATTGAATTGACCGCCAGGGGTAACCGTGACCGTGCCAGTCGAGAATCGACTAGAAGCAGCAAGCAACGTGCTGCCAATCGCCACGTTCCAAGTCGTCACGCCCGGAAGGTTGGCAGCGACGAGCGACGGGCCTCGCATTTCTACCGTACCCGCTGTCACATTAAAGGTGCTATTCGCAAACGGCACGACCAAGGCGTTTTCCGTTGAGGCGCCGCCGTCACCGGAGATGATCAGCTTGCCTTCTCCGAGTTTGGTTAGATTGCGCGGCAAACCGTCGTCGCCGCGCGCATACAGTCCACCGGTGACATTCAGGCTACCGCTCGCAACACCAATCGAAACCTGTCGGGCCCCGCTCGAAGTCGGTCCATCGAAAGCAATCTGACCGGCGAAAGTATTGTCGCCGCCCAGGTTGTCCACTTGTCCCAATCCTGCCGACCCCGTGCCATTGGTGTTGATCACTTCGAACGTGTTGTAGTTGAACCCGCTAGAGCCAGTCGGAGCGCGAAAAGCGATCGTCGACGTGCTGCCCGCATTTTGGAACGTGTTGCTCGTCGAGCCGTTCGTTACTCCCGCAGTGCCAAGTGCTCCGTCCTTCTCAACAATCAATCGCCCTCCGAACAATCGCGTCAAACCGCTATACGTGTTCGCGGCTCCGCCACCGAGCACGACGTCTCCATCGCCTGTCTTTGCCCAGGTTGCATTCACGCCCGTGGCGTTTTGCACCACTCCATCCACATGCAAGGCGCCAGCTCGAGCGCCAATCTGGTTCTCCAACGGGTCGGTGCCATTCACACCAGTTCCGGCCAGCGTGACGGTTCCCGACCATGTGTTGTTGCCACTTAGGTTATCAAGTGCCCCCAGGCTACCCGGCATAGTCAGGCTCACGCCGTTTGCCCCACCGCCGCCGATCGTGAGCGGCAAGTTGTAACTAACGTTGCCTGAGAGCTGTAGCGTGCCGCCGTGTCCCACGCCGCCAGACCCAGGCGTGACGACGGTCATCGTCGTCGTTATGCCGGTCGTTCCCAATTGGTTGTTCGCCGTAACGCGCAAGATTCCATCATTCACCGTAACCGGCCCACTGAACGTATTCGCAGCGCCAAGCTGCATCGTGCCGAGCCCGTTCTTCGTAAGCCCGCCATTCGTGATCGGAACATTGATCGCCAGGTCCACGTCCGCGGTGCCATTTCCAACGTTAAACGTTCGCGTTGCTCCGCCCAGATCGACGAGCCCACTTGTTCCCCCACCCGGCCCATTCGCAATCGTTGCCGTGGTGTTGTTCAGGGGATCGATGTTTGCGTTGCCTGTCATGGCGATTTTTGCCGGCGTCGTGTTGTGCGGCATCAAATGGATCGTCTTGAACGTCAGCGTGCCCGAGCTGCCGGCCAACGTGAATGTCTGCGTCGCATCGACCTGCAGGGAGTTCACATTCAGACTGCCAGTGCCGCCCAGCGATACGGGCCCAGAGAACTGCGCCGAGATCGGGCCCGATCGCAGCGCGTTCGGAAAAGTCGTGGCAGGATTGTTGTCAAAATCGTTGTCGTAGTTGGGGTCGTAATTGATTGTCAGTGAGCCGCCCGTAATGTTCAGCGCTTCCCGCATGTAGAGCTTGCGGATATTGTGTGCTCCCGTGGAAAGCGTAACGGTGATGTTCGCGTTTGGCCGCTCGAGGATGACCGTGTCGTTGACGCCCGACGTAACCGCTGGCCCGGTTCCCGCCGCCCCCGGCAAACGCGGCGTGGGGAGTACTTGCGTGCCGATCGGCGCGAGCTGCCCCGTGCCGGTCGTACAACTACCACACGAGGGAACTCCCGGCGGCCCACTCGGCGCTACCACCGGCTGCCCACTGTTCCAGTTCGTCAACGCGCTCCAATCGCCACTTGAGTCGTTCCACCAAACGGCCGGCACCAGACTGTCCTTAAGGTATTCGTAGTCCCCATGGCTGACATCCACATCGATGTTCGTCGTTCCGTTCCTGTACCCACTAAGCTTGGCGGTGCTCGCGTATTGCCAGAATTGCCACGGGTGCGTCACGCCGTAGTCATCCCACGGACCGTAAATATTCGCAAAACCCACCGTCGGGTCGAGGTTCTGCATGTCAATCGAGTGAGGATTGGCTTGATTGGGCCAGCGAGCGCTCCACAGCGTCGAAAACGCCGGCGATACGACGCTCGGCGCGTTGCTAGCCGGCTGCGCCAGCGCGTTTCGTTGGGCTAACGTACCACCTGCCAGAATATTCTGCGCGTAGTTTCCGTTCGTATAAATTGCCGGGCGAATCTGCAGCACTTCATAAATGCGATTGGAAAAGTCGAGCGCAAACTGCGCCATCTCCACGTCGGTCCGAAACGTATCCCCGTCCTCGAAATCGAGCACCGGCACAAGGTAGCCCGGCCTCATGTACGCCCCGGCCATCTGCATGAAATGGTTTGCGTCATCGGTTCCGGTGTTTGCAATCCCGTTCGAGTTCGGGGTCGTTGCGATGATGTCCGCGCGACTGCGATGATACGGCCCGGCATACAGCCCCGCCGCCGTCGCCAAATTCATGTTCTGAACGAAGTACGGATCGTCGTAACGCTGCGACAAGTTAAAGGCCGTGGCATTGCCGGCCGGATAACCGCCTTGCCGATGGTCATATCCCGTCGTCCCGCCACGGCTCGAACGAATGAACGCGAAGCCACGATTGTCAACCGTATGGAGAGTCGCCCAATTCGAGTCGTTAGGATTTGCCGTTGGGAGCGCCAGAATATTGCCCTGGTGCGCCGAAACGTCGATTCCCAACACCCGCTGCGCCCAGGCGGAACCTGCCGTTGTCAGTATCAGTCCGCACACGGCCGCGGCAATGGAAGCCTTCCACATCCGAACTACGAAACTTGACTCGATCCGCATTGCCACGCCTTTCGAAGAACCAGACTAGAGCAACTTACCAAATTGCGTTTCGCAGTAGATCAAAGAGCAAACGCAGTTTAGCGTCGGCCGCCAGGCCGAATCTCCCACCAAACGGTCCCCTGCGAGAGCCAATAAAGGTAATTTGCTCTAACAAGCTCGCATCAACGAGCCCAGCCCACTCTTACAATACCGTGGGTGCTACAAGAATGCCCCACGTCCTGCGCAACGGCCTCCTACTATTGCGCAAAGTCAAGCCTGGAAGAGTTGGCGGCGTTGTCGGATGCGACCGCAACCGAAAAACAACAGACCCCAGATCACTAGCAGGGCCGACGTTGGCTCTGGAACACTGGCTGCTCCGCTGGTGCTCACTCCACTGCCGGCGCCGCTGCCAGCCGATCGTCCATAGTTGGCGCGCCACAGATCGTAATTACTCTGGCTCCCGTCGTGTTTTCTCCAGAAGGCATAGTCACTCGCACTGACCTTGCCATCCAGGTCGAAGTCGCCAGGCAAAGAAACCGATAGTTGGATCGCACTGCCCGTATTGATCAACGCGTAATTGAAATTGGCCGGACCACCCGTCGGCACGCCAAAATTGTTGATAATGTTGATCGCCCCATAGTTGACGAGCGTGTAGACGCCGACGTCCCAAGAACCCAGGTTCGTCAGATTCACCGAACCGCCATTGAGCGTCAGTAAGCCGGCCACGTTGATCGAATCGCTGGCGTTAACTCCATCGAGTTCGATATCGACTATCGAACCGGCGTTGAGCGTCAGCGCGCCAACCCCCAGCGATTCGATGCTCGCGCCGGGAGCAAGGCGTCCACCGCTATTGACAGTGACGACCCCGCTAACCGAACCAGTGCCGCCCAACGTCGCGCCATTGCCAACGGTCACCGCGCCGGTCGTATTCGTGCCGTTGAAAAGCAGCGACCCACCGTTAATCGCAACCGGTCCCAGACTATTGTTTCCACTCAAGATTTGAGTAGCGCCGCCGGTCTTGGTGAAAGTTCCGGTGCCCGTAATCGTTCCCGCGTAGGTGCTGCTTCCACTCGTGGCGGCCAGCGTCAAACCGGCCGCGCCTTGCGTGATCGCGCCACCAGTTCCTCCCAACGAGGCAACCGTATCGGTGATCCCGTTCATTTCCAGCGTGCCGCCGTTCACCGTGATCGTCGAACTGTTCGAAAACCCCATTGCATTATTCGACCGCAACACGCCGGCGTTCACCGTCACCGGCCCCGCAAATGTGTTGGAGCCGCTGAGCCGCATCGTGCCCGCGCCGCTCTTCGTCAATCCGCCATTGATGATTGGCGAAACGATGTCCAGGTCCACCTCTGATGTGCCGTTTCCAACATTAAAGATCCGCGTGCCGCCGCTCAGGTCTACATTCCCGCTGCTGCCCGAGATCGTGGCTGTGTTATTCGACAAAGGACTGATATTCACGTCGCCGGTCACTGCCAGTTTCGCCGACGACAACAGATTGATCTGCTTGAACGTGAGCGTGCCGGTGCTCCCAGCTAACGTGAAAACCTTGCTGGCATCGACTTGCAGCGTGTTGACGCTCAAGCTGCCGGTTCCACTCAAGGTGACCGGGCCAGAGAATTGCGCCGAAATCGGGCCCGAACGGAGCGCATTCGGAAAAGTTGTAGCCGGGTTATTATCGAAGTCGTTGCTGTAGTTCGGATCGTAATTGATCGTCAACGTCCCGCCCGTAATGTTGAGCGTCTCGCGCATGTAAAGCTTGCGAATATTATGCGAGCCCGTCGAAACCGTCACCGTGATATTGGCGTCGGGCCGCTCGAGAATCACCGTGTCGTTTGCCCCGGCAGTTGGGCCTGTCCCCGCGGCGCCCGGCAGCCGCGCGACGGGCAGGGGACCCGTCGCGTACGGTGTCGCCTGATTCGAGGGAATGCTCGGCGCAACCACCGGCTGACCGCTGTTCCAATTCGTTAGCGTACTCCAGTCGCCGCTCGAATTGTTCATCCATACCGCCGGCACGAGCATATCTTTCACATATTCCAGGTCGCCCTGGGCAACCTCTCCATCAACCCGTCCGGAAATCCCAGGAATGGATTCACCGCTCGAGTACTGCCAGATGCCCCATGGTTGTGCATTGCCGTAATCGTCCCACGGGCCATAAAAGCTGGCAGCAGTTTGCTTTGGGTTCTCGATTTGTACATTGCCCGTAAACGGATTGCCGCTCCCATTCGGATAACGAGCATTGACCAGCAGCGGAAATGCCGGCCCCACCATGCTTGGCGAGTAGGCAGCCGGTTGCGCTAATTGATTGCGTAGCGAAGCGGATGCAGACTGCAGCGTACTCGAATAGCTGCCGTTGATGTAAATCGACGGCCGAATGCCCTTCTGGGCATAAATGTAGTTCGAAAAGTCGATCGAAAACTGAGCCAATGCATTACCGCCCAGTGATTCTCCCGCTTCCAAGTCAAACATCGGCAGCATATATCCCGGGCGCATCCACGCACCGGCTGCCTGAATAAAATGAGCTGCTTCGTCGGCGCCCGTGTTCCCCGCAATGTCCGGCCTCGCAAAGTGATAGGGTGCGGTAAACAACCCCGCGTTGTTCGCTCGAACCATATTTTGCACAAATCGCGGATCGTCGTAACGACGCGAAAGAGTCGAAGTGGTGCCGCCACCTGGCGTTCCTGCAGGCTGATCGACGCCGGTCGTGCCGCCCCGGCTCGAACGAATCATCACGAACTTTCGGTTCCCCGTGCTATATACCTGGTTCCATCCAGATTGGGTGATTTCGCCCTGCCAATACGAAACATCAAGACCAAGCGTGCGTTGAGCCGCCGCCCAATTATCACAAACGAATAACCAAATCAGCCCAACCGTAAGCGCAGCAAACCAGCGAGATGCCAGCAGATAAATGGCTATATTCTTCCTGATAGTCATTTTTTTAGGAAATCGGCAAAGAATAAACGAAGGGTAAAAGCGCCGCACCGATACAGGACGCCCCTCCCGCGCACTACAGGCAACATCCACACGGGATAACAACCCGCTCGGACGATGCCACACGCGAAGACGCTCTCTTCTACACGACTATTGTTCCGTTAGGGCAAGGCATCGACCGACCAACTCGCCCAGAAAAGCCATGCTTCTCGCTTCTTCTCAATTATTGATAGGAGTCGACTTTGGGGCAAGCAAACCGTGTAGTGATGGAAGCAGGAGAATCTGCGAGAGCCTCCGTTCGCGCTCGATTGCGCACACTGCCCGCCCAATTGCGCATCGCCCTAGGCAGATACGCCGAGCGTAGATGCTTCGTTGCAAGCGAGAAATCATCCAAGCGCCCCGCTTACAACAACCCCCTGGCTCGATGACCCAATTTGAGCATTCAGTTGTCAAAAATTGGATTCCATGCATCACTCCCCCCACTTGATGGTGGCGTCAACTCGCCTTGTCTATAGAAAGAATTTCGACTGACTCCATCGAGTTAAGAGCTGGTTAGTGTGACAGACACCTGTCACTATGGCCCAACATTCAAATTTGCATCAGCATCGACATTCGACCTAGACTCGCCTCGTTCGCTTTACTGGCTGACTCGCGATCGATGATCATAAGAGTAGCCGGATGGTATCAGGCGCAAATGGCACCACATCGGTGCCGTTACCTCTATGCATAAGGAGTCTGGTTATGCGTTTGTTGTCTCTAGTTTCGGCCGTCTTGATGCTGCTCGCGTGGCAAACACCTTCAAATGCTACTACGCCGCCGTGCAGTTGTTTGCAGGAACTCTGGGTCGATTATCCAGGTCCTTACGATCTTTACTTCTCGCTCAACCACTACAGCAATTGTTACGACACTCCTGATGAAGGCCTCTGGTATGGTTGGCCCAACAATTACACGCTGCCGCAGAGCTGCGCGGATGACGAATGCGAAGAATACGAAGAAACTCCCAACCGCTCTGCTGCGCTATTTCCAGGCCATGGCCAGAACCTCGTCGGAACCAAAGCCTGGGAAATATTCCGGACTGGACTCGATTCCGCAGTCCGGAAGATGCCGGGCCTCGAGTTTGGTCCTCCCGCTTATCACGTGATTCCACAAAAGAGTTTGCCGGCAAAACTTAACGCGACCCAAGATATGGTCGTGATGGCGATTCCAATCAACGTTCACGTTAAAGGAAGTCGCTTCGATGGAAAGAATTATTATCTATGCGTGCAAATGGATACGGCCGACGGACTGCAGATTACTAAGGCTACCTTTGAAGATGCCAAGCCGGGTCTCGGCAGCCAATTTCAAGTGAAAATCCGTACCCAGAACGGCGAAGTTCGCAAGGGCCTGGTCTGGCTTAAGTAACCCCGGCAATTTTTCAAGGCTTTCCAAATCGCGGCGTGGCACTTCGCACGCCGCGAATGCTTATCATCGGTGAAAGAGATTCCATATCTGCCAGAAGCGTGCCGTCTACCCAGGATACAACCGATGACGACGACTTACTCAACAATCCTCCTTTCAATACATGCATCTTACGCAAGCGGCGTGTTCCGCCATTGCCACTTACTTCGGAATATGGCGCTAGGGTTGTCGTCCATTCAGGATGGTTATCGAATAAATCCTCCATTTTCGCTGGCTCTCCAGTCTCCATAATCCGTGCCCTTCCTCTCTTGACGGCATCGGTAATCGCATCGTACTCGGCAGAGCTTGGGATCCGCATTTGCTTCGCTTCCGCCCAAGAAATTGCCTTTTGGTAAGGTATGCCGGGAGCTCCGCCATCCGCCTTGTTAAGTAATGCCTTTAAACGCGGGGCGGATTCGAAATCGGCTACCGTGGTTTGTCTGGCGTCGACATACAGTTTAGCGGGAAGCGTAGGACTTTTACTCCGCGCTTCTTCCGATGTAGTGATTTCGACCAGACTCGTGCTTTGCTTGTCCACAGGCAATATCTTGATGCCGCTGAAGAACCAGACATCTTGTTCAAGTCCCATTTCGGTTCTTGCGCGTATGTCTGCCTTTGAGATGCTGATCGTACTCGGAACCGTTCGGTACACCTCAGCAAAGTCGACGCCGTCTCCATGCGGCGCTACGGCTTCTACCAAATAAGTCCCAGGCTTGAGCTCAACGGTCAGTGGCGTCGTTTCATTTGGTCGTAGGATGGACTTCGAATCGAGCACTGGCTCATTCGTGCTGGGATCGATCGGAACAATTGCTACCGATGCGCCGCTGGGAGTCGTGGTGATTCTCACAGGCCGCAACCTGGCCAAACGCTTGTTTTGATCTTGCAGCGAGCGGATCAGCATCGCGCCGGCTGCGGCGATTGCAACGATGAGCAGTGCCGCCATCGTCAACGTCGAGTGCCGGCGTACCAGGCGATAACCACTCTGTAAAACTCCTACGCGGCGAGCCTGAATGGGGAAACCGCCAATGAATCGCTGCAAATCGGCGGCCATTTCCCCCACGCAACCGTATCGATCCGCCGGCGATTTTTCCATCGCTTTAAGGCAGATGGTCGCCAAGTCTCGGGGCACGGCCTTGTTCATCGTTTGTGGAGATGGCGAAGGACATGTCAGAACCTGACCGATGACCGAGCCCTGACTCCCCTCGAAAGGACAACGACCGGTGAGTAGCTCGTAAAGAATCACGCCCAGCGAGTAAACGTCGGTCCGGGCATCCGCCTTGCCGCCTCCGCCGATTGCCAACTCTGGCGACATATAGGCAGGAGTTCCGATCAACTCGCCGTTGAGTGTTAAGTCCTGCTCAGCCCCCAAAACCTTCGCGAGTCCGAAGTCAATGATATGAGGCAGGCCATTTGAATCGATGATAATATTCGCAGGCTTGAGATCGCGATGCACAATCCCTTCGTCGTGCGCTGGCTGAAGCGATTCGCCGATGCCAGCACAAATGCGTGCAGCCTCCTCGTGACCCAACTTTCTCTTACGCGCGTAATCTCGTAGGTTTTCGCCAGGGACAAAGGCACCCACGATAAAATAGATTGCGCCGTCGTTTTCGATCGAATGAACCGCTGCCAATTGGGGATGCTTTAATTGACCGGCCGCCTGGCCTTCCCGTAAAAAGCGCTGCCAATCACTTTCAGAGAGCGCCTGGCGATGGGGCATTTTGATCGTTACGTTGCGATTCAAACGCGTGTCCCATGCTTTCCACGCTTCGCCCATCGCGCCGGCGCCAAGACGCTCCAACAACTCGAAATGTCCGATTCGACGCCCCGGCTGCCAACCTGAGCTTGCCTCAAGTAACGGGGCGCCGGGCAACTCCTTTATCAGCTCGATCTGAGCTGCAAAGCCAGGGAACTCACGACGATATTGCTCAATCGTCGGCTGTTCGCCAACGGCACATCGCTTCTCCCAATCAACGAGCAGAAGCTCTTGAAAAAGCAGGTCCCGGTAAGCGCCGTCTTCTACTCGGATAAAGTCAGCGATCTTGGGTCGTTCACCTTTTTGCCACGCTGCTTCGAAGGCATCGCATCGCTCGTCAATGCGGTCATCGTCGCTCAGGCAATCGTTGAACTGCACCTGGGGCTGCTTCATCGGTCTTGCTCAAGTAATTCTCGCTTCCACTGATTGCGAATAAGTTGCAATTTGCGCTCGACCGAACGCTGCCCGACCCCCACTTTCCGCGCGATCTCGGGGAGCGTATATCCCTCGATCCTAAGAATAGCAATCTCGCGCAACTGAGTGTTCCGTAGTTTACCTAACAGCCAAGCATACTGCTCTTCCAACGCGACGAGAAAATCGGGAGTAGGCTCCGAGCCGATCAGGTCATTCAGGGAAAACGCCCCCGATGCCAAAGCGTCTTTCGAGATAAAGTCCAGATGGCCAGTGCTACAGGCACAACGTTTTTGAGCGTTTTCACGCCGAATGTGGTTGGCAGTCTTCTGCCTGGTAAGGCTAAGCAGAAGCCACCACAGTTCGTCACGAGTGGAAATCTTGGCGAAGCGTCCTTCCGCGGCCCCGCGAAAAATACTGCGGAACACGCTCTGGGTAACGTCTTCCTCATCGCCAATGCCGTACGGCGAACCTGCTAGGTACATACGGGCGATGCGTAAAAGCGAACCAGAATACCTGTCCCATAGCTCTTGCGCCGCGGCCGCTTCGCCTGCCTGCAACCTGGGAAGCCAATCACAAATTGAGTCGGCCGCTTGCTCCATTCCTGAAATACCAGCCTATTCTCATCGGCCCCAAAAAAATTTGAAAATTTTCCCGGATTTCCGGCCGGGTTCGGGGCAATTTTTACGGTTCTATAAATAGAGGCCTTCGTGCCCACATCCAGAATAGTTCAATCCCCACCTACCTCCAATGTAACGAGGGATTGCGGCTATATCAGCAAACAACCGCCTTTTGAAAGCACCGCCATGACACCACTCGAAACGAATTTGACCGCCGAGTTCCTCTCCGCACGGGCCAAATTGCTCGACTACCGGGCCGAGCTTCCCGCCATTATCAAGCAGATTCGCGTCTGCCGATCGACCTTGGGCACCATCCTGGACGAACTGGAACTAGACGAAATCACCACCGCAACATTAGAAAAAGTAGCGGCCCACACCATGGGAGCGACCATCGAGATCGAAGGGCTTTGGGAGGCCCTCAAAGACGTAAGAGCGACGTAAAAAAACTAGCTCAAAAAGTTGGGGGGTGGGGAGCAGAAAACTCGCTCGCTACCAAACTACAGAAGGTCTTTCCGCACCGCCCAAACCGCGGCTTGGGTACGGTCGGTTACATTCAGCTTCTGGAGAATGTGCTGCACATGCTCCTTCACTGTCTCATAGCTGATGCCTAGGCCTTGGGCGATTTCTTTATTGGTCAGGCCCAAGGCAATTTGCTTAAGAACCTCACCTTCGCGCTTCGTCAGCGGAACGTCGTTATCGGAGATCACGGTGGGAGCCGCCAAGGCGCCCGTCACGCGACGAAGATCATCCTTCACCCAAATCGACTCGCCACTGGCGACCGTCTGGATGGCTTGAATCAATTTTTCCCGGGTCGCATTCTTCAGAATATAGCCACTTGCCCCCAACGCCAACGCGCGAGCCAAATAGGTTGGATTATCGAACGAGCTGAACATCAAGACGGGAATGTCCGGAAAATCAAGCCGCAAGCGTCCCAGGCAAGTGAGACCGTCTCCGCCCGGCATTCGCACATCCAGCAGAACCACATCCGGGCGAATCTTCTTGGCTAACTTGTAACCCGTAATTCCGTCCGATGCTTCTCCGACTACCTTCAGGGGGCTCTTATCGAACATGGCTTTCAAGCCAGCTCGTACAACATCGTGATCGTCAGCGATTAGAATTTTGATTGCCATTAAACTGAAAGAAATATGCAGTCTAGGGGAGTGGAGCCGGATTATACGTCTTCACGACAACGTTCATCAAGGATGCACGTAGTATTATTGTATTAATTGCCCTAGCTCTTCAATTTGCCCCAAAATCTTTTTGAGGGAACGGGCTGGGCCGCCCAGACTGGCTCCTCACCAGCCGATGCGCATCATGGCCCGGGAACGCCCCTATTTAGAGGCGCTACAGCTTGTAACCTGAGCAACCATCACTACTTAGTGCATGAATGATCGCCTCTTACCCGGCTTTTTGAGCCCTCTCTTTCGAAATCGATCACTGCAAAAGTTGTTAGTGCGATCGTCCGCATGCTAAAACTATAGCTACCCCGGAATAAATTGCGACTACGAGACCTCGTTGGCTTGCATCCTGCAGGAGCAAGCAATTTGGGGATTCCCTCTGAAAGCGGCAGGCATCTACTTTCTGGGCAAGTCGACTTTTCAACTGGCTCTATGCACGCACATCAAATGCTGCTCATCGCAGAGATGAGCTTCTGCGTTTTGTTTGTCTGGGGCACTCAAGACGCTCTCGGCGAGCGCGTAGGCTATTCCTTCTCAGGCAATTTCATCGAGCCAGTTTGGTCAGGCAATGGAACTCCACCCACGCAGAACAATGTGTTCGGAGTCGCCTTTCCATTCACCGCTCCGTTTACTGGCTCGCTGTCCTTCGATACGACCGTAACCGAAACTGTTCCGTTTGCTGGCTCGAAGGACTACAAGCAGAGTATTCAAGGAGGTTTCAAGTTCAACGTTTTTGATGCCGTGAATGGCCCTATCGCTTTGCAGCTCGCAGCAAACGTCTATGTGATGAGGGTCACGAACGATTTCACACCGGCCGGCGCTCCAGCCGCGAGTGATCTGCTCAGCGTGGAGTTCAACACGCAGCTAGACCCTTCGTTGCCCTCGATTTTGAAGAATGGAGTTGCATACACCAGGAAGCCTGTCCTGATCACCGCTCCGATTAGCTGGGATTGGGAAAAATTCAATGAGCCCAACGATCCACAATTGCGCGCCAGCTTGGACATGAACGACTTCTTTCCCTACCAGGGCACCATGTTCGCCCAGGGAATTGCAACATTCGTTATCACTTCATTCGCTCGCATCATTCCTGCTGCGGGCGACTACAATATCGATGGCATCATCGATGCCGCAGATTACCTGGAGTGGAGAAAAGCGTACGGAGAAACTTCCCCGGATTTCTCCCATGCCGATGGCAACCAAGACGGAATCATCAACGGAGCCGACTTTGTCATTTGGCGACACGCCTTGGTACAGCAAAACTTTGGCGCCGGCGCTGCTCTCGTACCCGAGCCATCGATCCCAATACTTACTGCGATTGGTCTGCTCTCCCTGATTGGTAGTCGCCAGCGAAGACTCCTATGCCGTTAATTCTTAAACCAACCGCCAAGCGCATTGCTTTTACGCTCATTGAGCTACTCGTAGTCATCGCGCTCTTAGGGCTCATGGTCGTTTTTCTATTGCCTGCCATTCAACAAGCTCGAGAGAGTTCCCGCGCAACGGCCTGCCGCAATAACCTCAAACAGATCGGCCTCGCACTGCACAACTTCGAATCCACCCAGGGGTATCTCCCCAAAGGGACCGAAGGGCGCTTCGATCGCAATCTGTCGCCGGCACCCATGTACGGACTCTCCTGGTGGGCACAGGCGCTTCCTTTCCTCGAAGAGGCCGGCCTCGCCGACCGCCTGGATCGAGCCGGCTCGAATCCCGGCTACGTTCAGGTGAATTCTCACAATGGCAATGCGGCCAATGACTTTGCCCCGGCGTTCTGGTTTTGCCCGTCGAGTCCCGTCGAAAAATTTGTATTTCCTAGCGGCTACCGGATCGCGGCCCCATCGTATAGCGGCATCTCCGGCGCTACGAACGAAAATGGCTTCCCCGAACAGCGCGTTAGCCGGTGTTGCCGCAGCGAGGGGCAAATCTCGGCGGGAGGGCTATTAATTCCAAATGCAGTGATACGAGTCCGTCAGATAACGGACGGGCTCTCCAATACTCTGCTGGTCGGTGAACAATCGAACTATTGTTACACCGAAACGGGACAACCCATCCGAACCGCCGCGGCTTTCGTCAATGGATGGCTCACCGGGACGCGAGCGCTGGGCGTGCCCCCGAACTACGGCGATTGGTTGTCTCCTTCGTACAACATCGCCACGGTGCGTTATGGTCTAAACGAGCGGCGTTATGACCTGCCCGGCATCTATGAAAACATCGGCGCCAATAATCCCTTGACCTCGCCCCATTTGGATGTCGTCAATCTGCTCTATGGCGATGGATCAGTACGGGCACTATCCGACTCGATGGACATACACGTCTTGAAGTCGCTGGCAACTCGCGACGAAGGTCCAGCGGCCGAACTGGCCCAGAAGTAGCCACATCACGCCGCTGGCTATTGTGCGATTTCCAGAGCTCGTTCTACTTCCGCCCGTTCGCTACGAGGAAAGATCACCCGCAATGGTCGTGGCGAATTCGCTTGGGCGTGCCGCAAAATGTCGAGGTAAACTTTTCGTTGCTGCTCGTCGGTTAACGGTAGATATTTATGAACGAGCACGACGCCTGGCGGCCCATCCAACCAAGACAGGTCAGACAGGTCAGACAGGCATTCCTCCAGCGCGTCCCAGTTCTCGCCGAAGTAGCTAGGAAACTTCAGCTCATTGGCCAACGCACGAAGCAAATCCCGCTTGCGGCGCAAGCGGCCATCGAGTCGAAAGACATGGAAGTCCGGCGCACGAAAGCCCGTTGTGTCCTCCACAAATTCGAACGTCGTATCCGCTCGTTTCGACATGACTATCGTACCCGTTGAAATGTGCGGTAGTGATCGGGCGAATAATACGCCTCGCCATTCTGACCTACGACGACGCGTTGGCCGCCCGGTCCGCCTTCGCCCTTCGTCGGGTGAATGAACTCGCGGTAATACCCGCGCGGTTTTTGCGGCAGCCGCTTCTCGCGATTCTCGAACACAATTCCGTCATGCGAGAACCGCAGGCGCTTGCCTCCATCAATCCGTTCTAGCGTGGGGCCAACGTCAACATCACCACGATAAATAACGTGGCCGCTTTCGTTCGTGATGCGAACATTGCGGGCGATGAACGAACTTTCGCGCTCATGATCTTGATCACTGTCGGTTGCACTTGCGCGATTTTCACGTCGATTTTCAGGAGACGGAGATCGCTCCCGAACCGTCTTCTGGGCCGCGGGAATATTGCGAGACGGGGTTTGCTCCTCGCGCTGCGCTTGGCTAGTTGAAGCAGTGGGCGGAACCGGCCGAGGCTCCTCCTGCCATTGCTCCCCTTCCGGCGGATGCGTGTAGATCCACGCCAACAGCAGCACGAGGCCGATGTACCCGGCAATTCGGAACCATTTTTGCCACCGAACGGGTATTTTGGCAAATAACGGCTCGGTGTCGGGATTCACATCAAGCACCGAAAACCCCCTGGATTTGCCCCCAAATGAGCCTCCCCAGGCTGAACGATGAGAAAAGTACCGGAGAGAGGACTTGAACCTCCACGACCTTGCGGTCACTGGATTTTGAGTCCCCAGTGTACACGCGGATAGGTTGCTGTTAGTTTTAAACAGCGGGAAAAACCGTATGTGCGACACAGGAATATCCTACCCGAAGTGTCATTTGGGTAACAGTGTAGGTAACAATTTGAACCAATCAGCCGGTTTGCTCCCGGCGTTGTCTGCCCGTTCGATCAAGCAGCATCCCCTGCGATCGAACGGGCGGGCAGGTTGGAATAGGGGATGCAGGTATGGACGGCGAGAAGGTCTTGCGGGCCATTCGCGCAATGAAGGCACGATTGCATTACGTGATCGACTTCAGTGTGAGCAGGCCGAATATGGACCAATTTGCGTGGGTGACGCGGAGTTCCGTTGAATCCTTCTACTTGGCTGCGCGCGACCAGCACCAAAGCTCTCTGGCTGAATACCGCGATGCCGTAACGGCGCTGGACAGCTGCGGCTACAACATTGCTGATACATGGCGATATGTCGACATCGGAGAGCCGCAAGTATGTTTTTCATCGCTTCCACAGCGCGACTATATCAGCGGGGAGCTAGTGGTCTGTCCACGGCTAGTTGGCAGGTGTTAGTGTAGGATACAGACGTTT
>CAZJWY010000028.1:26877-36665 GCA_964549545.1 uncultured Planctomycetaceae bacterium | reverse complement strand
CGATCTGGCGGCGCTGGAGAAGGCCTACAAGGAATTCTTGTCGCATGAGGGGAGCCCGACACTGATCGTGGTGAAGAGCGTCATTGGCTATGGCGCGCCGACGAAGGCTGGCACGGCGAAGGCGCACGGTGAGCCGCTGGGGGACGAAGAGATCAAGAAGACGAAGGAAGCGTACGGCTGGCCGGATAAGAAATTTTATGTGCCGGCGGAGGTGCCGAAGCATTTTCAGGAGACGCTTGGGAAGCGCGGCGGCGAGCTGCACGCGGAGTGGGTCACACTTTTCAAAGAATATGAGAAGAAGTACCCGGAGCTGGCGGCCGAGCTGTGGCTGATTCAGAAAAACGAACTGCCGAAGGGTTGGGATAAGGACCTGCCGACGTTTCCGGCGGACGCGAAGGGCGTGGCCAGCCGCGTATCGGGTGGGAAGGCGGAGAATGGAATTGCGAAGAATGTGCCGTGGCTGTTGGGCGGCTCGGCCGATCTCGCGCCTTCGACGAAGACGCTGATCGATGGGGCGGAGAGTATGTCGCCGGCAACGCCGGGCGGGCGGAACATGCACTTCGGCATTCGCGAGCATGGGATGGTCGCGGCGGTAAACGGCATGGTGACCTGCGGACTGCGGGCATTTGGGGCAACGTTCTTTGTGTTCAGCGATTACTGCCGGCCGTCGATCCGTCTGGCGGCGATCATGAAAATTCCAACGATCGTGGTGTTCACGCACGATTCGATCGGCGTGGGCGAAGACGGCCCGACACACGAGCCGATCGAGCAACTGGCGGCCTGCCGGGCGATTCCTGGGCTGCTCGTGCTGCGGCCGGCGGACGCGAACGAGACGGCGCAGTGTTGGCGCGTGGCGATGTTGCAGAAGGAGCGGCCTTCGATTTTGTGTTTGACACGGCAGGATCTGCCGACGCTGGACCGAACGAAGTACGGGCCGGCGACGGGCGTGGAGAAGGGTGGCTATATCCTAGCTGAAGCGCCGGGGAAGGATGCACCGGAGGTAATTTTGATGTCGACCGGGAGCGAAGTGCAGTACGCGGTGGCGGCGCACGAGAAGCTGGTGGCGGCGGGGATTCGGAGCCGCGTGGTGAGCTTGCCGTCGTTCGAGCTGTTCAACGAGCAGCCGGCCAGCTATCGCGATGAGGTGTTGCCGCCGACGGTGACAAAGCGGATCGCGATCGAGGCGGGAATTCGGCAGTGTTGGGATCGGTATTTGGGTGCTGAAGGCGCGTTTATCGGGCTCGATGATTATGGGGCGAGCGCGCCGTATCAGGAGATTTACGAGCATCGCGGGATTACGCCGGAGGCGGTTGTGGCTAAGGCGAAAGAGCTTTGCGGGAAGTAGGCGCAAGTAAGACTTAAGGCTAAATGTTCTGGATGCGGCTCAGGCAGCCGGCCAGAATGGCCGGGCTATATACTAGATACGAGGTCCCGCTCGGCTCGCGGGACCTACTAGCAAGCTTTCTTGCCGGTTCTTCGTTGATCTCGGATAATGAGATGTTATGGAACATCGAATTATTCGGCGAATCGTGTTGCTCGTTCTGTTGGCTGCGCCTGGCGCTGTAGGGGCGGCGGATATCTTGCAAGAAGTGCCGAACGACGCGTTGGGCGTTGTGCTCGTGCATCGACTGGCAGACTTCGACACGAAAGCGAAGTGGCTGTCGCTAGAGCTGCGCAATAGCACGTTCAGCCCCCTGGCGTTTTTGAAGGCCGTGACCAATGTGCAGGAAGGGCTGAATCCGGAGGGGGACTTTCTGCTGGCCGTTTATCCAGACCCGCGCGCGGAGAAAACACGGCTGCGATTCGGCATCTGGCTGCCGGTATTGGATTACGCGCGATTCGGCAAGTCGATCGGGGCTTCGTCGCTGGAGGGTATTTCGACAGTGACGATCGCGGGCGAGGACCTGCTGGTGGCGCGTCGTGGTGATTGGGCGCTCGTGATGGACATGGATCAGCGGGAGCGGATGACGCAGTTGGTGGCGGCAGCGTCATCGCCGCCAGTGTCGCCGCAAATCGCGGGGTGGAAAAATTGGATCGAGGGGAATGACGTAACGATCATTGCCTATGCGGCTGGAGTGCGGGAATTATTGTCGTTGATCGATGACTCGGATAATGAGGAGCAGGGGGACGACGAAGGTGAGGGAGACTTATTTGGAGAAGAGCCGGCGCGGGTAAACCGCAGAATGCTCGCGACAGTAGGCACGCACCGGAGGCCGACGGGCTTCGCGAGAACTTTGCTAGAGGAATACCGCAAGTGGACCGAGGCATCGCCAGCGATCGCGCACACGATTGAACAAGCCGACATGGTCGGATGCGGGCTGCAATTGCGATTGGACCAGAAAGAGGGGAATAGTGCTCGCGTCGGGTTGCGAGTGGCGTTTAACGATGGGTTCGAGGCGGAGAAGGCGGATGTGCAAAGTGGGCTGCCCGATTCGATTTATGACAAGGGTGGCTTTTCGCTAGCCGGGAGTGGGCGCTTGCCGAAATCGGTCACCGAGACCATTGCACGTGGTTACATGCAGACGATCGTGGAGGACATGAAGAAAGAAGAACGGACCGAGTTGGACGCGGACTCGTTGCAGCAGCTTAACGAGGCGGTAGGACAGGCGGCCGGTGAGGTCCGCTCGGCGATGGTGGTGACGCAACCGGGCGACAAGCTGCCACCGGTCTATACGAACAACTTCGCCGTAGTGCGAGTGGATTCGGCTCAGGATTTTGTCGGTCGGATAGGCGAGGTAATGCGGCTATGGAACAAGGCGAATCACGAAGCCGACGGCGATACGAAATTGATCTTCGCCCTGGAGAAGACCAAGGTTGGGGAGCGTGCGGCGCAACAATATGCGATTGATTTTGCCACAATGCTGGGGACGCCCGCGGTGCCGGAGATTCGGCAATCGATGGAGAAGCTGTTTGGACCCGGAGGGAAGCTGCGGCTGTGGGTCGTGCCGACGGATGATCATACCGTGCTGCTTGGGCAAGGGACGCAGGACCAGGTCGCGGCCACGCTCAAGCTGCTCGACGGCAAGCAGCCGATCGATTGGAATCGCACCGAGACGCAACTGGTCAACCGGCTGTTGCCGGCGGAATCGGACTGGCGATTGTTCTTCGATCCGCATCGGTACTTCGATTGGGAGCGGCGGCAGGCGATGGCTGTCACGGGAGTGTCGGTGATCGGCGGACCGCTGGTGCGGGCGTTTCGGGAGAGCCCGCCGGTGGGAATCTTGGGCGGATTTCGTGAGCAAGAGTTGTGGATCGACGTGGTCGCGCTGGCACCGACGATCAAGAGTGCGTATGAGTTTTTGACGCCGATGAAGCCGAGGCCGAAGATACAGCTAAAGGCGGACGGGGCGGCCAGATAGGTAGACGTCGGTAGGTGCTGTGCCAAGCATTATGAACGACAAAACGTCGTTCCATTGCTCGCACAGCGCTGATGCCAGGAACTTATTCCGTATTGCCGCCGTTTGATCTGGTATCGGTAACACAACCAGATTTGCTAACTTGCCTGGAGTGATGCTGCCGACGTCGGCTTCTCGTCCGAGTGCTTCCGCGCCGCTGAGCGTACCCATTCGGAGCACTTGCTGCGGCTCGATAAGGGGCATCCTAGAGAGCACAAGCATCATCTCAATATATAGGTTCAAATTAGAACTGGACGCCCGGCTGTCAGTACCAAGTGCAACGCGAACGCCGGCGTCCAAAGCTTTCTTAAGCGGATAGGGGGCATCGCCGAAGGGGAAAAAATAGGCGTGTGTGCTGGGGCAATATACCAATGACATCTGAGATCTTCGCGCCGCCATAAACTTAAGTTCCTGGTCATCCAAAAAGTTGCCATGGATGACGAGCGAACGCGGGGCGTCCGCCAGTATTTTCAAATAGTCGAGTGGCCGACTACCAAGAGGAATCGCTTCAACATCCCACATGCTGCGTTCTTCGAGTAATTCCTTAAACGGGCCAGTCCCGTCGCGAAGGAGTTGAAGCTCTTGAGGACTCTCCGCAAGGTGCATGGCTATCGGCAGGTCGTGCTGCCGAGCATACGCCACTAACAGCTTCAGCAGCTTTGGCGAAACCGTGTAGGGAGCGTGCGGACTGATGCCATGTCTGGTCCATTGGCCAGCCGACACGTGGGATTCGATTCGTTGAACGAGAGCATTCATTGCAGACTCAGCTCTGGCGCGCGAAAAGCCGATCACTTCGTGAAAGTGTGTGATGTCGGCGTCGGGAACCAAAGTGCCGGTGGTAATATCGCCGAGAGTGGTGACGCCACAGGCCAAACTCTCTTCCAGTCCACTGTGAGCCGCTTGCTGAGGTGCGTGGGTGCTCCGACCGCGTTCGGCAATGATGAGCCTGATCCAATCGACGAATGGAATGCCGAACTGTCCTAACGGTTCCCGCAGATGGCTAAACTCAAGATGCGTATGGGCATTGACCAAGCCGGGGATGAGGGCGGTCCAGCCGAGGTCGATGACTTCTTCGCTCGGTGGTTTCGTGCCGACGGCGGTGATTCGCTCGCCGTCGATTGTGACGACGCCGTTTTCGATCGGCGGTTGGTCGACGGGAAAGAGGATGCGGGCTTGGAGGGAGAACGGCATAACGTGTGATTGTAGCCGATTTTGGGAGACGCCACGCCCTTCGCAGACTCAGGGCGTGCCACCCGGTGTGCGCGACGCGGAGCGTCGGGGTCTTGCGTTCCCACGCGGAGCGTGGGAACGCGATTAGTCGATGCTGGCGGGCACGGGATGATGTGGTTGGCGGGCGCGGGCTTCGCCGATTTGCTCTTCGGGGGTGGCCTGATAGGGAAGGCGGTGGAACCAGAAGAGCAGCAGGAGTGCGGCGGCTCCGGCGATCGCGAGCATGGGCCAGGGGTAGTGGAGCTCGCCTGAATTCGGCTGAGACACGAGCTTCGATAGGATCGTTGGGCCGGCGAACATCAGGCCGTTGTATGTCATGTGGAACAACATACCCGGGATCAAGCTGCCGGTTTGCACGGCGATGTAACCAATCACGACGCCTAGTGCCGTGGCCGAGAGCGATTGCTGGATGACGCCGTGTGCCATGCCGAAGAACACGGCCGAGAGGCCGATGGCCCAACGCTTGCTACCAAGATGGCGTAGGCCCGAGAGAATGAATCCGCGGAACGCCAGCTCTTCGCAAATAGCTGGGAGGACGGCGAGCATTACGTAAGGAATCCACCAGTAGGGCGCCGTTTTGAAAAAGTCCTCGAACGACATGAGGGCATTCTTGACGTTTTCTTGCACTGGGTAGAGCGTTTGAATCCATCCGGACAATATGACACCAAGTGGGTGCAAAAAGACAGCCAACAGAATGGCGGCAATGCAGGGCAGCAGACCCGGTAGCCGATCGAGCAGTAAGGTTTTCAACGGCCGGCCTGTGAGCATGAGAGCCATCAGGACGGCCGGCAGGGCGATGCAGACGACCTGGCTGATGAAGATGATCGTGACGAAGTATTTAAATGTTGGTACTTCCGGCGCGTTGGCGGCGATCGCCACGTCCATGAAGAATTTGGTGACGAAGATCAGCACGACGCAGAAGAACGCCTCGGGCAGCGAGGGCGTGTCCTGGCGGTCGCGGATCAGATGGAGCAACCAGCGGCGCGGGTCGAGGCGCTCGCTTTCGCGGAAGAGGACCGACTCTTGATTGAATTGGTAGACAGCCCAACGGATTGCGAGGTGGCAGCAGATTAATGTGACGGCAGTAACGGGAACGAAATAGCGGAGTGCGTCGGCGAAGTCGCCCTGGACGAGAGCCATAACGAGGAGCACGACGCCGGTGACTGGGATCAGGGCATTGCCGAGGTTTAGCTCGGTGCCGGGAGCCATGGGGAGCATCATAAGGGGCATGCTTACCAAAAGGAGCGGCATCAGGTAGTACTGGCCTTCCTTCGAGCTGCGGGCAAACGCGGCGCAGGCCAGGCAGAGTGCGCTGAACAAGGCAGACATCGGCAAGAGGGCCACGAGCAACCAGATGGCCGACGAGATCGGCGGCATGGCGAGGCCTTCGCCGGCGTCGGCAATGGGCAACTGGCTGAGTTGCGATATAACGTAACGTGCTGTGAAGCCGAGGCTGGTCAGGTTGAGCACGGCAGTGGCGGTGCTGAAGGTCATGACGGTGAGCAGCTTGCCCCAGACGATTTCGATGCGTCGGGCAGGACTGGAAAGCAACGTTTCGAGCGTGCCACGTTCTTTTTCGCCGGCGCATAAGTCGACAGCCGGATAGAACGCGCCGGTGAGCGCCCAGATAAACAGCACGAACGGCAGAATCTTCGACCAGAGGAGCGCCTGCTGCTGCGTGCGCTCAGCGACATCGGTCATTTCGAGCTCGAAGGGCTTCGTCACGCGAGCGGAGATTTTGCTCTCGGCCAGGTTGCGACGGACGATTTGAGCCCGCCAGGCTTCGATGACACGCTCGACCTGCATGTGAGCGGCGCGCGATTTTTCCTTGCCGGCGTTGAAGATGATGCGCGGCGTGGGGAACGCGATCTCTTCGTCGACCTGGGGGGAAGTTTTATCGCGAGTGCCGGCGGATTGAGCTTTGATTTGTGCGTGCAGGTCGTTCAACTGCTTGCCGAAACCTTTGGGAAAGGTCAGCACGACTTGAACATCGCCACTTTTCAGGCGCGATTCGGCCAGTTCGAGCGCGGTGCGCGGAGTTGGGCCGGTTTTAGCTGGAGTGTCAGAGGGGGCATCTGGATTTGCCGGCTTGCTCGATCCGGGCGACTCTTTCATGAATTCCAGATGCAACCAGTTGGCCGCTTTCTCATCGCCAAACAAGTTGGGAGCGAAATGCTTGCCTTCGATCAGTGGTGGGAGGTCCTTGCCGGCCTTCAGTTCTTCTGCGCCAATGACGACAACCTTCGGCTCGCTCTTGCGCAAAAACTGCGAAAGCTGAAACACGCTCATGCCCAAGAGCGGATAGAGAAGCAACGGCAATACGGCGATCATGAACAGCGTCCGCCGATCGCGAAGCTGGTCGCGAATCTCGCGGGCGTAGATCAGACGTATGTTGCGCCAACTCATGGGAAGTCGAAAACAATAATGCGGGGGTAAAGCGAATCGAAATATATTTTTGAACAGGAGGAAACAGAGATAGCAGAGGAAGACTCATGCTCTGTTTTCTCTGTTTGCTCCTGTTGAACAATTTCTTTGATTTTGCAGATGGATGCGATTACTTAACGGCAAGCTCCTCACTTTTGTGTTTGCTTATCAGATGGAAGAAGAGTTCTTCCAAGTCGGGTTCTTGGTTCTGTTCACGCAGTTCGTCGAGGGAACCTTCGGCGAGGATATGGCCGCGGTGCATGATCGCGATGCGGTCGCAGAGGCGCTCGGCCTCGCGCATGATGTGTGTGGAAAATATGATGCACTTGCCCTGGTCGCGGAGCTCGCTCACGGCGCTCAAGACTTCGCGGGCGACAAGGACATCGAGGCCGGTGGTGGCTTCATCGAAGATCAACACAGGCGGATCATGGACGATGGCGCGGGCGATCGATACCTTTTGCTTCATGCCGGTGCTCATTTTGGAGCCCAGGAGGTCGCGAATCTCTTGCATTTGAAACCGATCGAACAATTGCTCCATGCGGTTACGCAGTTCATCTTCATCGAGCCCGTAGAGCTTGCCGAAGTACTCGACCATTTCCCAGGCGGTCATGCGGTCGTAGACGGCGGTGTTGGCCGAGATGAAGCCGATCTGATGGCGCACCATTTCGGGCTGGGTGACGACGTCGAACCCGCCGACGGTGGCCATGCCGCTGGTTGGCTGCAGGAGAGTGCTTAAAATTCGCAAGGCGGTTGTTTTGCCGGCGCCGTTGGGACCGAGTAGACCGTAGATTTGGCCGGCGGTGGCGGAGAATGTGAGCCCGGAGAGGGCGTAGAAATCGCCGCGCACGAGATCGGAATACGTCTTGGTAAGGGATCGGACTTCGATCATGACCCACGACACTCGATGCGTGACGCTAATCCAACAACGTCCGCCAAGAGTGTGACCCCTCCAGGCGAAAACTCCCTTCTGAAGTTTAGCTTATTTTTGCGGGGCTGGGCAGCGAACAGAAAATGCCTAAAACGGTGTCAGATCCGTGTTTCCATGCCAGCCGTAAAAACATCGGAAACTGCGACATCAAAACCGGCGAGTAGGGCAGATGTTGCTTGCTGCCCCGGAGCAAACTCTCCATGAACTCGGTACTGATCGCCATCTAGAGAAAGAACCGTGATTCGCTCCATATGCGGGTCCACAATCCAGTATTCCGGAATACCTAATTCGGCATAATCGGCGCGTTTGTACTGATAATCGCGTTTGCGCGACTTGTCGTCTTCGCTAACAACTTCCATCGCAAGGCCTGCTCCCCGTAAAGACTTGTCGCTCCCTTTGACTCCCTGCTCCTTCGGAACAAATATTACGTCGGGTTCCCGGAAAGTTCTCGGGCGAATATGGACCGGCATCGGCGCAAACACAACGCTTCCCAGCCCCCGCGCCAAAACGAACTTGCGCAGCGTTTCAGCCAAGAACCAGACAATTTGTTGGTGAGCGAACGTCGGCATAGGCAAGACTTCCAGGTTGCCGTCGACAAGTTCAACCAGATGATTCGTGTCGAGGTCCAGATAATCAGCTTCGCGCCACTCGCCCTGATTGGGAAACAGTCGCGCAATTTCCCAAGCTGGCTCAGTGCCCGAAACAGACGTCGGTTGATTGGGGATCGTCGCCATAAGATCACTTATCCAATCCAATTATACCACACCTTCATGCCTGTACGCAGCCGTGATCTTGTCGCCCCGGCATGGCGATGCGGCTAAGCCGTATTGTCGCCCGCAACGACCGTAAGAGGAACCAGGTTTTCCGCGCGGTTGGAGCCGCGCTTCTGTTGAGCGGCCCGAATTTGGGTGTATTGCGCATGATTGGCGTCGATGGCAAACTTTTCGCGGGCTTCGTCGAACAATTGGTAATGCACGTTGCGTTGCCGGGGCGTATAGCCCAGCTCGGCGATTGCGTCGCGGATTTCGTCGAGTGAAAGGTGGTGAACGGTGCCGGCTTCGGCGACAACGTTTTCCTCGATCATGAGGCTGCCCATGTCGTTCGCGCCGTAGAGGAGGGCGAGTTGGCCAATCTTGAGGCCTTGCGTGACCCAGCTGGATTGGATGTTGGCGAAGTTGTCGAGATAGAGGCGGGCAACGGCATTCGTTTTCAGGTACTCGTAGGCGCCGGACGGGGGGACGTCGGCCATTTCGGTGTGCTCGGGCTGGAATGTCCAGCAGATGAACGCGGTAAAGCCGCCGGTTTCGTCTTGCAGTTGGCGGAGGCGTTCGAGGTGCTCGATTCGCTCGGCGAGCGTTTCGACGTGGCCGAACATCATCGTGGCGGAACTGCGGCCGCCGAGCTCGTGCCATACGCGGCTGACATTGAGCCAGTCGTCGGTCATGACTTTGCCGCGTGTGATCGCGGAGCGGACACGATCGACGAGGATTTCCGCACCGCCGCCGGGCAGGCTGCCGAGACCTGCGGCCTGGAGGCGCTCCAACACGGTTCGCAAGGGAAGCTTCGAGACTTTGGTGAAATGGTAGATTTCTGGCGGGCTGAAGCCATGGATATTTAGCGTCGGGAAGCGTGATTTAATATCACCGAGCAGCTCTTCGTACCACTCGAGCTTGTAATCCGGATGCAGGCCGCCTTGCATCAGGATTTGATCGCCGCCTAGGTCGAGTGTTTCCTGGATCTTGTGGTAGAGCTCGTCGCGATCGAGAACGTATCCTTCGGGAGACTTGGGTTTGCGATAGAACGCGCAGAAG
>CAZJWY010000028.1:25495-26867 GCA_964549545.1 uncultured Planctomycetaceae bacterium | reverse complement strand
TGCAAACATTCGTGTAGTTGATGTTGCGATCGATGTTGTAGGTGCGGTAGTTCTCGGGGTGGAGACGGCGCGTGACTTCGTTGGCGGCTCGGCCGAGCGAAGCCAAATCGTGTGACTCGAGCAGGCGCAGTCCTTCGTCCGGCGTCAGTCGCTCGCCGGCGACAGCTTTTGCCAATAGATCGGTTATACCTCGCAACGCTACCATTGTTCTCCTCGAACGCGCCGAGCCTTATGGGCGAGACGCCTATACGAAACATCACTAAATGCTAATCACGCGTGGTCGAAATTGCTCCCGGCGCGGTGACAATGGCTGCATCACCTGAAGGAGCAAGACCATGTTTAACGCATAGTGAGTGGAATTTGCGCAAGCCGACGCGCTCCTCGTCACCTAACACGAAATGCAAATTATCACGAAAATAGGAAGTGGCTAGCTCGGCCGGCACACCGACAAGCGGTCCTTCGCGCTCGGCAATTTCGACCATGTGGCGGACGCCACTGTCTCGTGCGGTGGCAAGCTCCGCAGCAACATCGCCGCTATCGACGCCCGCGCGGGCCACCCACATTGCAAAGACAAACGGCAAGCGTGCCCACTCGGTCCAGCGCTCGCCAAGGTCCCAGACTTCGACAAACTTCTCGTCGGATAAACTATCGGCAATCGCTCGGTCGCCGATAAGGAGTACCGCGTCTGCTTCGGTCGTATCGAGACCGCAACCGATTGGAAGGGGTTCCCATTCAGGCCGAACGCCGTGCATCTCGGCCAAGAGAATGCGGGTGAGTGCGGCACTGGTGCGCGAGCCTTCGTCGAGGGCTACTCGCTGGACGCTAGCCGGCGGCACACGGAAATGAAGTTTCACGCTCAGGACAGGCCCGCGACATGCCACGCAAGCGTTCGATACGATCGTCGCACCGGGCGTGCGGAAGAACTCTACCGATGGAATGAGAGCCACGTCCAAACGGCCGGCGATTAGTGAATCGGCCAGGCGGCTGGGCAGGTCGTAGGTTACTCGCACATGGGGCGCGAGATCATCTAATCCGTAGACCAGTGGCTTTGAGTTCAGATAATTGACGGCCCCAATTCGCATGACACTGGGATTGTAGCGAAAAACAGGGGCAAGCCCAAGCCGTCGATGCGCTATGAGCAGCCGGGTGGCTACTTCCAATATTCCAGGGAGGGCTGTTGAATTTCGCAAGATAAGTTGCCCAATCGCCTTTGTCGACTGACCGAATTTATTGGTGGGAATCTTGCTGGCGTTCTGGAAAGGCCGATACGTAAGCGGGCGTGTTCATCGGGTCATTGGCCATGGAACGGTCTGCCAAAGAATTGTGGAACTTTTGGCGAACGGCGTCGTCTAATCCACGAAAGCCATTGTTT
>CAZJWY010000028.1:15965-25485 GCA_964549545.1 uncultured Planctomycetaceae bacterium | reverse complement strand
GATCCATCACCACGGTGTAAGAATGAAGCCCACCTTTAGGTCCTTATCTTATCGAACCAGGAAAGTAGTCCGGCCGACCATGCAGTGGGCGCTCGTGATTGCTACGATCGTCGCGTGTAGCAGTAGCGCGACGTTTGGCCGAGTAAAACTCATTACTCTACCGGTGCGCGAGCGGGTGGAAGTCCAGCTCGACAACCCGAACGCGACGCTTGTCGAAGAAGAGCGGATCGTGCCGCTGGTGCAGGGTGAGAATCAGGTCGACTTCTCTTGGGCCAACACGCAAATCAATCCGAATACGATCGTGTTTCGCGTGCTGGGGCCTGCGGAGGGGAATGAACTCGATGTGAATGTGCTGTCGGTGAGTTACCCACCAAACGAGGCCTCGTTGGTTTGGGAAGTGAGCGCAAGCAAGTCCGGATCTGCGCGCGTGCGGATCAGCTATTTGTTGGGAAACCTGACGAGGAGCTTCAATTACCGAGCTGTTGCGTCGCACGACGAGAAGACGCTTGATTTGGCCCAGTACATGCGTCTGCAAAACCTGGCGAACGAGCAATTTCGCGACACGGGTTTGTGGGCAGGATTTGGGCCGCACTTTCAAAAGGCGATCGGCATCAATGAAACCAAGGAGATACTGATCGAGAAATACGCGGCAGTGCCGATCACAAAAACGTACACCTGCAACCCGGCGGAATTCAACTACATCGACCGGGCGCAGAATAAACTAAGGGTGCCGATGCATTACATGCTGAAGAACGACGCGGCTCATGGGCTAGGTAAAGCGGCGCTCGAGTATGGCAAGGTGCGGATCTTCGTGGAAGGAGCGGGAGAAAACAGCAAGGCCACGACGGCGTTTCTCGGCGAGGATTGGGGGAAGTTTACGCCCAAGGATGACGAACTGCGCCTGTACCTGGGCGTCGCGCAAGACATCGTCATCAAGCGCACCATCGAGCGGAACCACATGCATCATGTGACTGGCAACTTGTATCGGTACGACGCCATGGTGAAGTACGAGATCGAGAACTTCAAGCGCGAGCCTGTGATGCTCAACGTGGTGGAAGACGCCCGATATATTCGCAACGAGATCCGCCCCGACACGGGGCGCGAAGTCGATTGGGAATTGGGCAAGGAGACGACGTTCGAGGGTGGTCTCGACAAGGAGCACAGCAACGCCGAGCGGCTGGCGTTTCAAGTTAAGCTGCCTGCGGCCGATAGCGACGGGAAAGCGACCAAGATTACTCACAAGCTCCACTTACATATCAAGAACGAATGGTGATGCGATGAAATCCGTGCCTCAATGCGATAATATACCCCGGCCATCCTGGCCGGGAACAAGTGCTCTTAAACGAAGGATTCCGATGGTTGTCCAATGGTGGGCGGGCGAGCCAAGATGGCTCGGCTATATAGGGGGGATGGCTGTTGTGTTGGCGTTGGCTGTGGCGGCTTGTCGGCCGATTTGGGCGGAAAACGTCGACCTTTCGACGGTGCCGAAACGCAACACAGTGCAACTCACGATCTACAACAGCGAAGATCTCACATTGGTGCGAGAAACGCGTGTCGTGACGTTCAAAAAGGGCAGCAACCCGCTGCAGTTTTCGTGGGCCAATACGAAGATCGATCCGTCGTCGGTCGAGCTCAAGTTTCTTAGTACGACCGACAAACTCGACGTGCTCGATACGACGTTTCCGCACGACAAGCCGCAGATGTTGTACTGGAATGTGAAGAGTGACTTCGATGGCGAAGCTACAATCCAAATCACGTATTTCACGAGCGGTATTACGTGGAGCGCTGACTACACGGCGATCGCCGATAAGGATGAGAACACGCTCGACATCGATGGCTTTGTGAAGATCACGAACAACAGCGGCGAAGAGTATGAAGATGCCCAAGTGCGGCTTGTTGTCGGAACGATCAACCTGGTGGAGAAGATCGCCGAACTTTCTCAATTATCGATGGATAAGGTCAAGAACATGCCTGCGGATGATTTCAATCGCGCTCGCCGTGAGCTAGCGTTGGACGCGATGGGTAAATTTGCCGGAGGTGGCGCAAGAGGCCCCGCTTCTGGGTCTGCCTCGACGGCCAAAGAAAAGGAAATCATCAAAGAAGGGCTTAGCGAATACTTCATTTACTCCGTGGAAGGCACTGAAACGATACCGAACGGCTGGTCGAAGCGGATGCGAAGCTTCCAGGGCGAGGACGTGCCGGTTCAGATTCAGTACCGCTATCGTCCGCGCGAATACGGCGACCAGCTCGTGCGGATGTATCTCATGGCGAACAGCAAAGCCTCGAAGCTCGGTACAACCCCGTTGCCGGATGGCGTGGTACGAGTGTTTCGCAACAACGGCCGCGATGGGCTCTCTTACCTCACACAGCAAACGATCAAGTACGTCCCGATCGGCGACAAGATCGAGTTGAATCTTGGCGTTGACCCAGAGGTGGTTTTCGAGCTGACCAAGGAACGAGTGTCGCGAGACGATATTTGGATGCAGATCAACGGCAAGAATGAGTTCCAGAGCGTCGGTAATGATGCAACGGAACGGGAAGTCAACTCGTCGGTCGTCGGATGGAACGAGCGAAACCTGTTCCGCCAACAGGTACGCAATTACACGGCGAAGCCGATTCAGGTAGAAGTCCGTCGTAGCTTCGATGGCCACAACGATTTCCGCAGCTCGCTTTCGCCGAAGCTGTATGACTTTCAGACGGTCGAATTCAACGCTCAAGTTGCGGCTGGGGAAAAGAAGGACTTGCGGTACGAAGTCGTTCGCCATCAAGGCCGTAATGCGAAGCAAAACAACGTGACGCTCGCTCAGGCGGAGATCGATTAGCAGGGGCATGTCGAGTAGGTTCTTCGCTTTGTTCCACGACTCAAGAATAACCACGGAGACACGGAGAGCACGGAGAAGAAGTCTAGGAGGATAGGAACACTAGTCTTCACTAATCCCCACTAATATCAACTATCAAAGAAGAGGCTACTTCTGTCTCATTTTTGATTCTGATTGATTAACGTAGATTCGTGGCGATTCATGTTCTTCTCTCTACTTCCGTCTTCTCTGTGTCCTCCGTGCCTCCGTGGTGAACCCCATCTGTCGAAATTATTTTTGAGTCCTCTCTAAGCTGGACCACGGGTGAAAAATTGGTTTCGGCACGTTATACTCCAACGGCAATACTGACGATTGCCGTTGGAGTTGGCGTATGAAGGTTTCATCGACATTTTTTGTAACTGTGGTGGCATTCTCAGCCACAACAGCTTTATTTGCTGACGGCACTTCGCCGAACTCTCTCTCGCTGCCCAAGGTGCCCGCTGGGTTCTCGATCGAGTTGGCGGCGGGACCGCCGCTTGTGGAACGGCCGATCGTCGCATCGTTCGATGACGAGGGTCGGCTGTATGTCGCGGAATCGTCCGGGTCGAACGATCCAGTTCAGAAACAACTGGAACTGAAGCCGCACCGAATCGTGCGACTTGAAGATAGCGACGGCGACGGCAAGTTCGATAAGCGCGTGGTGTTCGCGGAACAGATGATGTTTCCAGAGGGCGCGCTTTTCTTCGATGGGTCGCTGTATGTATCGGCTCCGCCTAGTATTTGGAAACTCACCGACAAAGACGGCGATGGAGTATCCGATGAGCGCGTCGAATGGTTTCAAGGAAAAACGCTAACGGGCTGTGCGAACGACCTTCATGGGCCTTATGCAGGGCCGGATGGGTTTATTTACTGGTGCAAAGGAGCATTTGCCGAACAAACGCATGTGGTTAACGGCCACGAGTGGAAGACGAAGGCCGCTCATATCTTTCGTTGTCGGCCAGATGGTAGTGGCTTCGAGCCGGTAATGACCGGTGGAATGGACAACCCGGTCGATGTGGCGTTTATGCCGGACGGCGAGCGGATCCTCTCCGGGACGTTCTTCCACGTAAATCCGCGATATGACGGCCTGATCCACGCCATCTACGGCGGCGTTTATGGCAAAGACCATGGCGTGCTCGACGGGCACCCGCGAACCGGCGAACTGATGCCGATTCTCAATCCGATCAATGCCGCGGCGGGGTCCGGGTTGGAACGGTATGACTCCGATGTGTTTGGTGCAGAATATCGCGACAACTTGTTTCTCTGCCAATTCAACCTGCGAAAGGTGTCGCGTCACGTTCTACGGCCGGCCGGTGCATCATTCACAACGGAAGACAGTGATTTCGTTTCATCGGACTTCGTCGACTTTCATCCAACGGACGTGCAAGTCGATGCGGATGGGAGCTTGCTCGTCGTCGATACGGGCGGGTGGTATAAGTTGTGCTGCCCAACGTCGCAACTGTGGAAGCCGGAAGTTCTGGGCGGAATTTATCGAGTGCGAAAGATTGGTGCGAAGCCGCCGAGCGATCCCCGTGGGCGAAAAATCCAATGGGCGGGGCAAAGCCTCCAACAATTATGGACGTTGCTGGGAGACGGTCGGCCGGCGGTGCGAAATCGTGCGACACGTGAATTTGTGAGACGGAAGAAGTCGTCGGCAGTAGAAGCATTTATCGATACATTGGCGAAGTCCAACGCTGCATCGGCAATAGGGAGAGAGGGGAGCGGCTCGGAGGACTATTCGTCCCGCGGGGAAATTGCAGCCATTTCGCGAACTTGGGCGCTATCGCAGATCGAGTCACGATCTGCCCAACAACTGATTATTGAACTGATCGCGGATCACAATCCGACCGTTGCTCGAATCGCGTTGCAAAGCGTGAGCCTCCATCGTAATGCAGATGAACAATGCACACGGAAAGTGGAAGCCTTGCTCTCAACTTCATCGCCGGCGACACGTCGAATCGCGGCGGAGGCGCTGGGGAGAATTCGCGACCAGCGGGCGGCGCCGAAGTTACTCGCCGCAGCGGCCGAAGCAGACGACCGGGTGCTACAACACTCGATCATCTATGCGCTCATTGAATTGGCTGATCCGATGGCAACGCGACAAGGCTTGGCAAGTCGTTCGCCGAAGACGATCGCGGCAGCGCTCATTGCTCTCGACCAAATGCCGAACGGCCAGGTCCAACCGACCGACGTACTGCCGCACATGGGAGCGGTCGACGAGATGCTGCGTCAAGCAGCGCGGTGGGTCGTGTCGCAACATCCGGATTGGGGTGATGAGCTTGCCGAGTGGTTCGGTCAGCAACTCAAGATGCTCCCAAGTACCCTGACGACGGAAAATACTATCGCGGCAGATTCCCCGTTACAGAATATGTTGGTCACATTTGCGAGCAATTCAGCCGTCCAACAACTGTTGGCCGATGCGGTGACAAAGCAAGATTCCCCCGTAGCAGCTCGTTTGCTCGCGATGCGAGTGATGGCCAATTCGAACTTGAAGGCTCCACCACAAGCATGGATGGCAGCGATTGGAGAAGTGATTTCTCGGCCGGGCAATGTTGAATTGCCGCTGGCGATCGCAGCAGCGCGACAGTACCCGCTGGAATCCGCAGCCGATGAAAAGATAGCCCAGGCGCTCACAACGATTGCTGAAAGCGAGCCCCACCCGACAGAATTGCGAGTTGAAGCAATCTCCATTCTGGTAAGCAAGCAACCGCAAATCAGCGTTTCACAATTCGCACTGCTTTTGCAATCGCTGTCGCCAGAGACACCGGTCTCGATTCGCTCGACCGCGGCAGACGCGGTTGCGCAGGCTAGCCTTTCAGTTGAGCAACTACATAAGTTGGGTGCGGCAATTGAATCGGTGGGGCCTCTTGAGTTGAGCCGGCTACTGAAACCATTCGAGCGGTCGACGGACGACACAATCGGGCTGGAGCTAATCTCGTCACTCAAAAAATCGACTTCGCTGGCTTCGGTGCGAATGGACCTCTTGCGGGAAGCGTTGGCCAAGTACGGGCCGAAGGTACAAAAAGGGATTATCGAACTCGAGTCGATGGTCAATATCGACGCGGCCGCGCAGCGCAAGCATGTTGAGGAGCTACTGCCACTTATAGCGACGGGGGATGCACGGCGTGGGCATGCCGTGTTCTACAGTTCGAAAGCGGCTTGCTCAACTTGCCACCGCCTCGGATACGCGGGCGGCACGACCGGGCCCGATCTGACGCATGTCGGCAAGACGCGTAGTGAGCGTGATATTCTGGAATCGATTCTGTTCCCCAGCTTAAGCTTCGTTCGCAGTTACGAACCGATGGTCGTTACGACGCAGGATGGCAAGATCATTAATGGGGTGATCCGAGACGACAACTCAAAGGAATACATTCTGGCGACCGGCCCTAATCAGGAAGTACGAGTTGCTCGCGGCGATGTCGACCAGATTCAGCCGAGCACCGTCTCGATCATGCCGGCCGGGCTGGACAAGCAATTGACGACCCAAGAGCTGGCCGATCTTGTGGCGTTTCTGAAGAGCGCTGCTGGTAAGTGAGTAGAGTATTTTAAGAACTCCTCAAGCGTTGCTTGCTAGCGTATTTGGCCAAGAATGTCGGCCCCACGGGCTGTAGTATTACACGTCGCTCCCACGCAGAGAGATCGTGTCAGATATCGCGCATTGTCTCTGGCAACGGCCTGCCCTTTGTTTCGGGCCCAAGCCAGATAATAACCACACCAATCAAGTAGATGGCCGCCAGACTAGCGCCCGCTTTCGGAAAAGCATCGAGCTCAACGCGTTCCGGTTTGATGCCGATGGCGAACCATGCGGTGAGCGCCGCCGTTTGCAACGTACCGACCGCAGCGATCACGCGGCCGAAATTGAACGCAAAGCCTTGGCTCGTGGCACGAATACTGGTTGGAAACAGCTCGGGAAAATAGAGCGGAAACCAACCATAAAACGCGGCGGTAATGCCGCCCGCCGCGAAGACCGACCCCAGGAAGTGGGCGCCGTAAATATGGTTCCATTGGTAAAGAAACACCAGCGAAGCGAACGAACCAATGCACAACAAGGTGTAAGTGATTCGCCGGCCCAACCAGTCGCCCGAAAACGCGGCGGCCATCGTGCCCACGATGGCGCCTAGCGCCATGAATATCTGCGTATATTCTTTGGCGTAATACGGCCCGCCATCAGCAGGCAATAGATCGGACAGCGAGATCGCCCATTTGGAGGCCCATTGCAAGGATCCCCAGGTTCCTAGAAGCGCGACGCCGGCCAACGAAGCGCCCAACAGCAAGCGTCGAATGCATCGGCTGCGATCACCCGGATCGAGCGCGCCGGCGACCTCAGCCCGTTCTAAGTATCGACCGACGGGATAGAGAAATCCAATGAGCGCGACGACGAGTCCAACCGCGGAACCCGCGGCGCGAACGAGTTTGGCCCACGCGGGAAGCGTGCTGACCTCGACGGCCGCTTGCTTGATCGCCCATTCGTCGAACACCGGAGACCACAAAAAAACGACCGCCGCGGCGCCGATCGCACCGAGTAAAACACCCAGCAAGTCACGAGTGGCCCAATGAGACGTGGCGCCTTTGTCGCGCTCCGCTTCCCATTTATGCGACTCAGGAACCAGAATCATGACGAAGAAGACGAGCAGAGCCGGCAGAGCGCCAATGATCATCATCAAGCGCCAGCCATCATGCCGCAAAAGCCGTTCGACCAGCGCTTCGGACAAGCCAATTGTTTGCAGCATGTTGCCAATACTCGTGATAAAGCTCAAGAGCGACAAACTGATCAGACCGACGAGCAAATAGCCGACGTTTGCGGCGGCGCCGATGAGACCGGCCAGAAATGCGCGCGAGCGGTCGGACCACAACTCGATGACCAGCGATACGCCGAGCGCCCACTCGCCACCCATGCCGAGCGAAGCGATGAATCGCAACACGGCAATGTGCCAGGCCTCGGTTGCAAAGCCGCACAAACCGGTAAACACGGCATAGGTGAGAATGCTCAATGACATGGCGCGCACGCGGCCGAGGCGATCGCCCATCCAGCCGAACACGACGCCGCCGGTCGCCGCGCCGATCAGGAACATCGCCATGATGACGGCGAACCAACCGGTCACATTAATGGGAACTTGGGCAGCTGTGCCTGCTTGTGCCTGCGCTTGCGTCTGGAGCAACTCGCCGAGCGCTTTTGGTCCAACCAGGGGAAACATCCCCATCTCAAAACCATCGAACAGCCAACCCAAGAGCGCGGCCGCTAAGGCCATCCATTTGCCGCGCTCGCCGTTTATTGCTGAAGAATTAACCACAGAGGGCACAGAATTCACTGAGGAAGAAAAATGCGAATCGTACGGGTTCAGAATCTACGACGCCCCAATTCAATTTTATACTCAACTATAAATGCGTTTCCCTTTTCCGATTTTTCGTCAATTCAAATCGAGGACTCTCTATAACCTCTGTGTTCTCTGCGGCTTAATCTTCTTCTTTACCAATCACTTGCATGTCGTCAGAAACTCGACCACGTCCAGAAACTCGGATGGCGCGAGTGTGCTGGCCAGGTTCTCGGGCATGCTGCTCTGTTTGGTTTCGGCCATTTGATCGATGTCTTTGGTGGCAACCGTCTCTTGCTTACCTCCTGCTAGAAGGAGCGTCACAGCGTCGTTCGTCTTGGAAAGAATAAAGCCGACGAGAATCTTACCATCGTTCGTAATGATGTTCGTAGTCACATATTTCGCGTCCACTTTCTTACTGGGCTCGATGATGGACTCGACGATGTCGTGCCGATTGAGCCGTTTACCGACATCGGTAAGCTCGGGGCCAAACGTATAACCGATTTTGCCGATCTTATGGCAACTGGCGCAGACACGACCAAAAATGCGGCTCCCGCTTTCGGCGTTGCCAGAGAGTTTTTCGATATCGACGTATGCCTTGACTCGCTGCTTGCCTGTGATATCCGGATTCACAAGCGTTTTGATCTGGGCTTGTGCCAAGATCGACGGCGCCCGACGCAAGAAATAATCATGAACATACTGAGTAGCCTTTTCACTGCCGGCCGTCAGCGAGCCATTTTCGAAAGCCGACGTCCAGACGGGCTCAAGGGCGACGAGCGTATGCTCAAGCGTGTAATCAATCCACGAATCGCTGGGTAAATCAAGCGAGGCCAACGCAGCTCTTGCCGAGGCCAACGTGGGGAAAAAGCTCAGGCCACGAATGGCTTCGAGGCGAACGCGTGGGTTTTCATCACGGGCGCCCGTGGCAAGAAGCTGAACGGCATTGGGAATGTAGTCCATTTCGTCGGCCACGAGGTGCATGGCCGCGGCCCGGGCGTTTGGTGTTTTGGATTTCAACACGTCGTTGAGCAAGTTGGGATCAACGGCATGATGACTTTGCAGGGCCCACAGCCCTTCGCAGCGAAGGCGATCGTACTCGGGATCATTTTTGTCGAGGCCGTCGACCCACTTTTTGACTGCGGCCGTCACAACAGCCGCTGGCCGATCGCGCAGCTCGCGGCGAGCGCGGTACCGAGTGCGCAATTCGTAGACGCGGGTTTGTTCAAGAAGTTCTGTTTCGGTCTTGCCGAATTGGACGACCGGCTCGAGGAGCTTTTTATTTTTGTAGACCAACCGATAGATGCGGCCGCGGAGATGGTCGCGGTTGGGATCGCGCTGGGAGTACTGCATGTGGCCGATGAGGGCGTTGCA
>CAZJWY010000028.1:4844-15955 GCA_964549545.1 uncultured Planctomycetaceae bacterium | reverse complement strand
GCGCCATCGGGGCCGACCTGCGGGTCGACGGGACGGAAGTTTTTGTCTTTGCTGACGAGCAGATCGTCGGGCTCTGGCTTTGCGTCGGGTTTTCCCTCGGGCGTAGGTTTCATCACGCGGCCACCGACGAAGCCGGATTGCTGATCGTGAACATCGAACCGAGGGATACCGTTCATATTGATCACGCATCCATAGATGAACTGTCCCTGGACGTTGTCTGGAAACTGACGAGTATAAAGAAACTCGCTGCCGACGCAGGGTCGCATGCCCTGATTGTTGAACACCGGGTCGATTCCACGACGACCGGAAACTTCAGCGCCGGAAAGGGGCGAGTCCCAATGCTGCTGGGCAGTAGTGCCGTCGCCCACGAAGCCCTGGCCCCATTGGTCGAACACATAGCACCAAGGGTTGCCATAACCAGGAGTCGAATAATGGCGCATCTTCAAGGTGCGGGGGTCGAAGATGTAAGCGCCAGAAGCATCGCGGCGGCGGAAGGGGCCCCACGGGGTCTCGATCGTGGTGCTCATCGAGATGCCTTCGAGCGTGTGGAGCAGGCCGCCGTTGGAATACTCGCTCTTGCCCATGGCATGGTGAGTATCGTCGCTGGCCGCGCCGTCCAAGAGATCGACGACGAGATCAGCTTTGTCGTCGCCGTCGGTGTCCTTGATCCAGAGAAGGCGTGGTTGATCGGCGACCAGTACGCCGCCGTTCCAAAACTCGAAGCCCGTCGGACAGTGAAGCTTGTCATAGAAGACGGTGCATTTATCGGCCCGGCCGTCGTGGTCGGCATCTTCCAGTATGAGTAGCCGATCATTAGGCCTCGGATTGCCCGGTTTCCATTGCGGGTAGGTGGGCATGCAGCAAACCCAAAGTCGGCCCCGGTTGTCGAAACTGAGTTGATCCGGCTTGGCGAGTTCAGGGAACTCGCGCTCGCTGGCAAAGGGTTGCACTTCGAAGCCGTCTGGAACCTGCATCGACTTGGCCGACTCTTCGGGAGTGAGATATTTCAGCTCGGCCGGTTCGGAATAGTGCTGCTGTGGGTTGCCGAAGCGCGTAGGTGGAACAATAAGATCGCCGGTTTTATCGTCGTTGGGCGGCGAGGGTGATTTCCCTTGGGCAAGATCCCAGATATAGCGATCGCGCACGTCGGTCATCGCTCGAATCTTCTTGTATTCGCGCGGGAAGGTTTCCGTATCCCAAGTGCGGCGACCGCCGTAAACATACCAGCCGTTGAGCATGCGGTAGTCTTGCTGGTGAATCCAGGACTTGTCGTTCACGGCCTCGCGAATGGCTTGAAAGGGGCCTTCCAAATTTGCTTTAGAGGATTTGCCAAATAATGCGGCGCACAGCAACCGTCCCACTTCGCGATCGCCGGCTTCGTTGAGGTGGCAGCCGTTGATCGTGTATTGCATGCCCGGCTTGTCGGTAAACAGCAGTTCGGTCGGCGCGAAGAGATCGACATAAGCCAGGCCCCGTTCATGAGCCACCTTTTCGACAACCGCCGCGTAACGTCGCAAGTCGTTATTTCGCTTGCTGGCCTCGGGCCACAGTGGATTATCGGTTGGTTCCCAGGCGATGGGAGAAATCAAGACGAATCGCGGCGGCTTGCCGTTGGCTCGCGGGTATTGCTGCGCCATTTCGTCGAGATACTTGCCATAGGCCACACGAAACTGATCTTCACCAGCGACACTCGCGAACGACTCATTGAAACCAAAGAAGCAAAGGAAGGTGTCGGCGCCGAAGACCTTCAACGGATCGTCCAGAGTAGTGTAACTATTGGGACGCTGGCGGTTGTCGACCGCGTCGCAGGGCCAGCCGAAGTTGCGGATCACAAGCTCTTCTTGGGGAAACCGCATATGGAGCATCGACTCGAAGTTGCCGAACAGATTCATCCGTTCGGCGAGTGAGCCACCGACGAACGCGATTCGCTCATGGGCCATGAACCGCAGCGGGAGCTCGCTGGCAGGCAAGTCGCCTGAAATCGATTTCGCGGGGGACTCGCTTTCGGAAGGCGTTCCCGGTTTGACAGATGGCGTGGCCGCATAGACAGCGGCCACGGCGAGCAGCAAAACGCAAAGGCTAGAAACCAGCTCCGATTTGATCAATTTCATCATATTCCGCCGATGGATTGTTCGCTAAACACACGCCGTTATCTTATCGCGAATCGGAAGAAATGTCTGTAAGCTTTCTGATGCCAGTTTTCAGCTTTGGCTGATACTTGACTTGCTGAGTAGTCTCACGCTGCGAACCATTCGCCTGCAAGTTAAATGGAGACACGCTGGTAAAGCCGAGAAGTGGATGAAAACCAAATGATAGTGGAAAACGCCTCAAACAGTAGCGGAAAGGCGACCGATTGCCGCGTAGTGGAAACGGAACTTTATCTGTTGCCCGTTACGACGCGGATGCCGTTGAAATTCGGCTCGGAAACTTTAACCACAGTGACCTGTGCGCGGGTTAAGTTGAAAGTACGTGGTCGCGACGGCCGAACGGACGAAGGGTGGGGCGAGACGCCGCTTAGCGTGCAATGGGCGTGGCCGGGAGAGTTGAGCTTCGCCGAACGCCAAAACGCCATGGTCGATTTCTGCAAGCGACTCGCAAATCGTTGGGCGGGTGCGGCGTTGTGGGGGCACCCGCTCGAGATCGGTTATCAATTTCAACGGAAAATATTGCACGCGATGTTAGAGGAGTTCAACCAAGATCGCGCGCCCGACTCGCAAATGCCCTATCTGGCGGCACTCATCTGCTGCTCGCCGTTCGACATTGCACTACATGATGCGTTTGGCTGCCTTCACGAGGCGCCAACCTACGACACGTATAACTCGCAATATATGTCGCAAGACCTGGCCGAGTTCTATGCCGGCGACGATCCAGAGGCCGGCCGCTTTCAGGGGATTTTCCCTGCCAGTTTTTTGCAGCAGGAAGCATCCGCTCGGCTCCCTGTTTGGCACTTAGTGGGAGGCCTGGACCCGCTCGATGAAAGCGATGCGAGCACAAATGACCCCCAAGACAATTACCCCGTTACGCTTAAGGAGTGGATCGATCGCGACGGGTTGAATTGCCTTAAAATAAAATTGCGAGGCACCGATGCGGCGTGGGACTACGAGCGGCTTGTCCGTGTTGGCCAAATTGCGATCTCCGGAGGCGCCGAGTGGCTGTCGGCCGACTTCAATTGCACTGTCACGGAACCACGGTATGTGAATGAAGTGCTCGATCGATTGGCACGAGAATACGCCCAACTGTTCGACATGTTGCTCTATGTCGAGCAGCCGTTTCCGTACGACTTGGAGCGGTTTCCGATCGATGTGCGGAGCATCTCCAGCCGGAAGCCGTTATTCCTAGATGAGAGTGCCCATGATTGGCAACATGTACGCCGAGGAACACAGCTTGGATGGACAGGCGTTGCGCTAAAGACTTGCAAAACGCAGACCGGGGCAATTCTCTCGCTGTGCTGGGCTCGAGCCCACGGGATGCAGCTCATGGTACAGGATCTTACCAACCCGATGCTGGCGCAGATTCCGCATGTGTTGCTAGCCGCGCATGCGAGCACGATCATGGGCGTGGAATCGAATGCAATGCAATTTTATCCAGAGGCGTCTTTGTGCGAGGCGCGGATACATCCAGGCTTGTATGCGCGGCGCGGGGGAATACTGGATTTGGGGACGATTCGTGGAGCGGGTTTTGGGCATCGGGCGGAGGAAATAAACCGGCCGCTGCCACAACCGGTTATTGTGTGTGGAAGATAACCGAGTACCGCCTGCTAAGCGCTACGCCAGGATTTCGTTGATAACCCGGGCGGGGAGAACGCCGGTCAGCTTCTGGTCGAGGCCTTGGCTCTTGAACGTGAAGCGCTCGTGGTCGAAGCCAAGCTGGTGGAGCACGGTCGCGTGGAAATCGCGGACGTGAACCGGGTCTTTGGTGATGTTGTAGGAGAAATCGTCGGTCTCGCCGAGGACCGTGCCCCCCTTGAAGCCGCCGCCTGCCATCCACATCGTGAAGCAGCGGGGGTGATGATCGCGGCCGTAGTTCTGCATCGAGAGGCCGCCTTGCGAATAAACAGTGCGGCCGAACTCGCCGCCCCAGACGATCAGCGTGTCGTCGAGCATGCCCCGTTGCTTGAGGTCTTCGATCAGCGCGTGGCAAGGTTGATCGACATCTTTGCACTGCATCGGCAAGCGACCGGCGACGTTTCCGTGGGTGTCCCAGTTGTTGTGGTAAATCTGCACAAAACGAACGCCACGCTCGACCATCCGGCGGGCGAGCAGGGCAGTGTTGGCAAAGGTGCCGGGTTTCTTCGCCTCGTCGCTGTAAAGCTTGAATGTCGACTCTGGCTCGCTGGCGATATCGGTCAGTTCAGGAACGCTCGCCTGCATGCGATAGGCAAGTTCATACTGCTGGATACGCGTTTGGGTTTGTGGGTCGCCGAGTTGCTGGTAGTTCAGTTCATTGAGCGCGTTGAGGCCGTCGAGGCTGGCACGGCGGACATCGCGCGAGACGCCCGGTGGATCGTTGATGTAGAGAATCGGATCGCCGGCCGTTCGCAAGCTGACGCCGGCGTGTGTACCGGGCAAGAAACCACTCGACCACAGGCGGGCGGAAATCGCCTGCACCTGCTCAGTGTTCGAGCTTTTGGCGACCATGACGACGAACGTCGGCAAATTATCGTTCAGCGAGCCCAGGCCATAGGAGGCCCAGGCGCCGAGGCACGGGCGGCCCGTGATCTGGTTGCCGCTCTGCATCAGCGTGATCGCGGGCTCGTGATTGATTGCCTCGGTGTGCATGCTGCGGATGAAGACGATGTCGTCGGCCGACTTTTTCAGGTACGGCAATAGCTCGCTGATCCACATCCCCGATTCCCCACAGCGCTCGAAGCGATACATCGACGGAGCGATCGGAAAGCGGGCCTGGCCGCTGGTCATGGTCGTGAGCCGCTGGCCGTTGCGGACCGATTCGGGCAGATCCTTGTCGTACCAATCGCGCATGACCGGCTTGTAGTCGAAAAGGTCCATCTGCGAAGGACCGCCGACCATGTGCAGGTAGATGACCTGCTTGGCTTTGGGCGCGAAATGGGTGTGAGGCAAAACCGGCAGGGCGGCATCGGAAGTCAAGTTGCCCGCAAACGATCTGGCCGAGAGCGATGCCAGCGCGGCGCCACCTAGCAAGTGGGAACCTGCCGAGAGGAAAAAGCGGCGCGATACCTGCTGACGTAATTCTTCAAATGGGCTCATAGCCGAACTCACCACTAATGCGGATAGCCTTTTAATGCACTTACTTGTTCAATACTTCATCCAGATTCATCAACTCGTTAGCTACCATCGTCCAGGCGGCCAATTGGGGCACAGGCAACTTCGACTCGGCCTTCGACTCACCTACTACAACAAGCTTCTTGGCCTCTTCGGCCTGGGCTGCATAATGCTTTTCGAATTTCTCAAGCGTACCGCGAACGATCGCCAGCTCTTCCAGACGTAGCGGACGCGCGAGCAGGCGCTCGGCCATGAAATTCAATCGCTTGTCTTGATCTGTACTGGAGTCGATCGCGTGCTGAGCCAGGTTGCGAGCGGCCTCGATGAATTGGGGGTCGTTGAGCGTCACGAGCGCCTGCAGCGGCGTATTGGTACGCTCGCGGGCAACCACACATGCCTCGCGCGTTGGGGCGTTGAAGATATCCATCGACGCCGGGGGTGCGGCACGTTTCCAGAATGTATACATGCTGCGACGATACAGCGACTCGCCGGTGTCTTGCTTGTAGTCGCGTGTATTGCTGCCGATCATCGCGACGGCCTCCCATACTCCGGGTGGCTGGTAGGGCTTTACGCTGGGCCCGCCGATCTTCTCGGAAAGAATGCCGCTGGCGGCGAGTGCATAGTCCCGTACCATTTCGGCGTCCATACGGAACCGCGGGCCGCGGGATAGAAGACGATTCTCCGGATCCTTCTCAAGCTTCTCTTTGGTAACGATCGCACTCTGGCGATAGGTGGCTGACATGACCATCAGCTTGAACAGCTTCTTCAGGTCCCATCCCGATTCGCGGAACTCGACGGCAAGCCAATCGAGCAACTCGGGGTGAGAAGGCAATTCGCCGGAGACTCCGAAGTCGCCGGCTGAGCGAACCAACCCCGCGCCAAACAACTCGCTCCACAAGCGATTCACCGTGACACGAGCAGTGAGCGGGTGCTCGGGACGGAGCAACCACTTGGCCAAGCCTAAGCGATTGGGGGGCAAATCTGCGGGGAAGGGGGGCAGCATCGAGGGCGTGCCCGGCGAGACCTGGTCCTTGCGCTGGTCGTATTCGCCACGATTGAGGACGAAAGCGATTGGCGCTTCGGGTTTCTCTTGCATCACGTAGCCGGTCGTGGAGCGGGCTTGAATATCGGCCTGCTCACGGGTGAGATCATCCCGATTTTTCGTGAGCTTCTGGTACTGATCATCACGGCTCGTGAGCCACCATTCGTAGAGGCTGTCGACATCGGCGGGGCTACGTTTCTCGGGCGGTGCGGCGACAACGGCTGCGAGCGCCGACCGGGCCAACGAGGCTACGTCACCATCGGCCAGTCGGCGCGAGTAAACGCGGACGTCTTGGATCGACGCCCCCGTGAGTGGCGAGGTGTTCTCCCGTTGGCCGATTTTGAAAGGCACGGTTGTGCGAATCGAATCGGTGAGCGAATCGGCCTGCACGTTCGTGGGCTGCGATTTGCCGTTCACGTAGACACGCACGCCCGCAGCCTTCTTGGTGCCATCGTACGTAACCGTGATGTGTGTCCACTGATCGGCCGGAAGTTGATCTGTAGTTACCACCTTTAGCGCGTTGGCGGGCCACTGGCTGATGATGTGCGCCCCAACACGGCGTCCCTCGACCCACAGGTCGTAGCCGCGGAAATTGTCATTGTCGTTCATCCGGGCAAGGATCGCGCCCGAGCCGTCGTTCGCTGGGAGCTTCACCCAGGCGGAGTAGGAGAACTGCTGGGTCGAATCAAAATCACCCGCTTCGGGAACGATCAGCACGGCGCCTTGATTCAGATAAGCGGCCTTCGAGTCGGTTCGCCCGGGACGCCATTCGGCGGTGGGTGGCAACGGTTTTTCGGCATGTTGTCCACGCAAGTCGTAGCCGACGACCGCAGCGCCGTCGTTAAGCGGAGCAAACAGCTCGAGTTCGGAGGTCGGCATTTCGCCGGCGATGTCTGCTGGCTTCGCGGTAGCCAGCCAGGCGTCGAAGTCCTTGCGAGCATCGCGACGCCGGTCATCAACCAATTTGGTCGACTCCGGAAGCAGCTTGCTCAACTGCTCAAGTCGAGCCGCATCGCCTTTTTGCGGGACCATCACGATGGGTGGCGTGTCCTTGATATTGCCGTCCATCGGTTTTTGCGTGGTGTTATTGAAGAACGCGGAGAGCTGATAGAACTCCTTCTGCGTTATCGGATCAAACTTATGGTCGTGACACACGGCGCAGCCGGTCGTAAGACCCATCCACACCTTTGATGTCGTTTCAACACGATCGCGCGTATAGAGCACCTGGTACTCTTCATCGATCGCGCCACCTTCGCTCGTCGTGATATTGCAGCGGTTGAAACCGGAGCCGAGCTTTTGTTCGAGCGTGGCATTAGGCAACAGGTCGCCGGCCAGGTTCTCGATCGTGAACTCGTCGAACGGCATGTTCTTATTCAGCGCATCGATGACCCAATCGCGGTACGACCACATCTCGCGATAGTTGTCGATGTGAATGCCGTGCGTGTCGCCATAGCGGGCCGCGTCGAGCCAGTATCGGCCACGGTGCTCGCCCCACTTGGGCGACGCCATCAACTTGTCGATCAGGCGCTCGTAGGCATCTGGCTTGTCATCTTTAACAAACTCCTCAACAACATCGGGCGCCGGCGGCAACCCGATAAGATCAAGACTCACGCGGCGAGCCAGCGTTCGGCGATCGGCTTCGGGAGCAGGAATGAGACCGGCTGACTGGAGCTTTTCCGCAACGAAATTGTCGACTGGGTTGAGAGCCCAGCCACTTCCCGCGGCGGTTGGCACAGGCGGCCTGACCGGCGCGATCAACGACCAATGAGGCTGGTACTCGGCGCCACCCTTGATCCAGGCAACCAAAAGCTTCTTCTGAGAATCGGTGAGTTTCTTCTTCGTCTCGGGCGGCGGCATTTGCTCCGACTCATCGTCCGACAAAATACGCCGCATCACTTCGCTGGCGTCGGCATCTCCAGGCACAATGGCCTTCATGTCGACTGCGGCCTCGCGCTTGTCGAGCCGCAAATCGGCCTGGCGCGAAGCGCTATCAGGGCCATGGCACGAGAAGCAGTTCTCTGAAAGAATCGGCCGAATGTCACGGTTATACTGGATCGCCGAATCGGCAGCGCGAGCAACTCTAGCGCCAAAGAAAGCGCATAAGGCAAGCGTGAAACAGGTGAAAGTTCGTCGCGTGAAAGGCGAGTTCATGCCGTGTGGTTGCCGCATAGGTGGGGTGGGAATTAGCAGAACGGCCCCGCGGCGGAGAGTGCTCGCGGATCGTTCAACTGGCAAACCATCGCTATCGAATATAGTAGCCGATTCGAGCCAAAAAGCCAAGCGTTTTATGCTGCTTAATACTTCTTTGTGGGATACACTAGGCACGGGTTTCGACCACATATCGAGCGGATTTCAGCGAATTCTTCGCCTAGATCTAAACAAGGCCGACCTTCTTCCCATGAAATAGCTTCCCTATAAGGGATACGTCCTTGCGTCGACTTTTTTTAGCCCTGATTTGTCTATCGTTTTTTCAAACCAAGCTGACGGCCGAGACTCCACAAGAATTGTGGGTTGGGCGAGCTGGGCATGCGTTTGACCACCTGGGCAGCATCGGCTTGCAGGCCGAGGCGGCCGCGGCGAGCGGGTCAACCATTATCTACGCAAGTGGCATCGGCGATGCAGGTTACCAAGGCTTGCCCGCCGTCGCCGATTTCGAGCAGCTCCGAAAAAATGTCAGCGAATACAGTCGCCAGGCAAAGAAATTGGGAATCGAACTGAACATTGGATACGTTTGCGCGACTTCGATAGTGAACATCGATAAGTTCGATAAAAACTGGAGCGACGAGTTTCGCGCACAATTCAAAACACAGCCGATGGAATGGCAACAAGTTGGCCATGATGGCAAGCCTCTCACGTCGTGGTACGGCGGCGACTACAGCCCAGCTTGCATGAACAACCCAGACTGGCGCGCCTATGAGCGTGCCATGGTTCGATACCAGATCAAGACTGGTCACGACGGCATCTTCTTTGACAATCCCACCGTCCATCCACAAGGCTGCTACTGCACACACTGTATGAAGAGCTTCGCCAATTATCTTGAGAGTGAAGTAAAGCCTGGCAAGTTGCTGCTTCCCGATGACGTGGAAACCCTCCGCAAACTTGCAGATTCACGTCCCGAGGATTTCCTGCGGTTCCGCGGCACGATTGCTCGCGACTTTATGAGAGAAATGCGCGCTTGCGCGCGAAAGATTCATCCACGAGCGGTGATTACTTGCAACAACAGCCTTAATTCGCCGGACGTTTTTTATTCACAATGCCGAATGTATGGCTACAACATCGACGAGATGAGCAAGGCAGAAGACCTCGTCGTGGTGGAAGACATGAATTCGCAACCGCGCACGGAAGCCAACGGGCAGACAATCGAGTACGGCCCCATTTACAAGTTGCTGCACGGCATTAATCACGGGAAGCCGATCGTGGCAGTAACAATCGCCGGCGGGGACTACCATACACCTCCCCACCTCATGCGACTCGCAATGGCAGAGGCAGCGGCACACAGCGCCTCCTATTTGGCGTGGCCGACGTGGCCCGAAGAGCAGCGGCAACGGATGATCGTCGCGACTCGACCCCAGGCAAACCTCTTGCGACAGAATGAAGAGATATTGAACGAGGTGCCCTTTCGGGCGGATGTCGCGTTGTACTCGCCCTTTCATCGATGGGTAAAAACAGAGCAATGTGGAACGTGCGCAGTAGCAGCGGCGCTGACGAAGGAAAACATCCAATATCGAGTGGTTGCCGAATCCGAATTGGCCGATTTTGCGAAACTTGAAAAGCAGCCCCCGCTGATCGTGGAATCACGATCCGTGCTCTCGGCCAGCGAGGAGGCCTCTATTGCGGCAATTGAGAAGAGTTCCGGAGTAATTGCGGCGGATCGGACAGACTGGATACAGCTTTTGAGGGATAGAATCGCGAAGCCGTCTATTACTATCGATGGGGCGCCAAGCGTTCGCGCAGTCGTCCATGATCAGCGTGATCGAACGATCGTCCATCTCTACAACCTAGGGATTCAGCGGTTATCTTCGTTCGAAGAAAAGATAACCCCGGCCACTGACATTGCAATCCTAGTTCGAGCGAAGGGCCCTATTCGGCATGTTCGGCTGCTCACGGCCGATGAGAAGGGAACAGCAGGTGAACTCCAATTTCAAACGATGGCAGAAGGTGAGAGAACCGCGGTTTCCGTAACGATTCCCCGATTGGACGTCAGCGCGCTCATGCTCGTCGAACCCTAACATTACGAATGGCTAAGGTAGTTCTATTTATTGTTTGCCGACGAACCGTGTGTTAATGTCATCATTATGTGGTAGGAAAACTCCACGCTTTCTCCTGCCTTCTATCGCACAGGCGTCCTCTGGACAACATCTTAGGATTCGCATCTCATGCGCTTCATACCTATTGCCTTGCTCTCATTTATGCTCCTGACACCACCTTCCGTTAACCGTGCGGCCGAGCCCCCAGCCACCCTGTTAGTGGTCGGGCGAATCTGGACGGCCAACGCCAACCAGCCTTACGCCGAAGCAGTGGCCATTCGCGATGAAACGATCGCCGCGGTGGGAACGCGTGCGGAATTGGAAAAATTCCGCGGTCCAGAAACGCAGGTGATCGATGCCGGCGAAGGACTGGTCGTGCCCGGCATGTTCGACTCGCATATCCACATGATCGATGGTGGAGCGCGGCTGGCGTCGGTCCAGCTTCGTGACGCCAATACTCGCGAGGAATTCATTCGCCGCATCGGCGAGTTCGCCAAGACAAAAGCCAAAGGGGGATGGATCACCGGCGGCGACTGGGATCACACGCTGTGGGGGGGCGAACTGCCCGATCGGGATTGGATC
>CAZJWY010000028.1:0-4834 GCA_964549545.1 uncultured Planctomycetaceae bacterium | reverse complement strand
ATCCGGTCTGGGTGACGCGAACCGACGGACATATGTCGCTGGCCAATACCGCGGCCATGAAGATCGCGAAAGTGCCAGACGACGTGAAGGATATCCCCGGCGGTGAAATCGTTCGCGACAAAGACGGACGGCCGACCGGCGTATTCAAAGATCGAGCGACATCACTCGTCACGCGGGGAATCTCCGGTTACTCGATGCAAAAGGAATTGGATGCCGCCGCGGCGGCGTCAAACTACCTTGCTGCCCGAGGCATTACGTCGGTCTACCACATGGGAAGCCTGGGGCAACTCGAAATCTTCCGTGTCGCTCAGCGAAAGGGGCTGCTGAAAACTCGTGTTTCCGCTTATACGCCACTCAGCACTTGGGAGCGACTGGATAAAGAGGTGAAGGAGCACGGAACTGGCGATGATTTGCTCCGAATCGGTGGAATAAAGGGCTTCGTCGACGGGTCGCTTGGGTCTCACACAGCCGCTTTCTTCGAGCCGTTTGACGACAAGCCCGGCGATCGTGGACTGCTTGTCAACACGGAAGAGAACATGGAAAAGTGGATCATGGGCGCCGACAAGGCGGGCCTGCAACTTGCCGTGCATGCCATTGGCGACCGCGCGATTAACCTGCTGCTAGGTATTTTCGAGCGAACCGAGAAAGCCAATGGTCCGCGCGACCGCCGGTTTCGCATCGAGCACGCGCAGCACATCCTGCCCTCGGATTTCGCGCGCTTTAAAAAGCTCGACATCATCGCGAGCGTTCAGCCATATCATGCGATTGACGATGGCCGGTGGTTCGAAACGGCGATCGGAAAGAAGCGGTGCGAAACAACCTACGCGTTTCGCACGCTCCTCGATAATGGCATTCGAGTAGCATTTGGAAGCGATTGGTTCGTGGCTCCGCCGGCGCCGCTCGAAGGGATTTATGCCGCCGTCACTCGGCGAACCATTGACGGCAAAAATCCCAATGGCTGGTACCCCGAACAAAAAGTCACCGTCGACGAGGCGCTCAAGGCCTACACCATCGATGCCGCCTACGCTGGCTTCCGCGAAAAAAAGCTCGGCTCGATCGAAACCGGTAAGCTCGCCGACATTGTGGTCCTGGGCCGCAATCCTTTCGACACGCCTCCCCCTGAGCTGAACACCATCCCGATTCGCAAAACCATCTTAGGTGGCAAGGTTGTTTTCGACGGCGATGCGAAGCAATCCTCCAACTGAGTTCGCATCAAAGCAGTTTTGAACTTATATTCCGACGCAGCCGAATTACATGCCGGTGGTAGACCTCCAAGAACACAAAAGATTTAGAAGCTCTAACAAAACCGGGGGCTAGCGCCCGCCGGCTAATCAAATCAGCCGGAACGCGCTAGCGTCCGGTTCCCCCGTTTCGGTTTTGTTAGAGTTCCTTAGCGTCGGCCGCCAGGCCGAATCCCCCACCAACCCAGCTCCACTGATCGCAAAAAACAATCTCCCCTTAAAAACTTCCCGTACACAATAAGAGAAAACAACCAAAGATGAAACTTCGCTACAATCTCTGCGCATTCTTCGTGTTCGTACTCGCATTCAGCCTGCAAGCACCTGCCTCTGCTGCCGAAAAACAATGGCGCGCAGGCGTAGCCAAGGTGAACATCTCGCCCGAGCTCCCCATCTGGCTCGGCGGCTACGCAGCCCGAACCAAGCCCGCCGAGCAAAAGAACGATGACTTGTGGGCGAAGGCCTTGGTTCTCGAAGACGCCGAAGGCCATCGGGCTGTCTTGCTCACAATGGACCTGGTTGGCATACCACGAGATTTTTCGCTCAGCGTCCGCGAGCCGATTGAAAAACGATACAACTTGCCACGGGCAGCCATCGCGCTGAATACCTCGCATACGCACAGCGGCCCGGTCATACGGGGCAACCTCATGGCCATGTACGCGCTCGACGAAGAGCAGTCACGGCGAATGAACGAATATAAAACCGCCGTGGTGCCCAAGCTGGTGGCGGCTGTCGACGAAGCCTTCAAAACCATGCAGCCAGCCAAGCTCGCCTGGGGCATCGGCAAAGCAGGTTTCGCCGTCAACCGCCGAAATAATAAGCCCGAAGGCCAGATCGAGCAAATGATCAAAGATGGCAAAATCGTGGGGCCGAGCGATCACGAGTTGCCGGTGCTCGCCGTTTACGACGAAAACGACAAGCTACGCGCCCTTGTCGGCGGCTATGCTTGTCATGGGACCGTACTCAGCGACTACTTCGTCTCTGCCGATTGGCCCGGCGCCGGCCAGAACGAGTTGGAACGTCGCCATCCCGGCGCGATTGCCATGTTCGTCGCTGGTTGCGGTGGCGACCAGAACCCGCTGCCGCGCCGCTCGGTCGCCTTGATGGAAAAGTACGGCCATGAGTTTGCCGACGGCGTCGACGCCGCGCTCAAAACATCGATGCAACCCATGGCGCCAACTCTAAAAGTGGCATACGAGGAAATCGACCTGCCGTTCGACAAGCTGCCCACGCGGGCCGACCTCGTCGCCCAGACAGAAGAGCAATTCCTCGTCGGCCGCTGGGCAAAATACATGCTCAAGGAACTAGATCGCGATGGCAGCTTTTCGCAAACCTATCCCTATCCAATACAAGCCTGGAAACTCGGAGACAACCTGACCTGGGTACTATTAGGGGGCGAAGCGGTAGTCGATTACTCTTTGCGCCTGAAAGCTGAGCTTGGCCCACAAGTCTGGATCTCGTCTTATTCCAACGACGTCATGGCTTACATTCCCTCCCGGCGAGTCCTCAGAGAAGGCGGCTACGAAGGAGCAGACGCCCGCTACCCCTATGGCCTACCCGCCCCCTGGGCCCCAAGCGTCGAGCAAAAAATCGTGGACGAAACGCATCGCCTGGTCGAGCAACTCACGCAATAACCGCCCCTCAGAAACGCGCCCCAGAAGCGGGTCAGAACAATTTCCTCTAAATCGTTCTGACCCGTTTTCTGACCTAGGCGGATAGCGGAACCCGCCTCCCGGATATGGGTACGGCGCAGGGGAATACAAAACGGGTCAGAACTATTTTAAAGAAAAATAGTTCTGACCCGTTTTGTATTCCGTCCTATTCGTCCCGTTCCCGCATTTTCATTGCAGCCCTCGCCGACAAGATACCGGCCACAAGCCCTAGAAATACACCGGCCCAATTTGTTTTCCAGTATTCAAACTCAAATGCGGACACGGGGCGGTTAGGGATCGGGCCGAGGTATGGCATAAGCAGCCAGCCTGCTAGAAAAAAGACCAGAGCGAACATCACAAAAAACGATACTACTGTCGCAATGCGTTTGCTCATTTTGTGTCTGTAGATTGAATTCGGTCTACCTTCCTCATTTTCACCAGGCGCATCTTGTAAACTTTTTGGATACGATACCTTCGGGCAACGGAGTAAAGGCTCAGCAGGGCGATACTGCCCACACCAATAAAATATGCGATTGCGATTGTTTTCGGTGGAAGACCAAGCTGATACGACCCACCGAACGAATTTCCCCAGCTTACGTGGTCGCCATTGATAATCCTAATGAGCGGAAGAACAAGCATTCCGCCGCTAATGGTAAGCATTAGGTGGACAATAAAGCGTCGCATAGCCAAATCAGATTCAGTCGTTCGACCTGCCTTCTTATCAATTCAAGCTACTTCAATAATCTTTTAGGATCAATAATGACTCCGCCGTATATCGGTCCGTAATTGATTCCGACTTGTACCCCGCCTCCAGCATCGATGCCGCCGTGGCCACCGCCCCAAATCTTCTTGCCTTGCTCAGTCTGCCCACAATAGGCTCCGGCTGCGCCACCCCAACCTTGGTCCTCTGACCAACCGTAGGCGTAACCCACGCCTCCAAAACCCTTATTGAAACGCCCCGTTCGCGGGTCCCGCGTACGTTCTTGGCGGCCAATTCCTATTCCTACGTTTGCGAAACCGCCATTGTCAATCGTCCAGCCGCAGGTAACGCCAACCTGTCCGGCCGGGCTTCCATGACCCGGCAGCTTGCGATTAGTTCCGACCCCACCATATGCACCTCTGACCGGACTGTGGTCGAATAGGTACTCACCTGCAGCTCCCATAGCAGCATTGTAAACACTCTCGTCGGCACACCAGCTACCGACGTAAATCAACACGTAAGGACCGCATACCAATTTCCAGCCACTCGGATCAGTCCCATTTGTAGGCGAGTTACCGACATACCGGCGTAGATTCGGATCACCTGCCGCGAATCCGATCGGGTCTTCACTCAACCACTGTCCAATCGCCGCATCGTACCAGCGGTTAAGATTGTTCTGCAGGCCAGTATCTTTATCCAGTAGCCGACCGGTGTAGGCGAACGCTTCATCTAAGTAGCCGGGATCGAGCGGCGAGACCTCTTCGCCTTCCTCATCGTAGTGCGTTTCGGAGAGGATATTCCCATACGAATCGAACACCCGCCGAATTCGCTCGACGCCGTTGTTGTCAGCCAGTAAGCCGACGTTCCCCTGCCGATCGGTGAGTGCCCACAGCGTCTCGTTCTCCACGACATTCTCATCAGCCAGCAGTTGATCGACGGCCGGCCCCCACAGATAACGATGGGAAGCATTATCGCCGATCAGGCTGTCGCCCGTCTGATCGAATTGGAGGATGATCTGGCCGCGGTCGTACAGAAAGACGGTCTGCTGGACATCAGCGCTGCCCAACTCCCCATCCGGGTCTTCCACGCGGCCGATAAGCTGGTTGAATACGTCGTACTTGTAGTCGATCGACTTGGTCGTCTGCTCGGAGGCATTGATGAAGCTAACATTGGTCAGCCGGTTACGGTGGTGTCACCGTGCATCCATAACCGGCCACTTGTGAGCATTTGAGGATTTTCAAAAC
>CAZJWY010000027.1:5808-36993 GCA_964549545.1 uncultured Planctomycetaceae bacterium | reverse complement strand
CGTGTTCCTAAGCGAGGATGTCCTTCACCACATGTCCGTGCACATCCGTGAGGCGGAAATTGCGGCCTTGGAACTTGTAGGTGAGGCGTTCGTGGTTGATCCCCAGCTGATGCAGGATCGTCGCCTGCAGGTCGTGCACGTGCACGCGGTTCTCGATGGAGTTGAAACCGAAGTCGTCCGTGGTGCCGTAGCTCAGGCCTTGTTTCACTCCACCGCCGGCCATCCAGACGGTGAATCCATAGGGATGGTGATCGCGTCCCCACTGCGCCACATCCGCGATCGAACCTTGCAGGAACGGCGTTCGCCCAAACTCGCCGCCCCAGATCACGAGCGTGTCCTCCAGCATGCCGCGCTGCTTCAAATCGGTGAGCAATGCCGCAATCGGTTGATCGATCTGCTTCGCCAGGTCACGGTGAAATGTTTCGATGTTGGCATGAGAATCCCACGGCTGCCCCGCGCCGTGCCATAATTGCACATAGCGCACCCCTCGCTCCACTAGCCGCCGGGCGATCAGCGTCTGCCGCGCATGCACCCCCTCGCCGTAAAGCTGCCGAATATACTGTGGCTCGCGCGAAATATCGAACGCATCGGCCGCCTCGATCTGCATCCGAAACGCCAACTCGAACGATTGGATCCGCGCGTCCAGCCGCGGGTCGTGTCGTGCCGCGCGATGCTCCGCATTTAACGATTGCAACAAATCGAGCTGATGCCGTTGCGCCGTCGAGGTCGCATGCGGGCTGCGCACGTTCTCAATCAGCTTGTCGATCTGCTCAAACTGCGGATCGATGAACGTTCCCTGGTACGACCCCGGCAAGAAACCCGCCTGCCAGTTATCCGCATCCTTCACCGGATACCCGCCCGGGCACATCGCGATAAAACCCGGCAAGTTCTCATTCTCAGACCCCATTCCATACAATACCCACGAGCCCACGCTCGGCCGCGGCAACACCGAGTCGCCGCAGTTCATCAGCATCAGCGACGGCTCATGATTCGGCACCTGGGCGACCATCGACCGAATCACGGCGATGTCGTCGATATGCTCCGCCGTTCGCGCAAATAAGTCGCTCACCTCGATGCCGCTCTGGCCGTATTTCTTGAATTTAAACGGCGAAGGGAAGGCTGCGCCGGTTTTGCGCTCCGTAGTGAGCGTCTCCGGCAGCGGCTGACCGGCGTACTTGTCGAGGGCCGGCTTGGGATCGAACGTATCAACCTGCGACGGCCCGCCATTCAGAAAAAAATGAATCACCCGCTTCGCTTTTCCAGGAAAATGCAGCCTGTTGGGCAGCGAATTGCTCAAGGGGCCGGCGGCTGAAGGCGCAGCGAAGTTGGCGCCGCTCGCCGACTTCCCCAACAACCCCGTCAGCCCGAGCATGCCCATCCCCATCCCCGAGCGCTCTAAAAACTCGCGCCGGCTAGGAAGCGACAATCGGTGTTCACCATTTCGCATAGCGGTCGCCTTTCATCAGTCCACGAACATCACTTCGTTCGACATCAACAGCACCTGGGCAAACTGCTCCCAGCGATCGAGCAGCGTGGGCGGAGTGCCGCCAAAATCACGCGATGAATTCCAACTCGATGGCGCCCCGGCGACAGCAGCGCCATTCGTTGCAACTTCGTCGATCTGCACCGGCCACACAAATTGGTCACTGTTCAGGTTCGCGTTGAAATCGACGATGAAGTCGACCGTATCCCCTTGCTCCACTTGCAAGCTCGGCACATCGAGCGCCTGCTGTCGATTCAGCAGCACCGCCGAGGCAACCACGCCGCGCCGATGGGCCACCACCCAGCAACGAATGCCGTCGCCCGCTCCCACCGAATGCGTAGCCACCGACTTGATGCTGACCGTGCTCGCTCGCGCCGCCTTCCAGCGACGAATCACCGCGTGCTGCAGATCGTTCCCCGCGTGCCCACCCTCGGCCGTCAGTTGCGCCCAACCGAGCGTGGCATCCGGCCACTGCGGGCCCCCTTGCCAGGCGCTCCCCGTGAAATGGGGCAGCGGATGAAAGTCGACGCGCCCCTCGGCCTCTGCCAACGTCCCATATCCATACTGCCACGCCAGCACCTCGGGCCGCGCGACCGGCGATTGATCCGGCGGCGCGTTGAAAAACGCCAGCGCCGCCTGCTCCTGCGATTCCGTCGGCATCCGCTGATAAACCAACTGATACAATCGCCGCACGCGGCCAATCGCATCTGCTTCCGAAATATCACCGATCTGCGCAACCAGCCCCCGCGCTCGCTGTGCGGCAAACGGATGATTCATCGCAAATAACGCCTGCTGCGACACCGTCGTCTCGCTCCGCTGCGGCGCGTGCAGGTCGGGATTGGCGAAGTCGAACGTCCGCATTGCCGTCGTGAGAAACTGGCGATCGACCAATCCATACAATGTTCGGCGACGATTATCACCACCCATAGGCAGCAATTCGGCAGCCCGCCCGCCGATCGACTGGTCCAACTCGCCCGTCACCGCAAGCTGCGTATCACGCCATTCCTCGAACGACAGCCTTCGCGCGTTCATCCGCCACAACAGCCGATTCTCCGGATCGAGCGCAACCGCCTGCTGCCGCGCGGCCTCATCCGCCGGCCCCTCCGATTGCTGCTGATACGTGGCCGACAACACGATCAGGCGATGAAGCCGTTTCGTGTGCCAACCATGCGACATCAAGTCTGCTGCCAGCCAATCAATCAGTTCAGGATGGCTCGGCGGCTCGCTACGCAGGCCGAAATCGCTCGGCGTGCGAACCAAACCCGCCCCGAAATGATGCATCCACACCCGATTCACCCACACCCGCGCCGTCAGCGGATTCTGGGACGAAGCAATCGCCCGCGCCATCTCCAGCCGGCCGCTGCCATGTGCAAACGGCTGCCGATCGTCGCTCGAGAGCGCCTTCAAAAATCGCCGCGGAACCTCCGGCCCTATATTGGCCGGGTTGCCACGACGAAACACATGCGCCTCGTGGATCGATTCGCGATCAGCCAACGCAACCGTATGCGCCGGCGCCAGCGGCGACTGTATCAACCACCGATCCACCTCACCTTGCAACTGCCAAAGCGATACGACCGTCCCCAAATCAAAAAGCCACTCATTACTCACGATCGCCTCATCCGGTACGAAGCAAGGCGAACTCGCGCCGTACAAAACCTGCCGCACCGCCTCCTCATCGGCATCCGCCAGTCCCTTCGCCCCCGGCTCCTTCGCCAATAGCTCACGCCACTGCCGCTCTACCTCCGCAAACAATCGGCCATAGCTCTCCGCAACCTCTCGCATCGACTCAGGCGGCGACGCAAAGAGTTGCACCACGAGCCGATTTACCGACTTGTCACTCTCCTTCTCCAGCTCTCGCGCCACTTCCTTCGACCGCTCGCCAAACTCCGCCACCGGCAGACTCGCAAACCGCCGCCACGCCCAGAAGATCGGATCATCCACCTTCGCCATCTTCGACAGATAATCACGCCACCGCCGCACAAACGCCGGATTTGTGTCTTCCTTGCCCAGCACCAGACCCGCCGCTTCTTCGGGGTACTTCGACAGCTCTAACTGAGCAACCAGGTAATCGATCGCCTTCCGCCGCACAATTCCCGATGTCTCCTCCCGCGCCTTCGCCATCCCCTCGGCCAGCGCCTGCTGCCGCTTCTTCAGTTCCGCGTCGAACGCCTCGTATGCCGTGTCGCGCACGGCCGGCTCCGCAACCGGTACCAGCCGCTCCGTGCAATTCTGAAAAACACCGTAGAGAGAATAGTAGTCGTCCGTTGGAATCGGATCGTACTTGTGATCGTGACACCGCGCGCAGCCGATCGTCAGGCCAAGCATCCCGCGCCCCACCACGTCGATCCGATCGTCGATAATATCGTGCGACACGCCGAGAAACCGTCGGCCAAGCGTCAGATACCCCATCGCCGCCCATGTCGACCGATCGTCCGGTGCCGCCTGGTCGGCTGCCAACTGCAACACCAAGAACCGGTCGTACGGCAAATCCTCGTTGAACGCCCGCACGACCCAATCGCGATACGTCGGCGCGTGAACGAAGAACCGCTCCTCGCGGCCATACACATACCCCTTCGTATCCGCATATCGAGCAACATCGAGCCAATGCCGCGCCCAATGCTCGCCATACTGCGGCGACGCGAGCAACCGATCCACCAATTTCTCGTACGCCTGCGGATCGCCGTCCGCCACAAATGCCTCGACCTCCGCCGGCGTCGGCGGCAGTCCCGTGAGATCGTACGTCACGCGCCGAATAAGCGTCCGCCGATCCGCAACCGCCGACGGCTTGAGCCCGCGCTCTTCGAGCTTCGCTAATACAAACGCATCGATCGGGTTCTTCGCCCACTCGCGATCATTTACGGATGGAACCGCGGGCGACCCCACCGGCTGAAACGCCCAATGCGTCCGCTGCGCCTCGGCCCGCTTGTCAATCGGCCCGATATCATCCTTCGGCCACGGAGCGCCGATCTTCACCCAACGCTCAAGAATCGCAACCTGATCCTGCGTGAGCTTCCCATCTGGCGGCATCGCCAACTCGTCCGACTGCCGTACCGCCCGAATCAGCAAACTCTCCTCCGGCTTCCCCGGCACAATCGCCGCCCCGCCCTGCCCCCCTTTCAGCATCGCCGCAAGCGAGTCCAGCCGCAAATCATTCGACTGCTGCTCCGCCCCATGACACTCCAGGCAAGAAGCAACCAACAATGGCCGCACCTGCTTTTCAAAGAACTCAATGTCTGCCGACGATTCCGCCCAAGCCGTTGACGTAATGAGCATCAGAAAAAGAAGTAGCTGAATTCGCAAGAATTCGGCCACACAACACATGCGCAACCCACCATCAGCTACGGACACAATAGGCCCCTGCGGCTGATTCGACAATCTGGAACTCGAACTCATCAAGCGAGGACTTGGGGCTGAGCGTTCCGCAACGTGCATCGACACATCGCCAGATTATATCATCGCAGCCCCATCCCTCGATGCCCAGACCCGCAGAAACTACACCATTCGTCTCACAACCACTCATTTTCGTCGGTTTTGCCCAGAAATCTACGTCAAGCCACAAGATAGACCTGTTAGCAGAGAACCATTGCCCAATCGCTTGCGGCTTAGCGCGGTTTGTTGAGCAAAGCCCATTCTCGTCTACCGCAGAGCACCCACGAAATTGCTACGGGCTACTCCGTCGAGCCGAAACGGCTCGGCTGTATAGCCGACCCGTCCCGGGTCGGTAATTGCCCACCAGCAAGCAACGCAAGCCAGTAACGCCCAGCCCCCTCTCGTTCCTGCCTTGCCACTCTTCCCTTCTTCTCCGCGCCTCTGTGCCTCCGTGGTAAGCGCCTTTTCCTCACTGGCAAATACCAGCCAAAAAATGCCACAGTGGCCAAAACTGGTGTATTGAACATATATACACTATATGCTAACCTGGGGCCGCAGCACTGCCAATGCGTTCCGCCCGCGCCTCGCCAGGCCTAGCGGTTCGCCCGTTCTTTGAAAATTGAATCCATCGCTATCAGCTTTCGGCTGTCGGCTGTCGGCCAAACCGCTTCCGGTACGCACGGGGCAAAGACACCGACCCGCACCAGCAACTGCGCAAAATCCCCACCCAGAATTTTGCGCACTTGCGCAGTTCCCCCAGGTCAGCATGGGTGCTCTGGCATCCACGAGATTACTGCAGCAGCGGCTCGTTGGCGATCTGCTCGGCCATCTTTGCGTGATACGAGCGGAGTTTCTCGCGCAACTCGGGACGCGAGTTCGCCAGGATGCGGATCGCCAGCAGGGCCGCGTTTTTAGCGCCGGCAGAACCGATCGCTAGCGTGCCGACTGGCACTCCGCCCGGCATTTGCGCCATGGCGAGGAGCGCGTCGAGTCCGCCCACCGCGTTCCCTTGCATCGGAACGCCAAGTACCGGCAGCAGCGTCAGCGACGCGATGACGCCGGCCAGGTGAGCCGCGAGGCCCGCCGCGCCGATCATCACCTCGATCCCGCGCCCCTCGGCCGCCTTCGTGTACTCGGCCACCAACTCCGGCGAGCGGTGGGCCGAGGCGACTTTGGCCTCATAAGGAATGCCGAACTCATCGAAGATCTTGCCCGCCGCATGCATGGTCTCCCAGTCGTTTTTCGAGCCCATCAGGATTGCCACGAGCGGCTTATCGGTGCTTCTGCTCATCGGAAAATTATCCATCGAATGGTTGTGTATGTCGAGAAAGTGGAAGCAAAGCTTTTGAATCGGCAGCAAAACCGTGGGCTAGCGCCCGGTTCTCGAAAGCTCTGTGCCTCTACGTGAGAACGCATTGTTTCCAAAGATGGGCAGCGGCTCAAGTGGCTAGGATGTGCCGCTCGGCGCTCTGCTCGAGCACCTGGAGCAGAGCGTCGCGAGGAACGGGTTTCACCAGCAGATCATCGAAGCCGGCTTGCCGCGAACGTTCTCGATCTTCCGGCTGACCGTACCCAGAGATCGCGACGATGAGCTCATTCGCGAAACCCTCTTCACGCAAGGTTTTCGCGACTTCGTAGCCGTTCATCCCCGGCAGACCGATGTCGAGCAAGATGGCCTGCGGTTTGAATGATCGTGCGGCTTCAAGGGCAGCCAGCCCGTCGAACGCGGTTCGTACTTCGTGCCCCATTCCCTTGAGCAGCCGGGCACACGACATCGCGGTGTCTTGATTGTCGTCGACCACCAGGATCCTTTGCGACAGTTTTTGAGAGCCCGTGGCGTGTCGCTGCTTTTTCTGCCCGCCGGCGGGCCGCTCTAGGGTGATTGGCAGCCGCACCGTAAATGTGGAGCCCTTTCCGAGGCCCTCGCTATTGGCCGTGATCATGCCACCGTGCATTTCGGCCAGCTTTTGCGCGACCGTGAGGCCGATGCCCAGGCCGCCTTCCGAACGATCAAGCGTTCGATCGGCTTGGGCGAACAGATCGAAGACGCGGTTCAAGAGTTCTGGTGGGAGGCCGACTCCGGTGTCGATCACTTCGATCACGGCCTGGTTTTCGTCGGACGTGGCGCGGACGGTGACGCGCCCGCCGTTCTTCGTGTACTTGGCCGCGTTCGTGAGCAGGTTCATCACGATCTGCTCGGCCCGGGTCGGGTCGGCGAAAACGCAAACCGGCTCGGGCGGCAGTTCGAGAATCAGATCGTGCTTGCGGTCCTCGATCAGCGGGCGAACCGTGGTCGCGGCGCCACTAATGATTGTCGCGACTTCGACCGCTTCCTTGCGCAACGTGACCTTGTCTCGACTGATACGCGAGACGTCCAGGAGATCTTCGATCAGATGAGCCAGGTTCTGTGTTTGACGGTCGATAACCTCGTAAGTTTCGACCGGCGAGTCGGTTGGCGACATTTTTCCGATCGTCACCGCGTATTTGATCGCGGCCAGCGGGTTGCGCAACTCATGAGCGAGCATGGCCAGAAACTCGTCTTTTTGCCGACTTGCTTCCTTGACCGCGTGAAATAGCCGGGCATTGTCAACCGCCACTGCCACGCGCACCGCTAGGCTTTCGGCCAGTTCGACTTCTCGCTGACCGTAACGGCGATTGCGATCACAAGAGACAAGGCCGATGACGCCGATCGTCTTTTCGCGAATTTTAAGGGGAACGCTGATTACCGCCTGAGGGCCAAGCACGCGGACCATCTCGCGGTGCTCGTCGCTCTGGGTAAGAGTTCCCAGCAGCGGCTCGGGCAATTGATCCATTAATTGCGGTCGGCCGGTGCGCAACGCCTGAACCGTTGCCGTATTCGAGCTCCAATCGAGCGGGAACTTGCTGAGCATCTCGCCTAGCAACGCTTCTTTTTGCAACTCGCGATGGGCATGGGCATGGTAGTCGATGTCACCATGCTCATCGATTACATACACGACGCACCAATCGGCCAGAAACGGCACGGCTATGCGGGCCGCCTGCTGCAGCGCGCTTTGTCGATCGGCGAGGGCGGCGAGCGTCGTGCTGGCTGAGGCGAGAAAGTTCAGGGATTCCTCGGCACGCCGTCGCTCGGCGATCGTCAGGCGAAGTTGCTCGCCCTCTTTCTTCGCCTGCTCAATCGCCTGTTGGCCCGCGAGTTTTGCTCGATGCATTTTCTCGCCTAACCATCCCGTGCCGATGGCGACGGCCACGAAGATACCGAGCCCTAGCCGCGACTCGGGAAGCTCGATGTAGAACGATCCGACCGGCGCAAGAATGGCGTACGCCAGGACAAACGCACTAAGGATGGCGGCGTAAAAGGTAGGCCAAAAGCCACCCCACCACGCGAGCAGAAAGACTATGGGGAAGAACGTGATGAATGGTATCCGGTCGCCAAAGATCGACGACAGCGACCAACGAAGCCCCCACGCGACCGCAACACCCAGGATCGCTGCTGACAACGAAGCGGCATGTTTTTTAGCTGGCCGCATACGAAATACCGCAGGCGTTGAATGTGGGCTACTTCCTGTCCGAAATCATTGCCGGATGGGCCTGTTTCGGCAATCGCTCGAAAGTGGATTTCGGGCGGAAACCGACAAGCTTTGCCGAATTCGTGGTCAAATTGTCCGCGCCTGAATATGGCACGGGCTTTCGTCCGTAACGGCTGGAACGGGCTTGGGTTGGTTTGTGCGCAAGGGGCGACGGACTGAAGTCCGTCCTACTTACTACTTAGGCTGCGCCTTCGGAGGCTGAGACCATCCGGGTGTACCGACCGAATACCATACGGCCAGCACTGGTTTGCAACACGCTTGTAACGACCGCCATGACTAATTGGCTGATATGATCGCGGCCCCCCTCGATGACGACCATCGTGCCATCTTCGAGATAACCGACGCCCTGGCCGGACTCTTCGCCGGCTTTGACGATGCGGACCTCGATCTCTTCGCCGGGCAAAAAGACTGGTTTGAGTGAGTTGGCGATGTCGTTGAGGTTGATGACGCCGACATTGTGCAGCTTGGCCACTTTGTTGAGGTTGTAGTCGTTCGTGACGACCTTTCCCTCAAGGTGCTTGGCCAGCAGCACAAGGCGCTGGTCGACTGGCTGGCCGGCAAACTCGGGCAAGTCGCGGTCGTAGATCATCAGATCGACCTTGGGGTCGCTGCGCAATCGGTTGAGAATATCGAGGCCGCGACGTCCGCGATTGCGCTTGAGCTTGTCGTTCGAGTCGGCGATCGCCTGCAATTCGGCGATGACGAATTGCGGCATGATAAGTTGATTATCGATGACTCGAGTTTCAACAATATCGGCGATTCGGCCGTCGATCACGACGCTCGTATCGAGAACGTATGGCTTGAGGCCTTTTACTTCTTTGGCGAACTCAACATAGGGAATGATGAAGCGAAAGTCGTCTTTCGTTTGAAGCAGCACGCTGATGCACGTGTAACAGACGATCGTCGCCAGGGCCATTCCCAGCCAATCGGCGAACCAGGTGTGAGCTGGCGGCAGAAGCGGCGTCAGGGCGAGACGGAAAACGTACGTGAGAAACAAGCCGATGATGGTGCCGAAGTAAACGGCGGTGATCGTGTCCAGCCGCTTCTGCTTCATGGCGTAATCGGCCGCGAGGACACCGCCGGCGACGAGCATGACTCCCAGGAAGCCGGCCCAGGGCAACCAGCCGTGTTCACTGGTAACGACCGGCGACGTGAGGAGCTGGAACCCCAGCGCAATCGCCACCATTAAGAAAACACAGCGTAAGACAACCAGGGCCATTCAGAAACTCCGGTGCCGCACCACGACACACAAGACGTACCTCGGCGTTAAAGGACTACGTCTCAAAAAGGAAACGAACGCCTAGTTGCTATTCTACCAGCCGATCTGGGGTGTCACCATTGGCTGGGGCAGACTTGCCCCTGGTTCACGCACTGATCAGGCGTTTGTGGACTTCGAAAGCAAAGCGATCGGTCATGCCGCCTAAATAATCGACCGCGGCTCGTCCGATTCCCTCCCGCTCGGCCAAGCGCTGAAACTTGGCCGGCAGCTTCTGAGGGTCGCTCACAAGCACAGCAAAGCTTTCGCGTAGCGCATGCTGAGCATTTTGCCTGATCACCAGGATGCCGGGGTGACGGTACACTTTGTCGAATAGAAACTTTTCAAGTTCGATCTTTTTTTCACCCAGCTTCTCGGATGGCCGGATCATCGGCGGCGCCTGTCTTACGTCGGCTACGCTCTTGATGTTTCGGTTTGATAGCTCTTGCTTGGTTCGGGCGATGACATCGCTGACCTGCCAATCGAGGATTTCGTGGACGATGGCCCGGCGCAGTTGTCGCTCGGAGAGCTTTGCATGATTTTCGACACGGTCTCGCGCCTCGCGCCAAAGGGGCAGCTCAAGCAATTGATCAAGTGTTAGCAGGCCAAGTTCGAGTGAGTCGTCGGCATCGTGAGTATCGTACGCGATGCTGTCGGCCGTATCGACGACTTGCACTTCGAGTAGTGGACTTTGCTTTGATGAGTCGTGAGTGGCGTCCCCTGTCCATTCGCCCTTATGAGCCCGGTGGCCCTGGCCTTCCAATACCTCGCGAGACAAGTTGAGGCCGGGAAAGTCTGGGTAGGCGGATTCGAGTAGTTCGAAAATCCGTAACGCCTGTGCGTTGTGGTTGAAGCCGCCTTCATCGCGTAAGCATTCATCGAGGGCGTCTTCGCCGGAATGGCCGAAGGGAGGGTGACCCACGTCGTGGGCGAGCGCGAGCGCTTCGACAAGGTCTTCGTTCAGCCGCAACGCTCGCGCGATGGTGCGAGCGATGGATGCGACTTCGAGCGTGTGGGTCAGGCGGGTACGATGATAGTCTCCCATTTCGCCGGTGAAGACTTGAGTCTTATGGCTCAAGCGACGAAAGGCGGCGCTGTGGATGATCCGATCACGATCGCGTTGGTAGGGGCCTCGATAGGAATGCCTGGGCTCTGCATGGCGCCGACCGGCCGACTTGGCGCTGTGCATGGCATACGGCGCGAGGAGTACGCGTTCGCGGTCGTCGATGAAATCGGCGGGAGCCGTCATGGCGTTTCGAGTTCTGCTGATGGGGTGGGCAGATTATTTTTTCGCGCTCCGGCGCGTGTTGGTGGGAGATTCGGCGTGGCCGCCGACTCTAAGGCTGCGTTAGTCTAAGGCGCCTTGCAGCAATTCCCAAAGCTCATTTAGTGATTGAGGGATGACTCGCACGCCGGCCAGCACGGGCATGAAGTTGTTATCGCCGGCCCAGCGGGGAACGAGGTGCCAATGCAGATGGCCGGGGACGCCTGCGCCCGCGACACGGCCTAAATTCAGGCCGATATTGAAGCCTTCGGCATTGAGTCGTTCGCGATAGACGACGGTGAGGCGGGCGAGCAATTCCAAGCACGCGGCGTTTTCCTCCGGGGTAAGATCTTTCAAGTCGCCCACATGCCGGAGCGGCGAAATCAGCAGGTGACCGTTGTTGTAGGGAAAGCGATTGAGGACCACGATCGCGGAAGTGCATCGCGCGGCTACGAGCAACTGGCGATCGGCATCGGAGGGGGCATCGAAGCGAGCCGCGGCACGGCATAAAAAACACGTATGATCGGCATCGGGCAACCAGACCGCGGGCTCGGGCGGCGCGTCTTGCGGCTTATCGCCTGCTATGTATTGCAACCGCCAGGGAGCCCAAAGCCGTTCCAGATTCACGAGAGACGCGCTCCGACGCAATAGTTCGAACGAATGGGTAATAAGTTGGTGCAGATTGCAACGTTCACAATACTATTTGTTGGGCGCCAGCTTGTCTTATCTGTCGTAGTTGTTTTGTCTTTTTCAACGGGCACTCGATTGGCCTCGCGCTTCAACACCCAGGCCAGTACGCCCGCCAAAACGAGCACGAGGATCAACAATAAGATGCTAATCACAACTTGGTTGCGACGGCCGCGCTCGCGCTGGAGGGGTAATGATGAGTCGACCGGATCGATGATCGGCGGCGCCGAAGCTAGCGAGGGCTGCACAGGCAAGATGCTAACTGGCAGTGCGTCGGCGGCTGCGATCGGTGGCGCATTCATCGCAGGCGAAAGGATCAATTCCGGCGGTGCGAGTTCTAACTCTGAATCCGCAGAGCGAGCGACGGTTGGAGGAATCGGCACCGGGCTGATGACGGGCTGGTTTGGTGCGACCGCGATTTCGATGGATTGAGGTAGTCCGGCGCCGACGGGGAGGGGCGTTTGAGCGGCCGGCGCTTGGGCGGGCATGGGAATGATGAATTTCGCGCCGCACTGGGGGCACACACCGCGCTTGCCCGCCAAGAATTCCTTGACGTTGAGCTTGTGTCCGTTCGGGCAATTAAACCGAATACCCATCCATCGCCTACTGATGCTGGCTGTTGATGCTGCCTTCTCATTATAAGCAGGCGTTTGAGGTAGAAGAACGCTTGTGGCGGTTGGGCTAAGCCGCAAGCGGTTATAGGCGGCGTGAAGGGGATGGTCGCCAGTAGCAGTCGTGCTGGCAAAGTGGTCCGCTCGTATCGACAATACCGACAATTCGGTCGCGTGGTGTATTTTCATGGTCAAATCGGCTTCCAAAAACTGGTATGCTTTCGGCAACCTCCCTAAAATGGAGGTCTGTACCGTGGTTCTCCGGGCCAGCCGAGACCAGGGGCTTTGGGGACACTCCAGGATCAATTTGTAATGACCGACTGCCAAGACGAAGAGGGACCTGCAGAAATCGCGATCGTCGGTGATCTCACCGATAGTGAGGCCGATCTGACCGACCGGCTGCTCAGCATCGAGCAGGGAGGTGAGTGTACGATTTACTTCGACTCTCCGGGCGGCAGCCCCTACTGCGCGGTTTCGCTGATGACGCTCATCAAGATGCGAAACCTCCGGGCCACCGGCATTGTCACGGGTGAATGCTCGTCGGCGGCCTTGTGGCCGTTTGCGGCGTGCCATCGCCGAATCGTGACGCCCTTCAGCGTGATGCTTTTCCACCCGATGCGCTGGCAAAGCGAGGAAAACGTTGGTCTAGCGGAGGCGTCTGAGTGGGCTCGCCACTTCGCTTCGCTGGAGCAAGACATGGACACGCTGCTTGCTCAGCTATTCAACGTTTCGGCGCAGATGATGCGGAAATGGATCATTCCGGGCCGATATGTTTCTGGGCGCGAGATGGCCGAGGCCGGCATGGCCGAGCTAGTCGAGTTGGACGATCTGCATGATGTTGCGTTCGATCGTCGTGGGCCCCAGCCCAATGCGAAAGGCTCGAACGGAAGCGGCGCCGCTGCATCGGTTCGGAGCGCCGCGAAATCGCCGGCGGCCCGGCGGCAGCGCCGTTGATGCCAAGACGCTATTCGGGCGTTCGTTAAGAGATGGCTCAAAAATAGCTTCGGCAGAGGGGGATTTACCACGGAGGCACGGAGGACACGGAGAGAAATACGGGAGGTAGGGAAGTTGTTGTTGTGGCGTTCCTCTTCTGAAAGAGCTACGTAGTTAACGGTAGTTCAAGCTGGTCGATGGCCTGGCAGCAGGCTGCGGCAATTTCCAGATCACGATCGCGCGGCACGATCGCGGCGTGAACGCGAGCTCGACGAATCACGCCTTTCTCAAGAAACTCCGCGAAAAGCCGCCACTCGCAGGCTGCTTCGCTTTTCTCTTTGCCTAGATTTACTGCGTGAAAATCGCCTGCTGGCATGATTTCCACATAGCTTAGCGGCAGGTCGCGCAATCGAGATACGATACAGCAGTCTTCGCTGGTGGCCGGCTGTTCGTGATTTGCCTGAATCGCTACTGCGTCACACACTGGCGAGCGCGCTGAAAGAACGTAAGACTCATCTCGTTTCAAGTGGGATGCGACCGCGATTTGTGGAACCGTATCCAACAAATGCGTTTGCACTGAAACAAGGAGCGATACGGAGGCCATCACTCCTTCGACATCGCGTAGTGAATTTGCTCGCCAATACAATTGCGAAACAAAAGGCCATTCCTCGACAGGTTGGTAACTTGCGACGAGATCATTCCCGCGAACATAGGATTCACCGAGCGGCAACGGCCATGGTGGATCCGTTGCGCGATCCGAGCGATAGACGCATAGTAATTTAGCGGCATGCGCTGCGCCGTCGAGCGAAGCAGAGTGAATGCCAGCGTTGGGGTGATGCGTATCGACGCGCCCACGAAATATGCCGACGCACAAATCGGCAGTGCTGCCATGAGGTGTCCAAGCGGTCGGATCGTTAGTCGACTTATCCACGGTGAAAGAATCGCCGAATAATCACTTGTCGCGCGAGTTCCGCGTCGAGTGGAGTTGCGTGAAGACAAATAAAAAACCCCGTCGAACACCGCAAGGATGAGCGACGGGGCCGGAACAGAGAAGAGGCCGATTTTCCGAGTGAGGGGGATGAAATAAATAAGGCAATCGCCTACCCACTACTGTGGGCTTGTCCCGGGTCACCGACCAAGGTCCTACTCCACTAACGATGATACCCGTTTCATATAACATGTCCATAGTTTGAGCGAAAAAAGTTTGAGGCTTTTCTGCGCAATCGCATTAAATTGCTGTTAACCCTTACTGTTTAACAATTTACGGCAAGAAGCCTGAAACCCTATAAAACCTTGGTGTTTACCGCGATTTTTTTAAGGCGGGGGCTGCCTCGCACTTCAAGACTTTTCGCAAGACAGTCTCTTGATTCAAATGAGCGGGCCGAACGGCTTTTACAACCCATTTTGGTTATTCATCAACGTGCATAACGAATCTCTTTCTGATTGGCTGGTTACGTGTGAGACAGCGGCTCGCGCTGGCGGCCAAGAACTACTTGCCTGGCGTGGTCGTTTTCAAACGCGAAAAAAGGGGATTGGCGACCTCGTCACGGATGCTGATTTGGCTTCACAAGATATTATTCGCCGCATTATTTCGGCCCGTTTCCCGGAGCATGCATTCCTAGGTGAGGAGCAAGGAATCGAAATCGCAGCCGTCCCTTCGGAAGAGCCGATGTGGGTGGTCGACCCACTGGATGGCACGACGAATTACGTGCATGGATACCCGAATTTTGCTGTGTCTGTGGCGATTGTTTGCGGAAATAGCGTTCGGACAGGAGTGATTTATGATCCTGTTCGAGATGAATGTTTTGCTGCCGCGGCAGGGCTGGGCGCCTGGTGCAATGGGCAGAAGTTGCAAGTGAGCGAGGTCACGACGGTTGGCGAAGCGCTCGTGGCCGTGAGCTTGCCGGCTCACGTGCAACGCGACTCCGCGGACCTTCTGGATTTCATCGAAGCGGCGCAGGCGGCCCAGGCTGTACGCCGATCGGGCTCGGCCGCTCTCAATTTGGCCCATGTCGCCAACGGATCGCTGGATGCCTTTTGGGCGACTCATATTCACCCTTGGGACGTTGCTGCCGGGGTGCTGCTGATCCAGGAAGCGGGAGGCCTGGTTACCGGCCGGGATGGGAAGCCGTTCGACCTCTGGAAACCACACTTTCTAGCTGCCGCGGGAAGTCAATTACACGCGGAAATGCTCGAGGTGCTAGGCGAGTTTCCCCCTCGATAAGCGGTTTTTCGAGCCCAAAATAGCTTGCTCTTCCTTTGCCGAACCTCAACTTTAGTTTCACGATCCTGCTTGTCAGACTAAAATAGCTATTATTGAGAACTGCGTGGTATTGGACCCGATAAAAGCTTTCGGCTATCGGCTGTCAGCTGTCAGCTATCGGCCAGAAAACGATAGGCCAACCGCCGCGTAGTTTTCAATAGGGCGTTCGCAGAGCCCCTGGTTCGCATCGGCCGGCAACCGACCAAGTATGCGAGTTAAGCATATTCTTTTCCTTCGTCTTGCGCATATCACTCCCCATCCGACCAGGCCATTCCTGCATCGGGCCATGTTCCGCTCTTAGCGATGACCGATTCCGCGACCATAACTTTTCTGCGCACCGCCGGCCCGAGGCCGCTTTGCCGCTTGTGCTGCGCGGTGGTTGCGATGTTTTTGCTCCACGGTTGCCTGATGGAGAATGCGACTGCCGAGGAGCCCGCTTCCAAATCTTCGTCATCCGCTCCGGGGGACTCTGGAGAACCACATCGGCCGACGGGCGTCATCGAATACGTCGGGCCAGATACTTATATTTTGCTTGATGCGCAGGGACGTCCCCAACCCGTTCCGGGAATGACTTACGAGGATTTTCTTGCCGCATGGAAAAAACTTAACCAACCGGCCACTTCAGAAAAAAATCCGCGCTTCACGATCGAGAGCATCAAGATCGGAGGTGAAACCCATGGCCAGCGTGCGGAACTCCGGCTGGATTTCGCGATTCATCTTCTGGCGGATGGAGCGGTCGAAGTGCCGCTCGGGTTGGTAGGAGCGATTCTTCAGGAAGATCCTCAATTCGGTTCGCCTGAGAAAAAGTCGCCGGAAGCAACGAACCAGAGCGCACCCGGCAAAGAAAAATCCGTCAACCGATTTATCGACTTTGATCCTGAGCGAGGAGGCTTCATTGCGCGCACCTCGGGCGCGGTTGGCGAACGACAGCACATTTCGCTGAAGTTGATTGTTCCCCTGGAGCGAGATGGAGCCGAAACGACGTTACCGCTTAATCTCCCGCGCTCGACTTCTTCAACGCTGGCGCTCACTATCGATACTCCTTTCACCGAGGCCCGTGCGACGAGCGGGGCGGTTGTGTCCCAAAAGTCGACGACCGATGGCGGCACGATTGTTGAAGTAGCCGGCCCCGCTGCTCAGTTTCGATTGACTTGGCAAGCTGCCAATAGCGATAAGGCGTCTATTACTTCTGTGCTGAATGCGGTGGGGGCAATCGATGTGACGATCGATGGTCGCGGTGTCCGCAGCGACGCTAAGCTTTCGGTTCGCAGCTTTGGCGGGGCCTTCGACCAATTTCGCGTGAGGCTTCCACGTGGGGCCAAGCTGATTCGTGATCCGGCTTCCGCGAGCAACCATACGCCAGACTATCGAATTACCGAGGAATCCAATGCAGCAGGAGCGGGGAAGGCGGGGGATCCGCCGGGGCAAACCGTACTCATCGAGTTGAAGGAGAAGCAACAAGGCCCTGTTGTGATCGATCTTTCGACCGAGCAACCAGGGCACGATGAGTCTCAGGCGATCGAAGTTTCTGGTTTCGAGGTTCTGGGCGCCGTGCGTCAATATGGGGACATTGCACTGCATGTCGGCAACGACTGGCAAGCCCGGTGGAACATTGGTCGCGACGTTCGCCAAGTGGACCCCAATGAAATCGACGCATCGCTTCAGCGATCTGATCTAACGGCCGCTTTTCAATATGACCGCCAACCGTGGTCGCTCGAATTGCGTGTTTCTCCACGTCAATCACGGATTCACGTCACGCCGCAGTACAAGCTGGAGTTATTGCCGGACGAGGCGCGGCTGACTGTTCGTCTTTCGTATCAGAATTTTGGTGCCCGCGCATTCAGGTACCAGGTTGAAACGCATGGATGGGAACGGAGTGGTGAACCGGTCGAGTCGGGCGGGCTGGTCGACCAGGATGGCATTACGGACTCGCCGAAAGGATTGCTTACGCTTCCGCTGACGCAGTCGACTTCTCGCAAAGCGGAGATTGCATTTTCTTTGAAGCGATCTCTCGATCGCAATGCGACGTCGATTCAGCTTCCTCTTCCAGTGCCATTGGCGGATTCTGTCGCCACGGGAGAAGTAAGCGTCCGCACTCCAGCCGAAATTGAGTTGCTTCCGGATTTGGCTCGTTCAACCGGGCTTGTGGCCGCTCCTGCTCGAGAAGTGCCTGGTTCCGCAGACCCCGATGCTCCCACTGAACTGCAGTTTCGGAGCCTGTCGCCGGCGGCGGTTTTCGTTGCCAATCGAATCAATCGAAGTCGAGACGAATCTGCCCAGGTAACGGCGCAGCTTGACATTGTCGGTGACGCAGTGCAGGTAAACGAAGAAATCGAATATGTGGTGCGTTACGAACCAATCAAAGAGCTGATTCTGGAAGTTCCTAGCGACTTCCCGCTAGACATCGAGGAAGCTGAAATCAGCTTGCTAGCAGCCAATAGCAAAGCGATCGGCAAACAGCCGGGCACGCCGCTGCATGTCGATCAGATTTCCGATGAGGAAGGCTCGGAAGACATTGAAACTCACCGTGTTCGAGTTACCCTGCCCCAACCTCATATCGGCAAGTTCAAAATTGCCATTCGCTACCAAATCGACCGCGCGCAGATCACTTCCAATTTCACGGCGCTACAGGTTCCGCTATTAATTCCTGCCGATACGCACATTACATCGCAGCAGGCGATCGTCGATGCGCCTCCAGGCATATTCGCATCGCTGGCCACGAATGCAGATTCGTCATCCTGGAAGGCTGTTACACCTCAACAAAAAAGAGATGGAGCCACATCGACCTACAAGTTCATTACCGATCGCGGCGAATTGGCGTTGCCGCTGATCGTGGGCGCGGCGGATCAAGGCTCGCCATCGGTTACGGTGGTGGAGCAAGTCTGGCTGCAGACGTGGTTGTCGGGCAACATCGAACAGGATCGGGCCGTGTTTCGACTCCGAACCTCGAACGCACAAACGACGGTGGAGTTGCCGCCCGGCGCTCCGGAAGGGGAAATCGAAGTGCTTGTGGACAAGCAACCGGCCGAGATAATGAGGCGTGCGGAGGGCCGAATCGTGGTTCGCCTGGCCAAGGAGTCGACCGTAGTGGCAGACTCGGCCGAACCGACAACGCATTCGCTTGAGGTGCGTTTCCGTCGGACTATTCAACAGGCGCTGATTACACGTCACCGCATTACGCCGCCGCAAATCGACGCGACGACCGAGCTTTCTCAAGTTTATTGGCAGATTATTTTGCCGGCCGACGAGCACATTGTTCAAGCGCCGGATCAACTTGTTGCCGCCAGCCAATGGCAGTGGCTAGGTACTTTCTGGGGTCGTCGTCCCGTGATGTCTCAAGGCGACTTAGAGAAATGGATCGGGGCTTCCTCGCAAATCGCTCCGACCGATTCGGATAATCAATACTTGTTCAACGGCCTGCTTCCTGTTTCGTCTATTGCCCTCGTAACGGCTCCACGTTGGCTGATCGTGTGGTTGGCATCTGGGCTCGCGTTGTTATTTCTGGGCGGGTGGTTTTATTTGCCGCTTCGAATGAAGTCCTGGGTGCTTGTCGTAGCCGTTGCCGTGATCGCGGCTGCGGCACTCACTTATCCGACGGCCGCGTTGTTGATCGCGCAGGCGTCTGCCATTGGCGTCGTTCTTGCACCGCTGACCGCTCTTCTCTCGAGAATGATGGGAGGATCGCATCATCGCCCGCTCGCGCCCTCTGCCTCGCCGAGTTCGCAACGCGTGGTTAGCCCACGCTCCGACTCCATCATCCTGCCGTCCGTAGTCGGCGCGGCCAGCACTGCCCCTACCGTCACGCTCCGCACATCGGATTCCGAACGATGAGCAGAGCCTATTTTCAGTTCCCTATGCGGTTTCTTCTCGCCTTTCTTGTGCTGCTTCTTGTTAGCACTGCTATTGCGGTGGGAGAGGCACCGACACCTGCGCCGGCGACAACAGCTTCTCCGTCGGAAGCACCCGTTTCAGTTCAGTACCGACGCATTTACGTGCCGGCCGATAAGATGGACGCCTGGCCACGTGAAAAAGAGAAGTTGATTCCGATCGAAGTGCGCGAATTCGATGAACTGATCCAGTCAACCGAGAATATTGCCGCGAATAGGGAAAATAGCGTCGCGATTAGCGCCGCGGAGTATTCGGCTCAACTGGATGCCAATGGAATGCTACGTGGCACCGGCCGGTGGACGATCTCCCATCGTGGCGACAAACCGGGATTTCTATCGCTGGGCGACACTTCGTTGGTACTACAAAATCTTCGCTGGAATCATTCACCGCAACAGGCGGTAAGAATTGGCAACTGGGCGATGAACGATCAAGCTTCATGGCGATTTGGCCTCGAAGTTCTTCAAGCTGGCACACTCGAATTCGATTTTCATGTCCCGGTCCAAGGAGGAGATCAGCTAGAGATTCCTTGGCGAGTTCCGATGGCAAACTCGAACCGGCTTATCCTTGATTTGCCCGATGGCAAACAGCCCAGAATCGAGGGGGGCGTGGTGCTGGAGTCCTTGCTCCGACCGTCCGACGACAAGACGCCCGCCAGGCCCTTGCGCCGTTGGGTTCTTGCAGTGCCGCCGGCTCAGCGCACGGGTCTACAGATCATCAGCGCAGACCGAAAAACCTCTAATCCCATCTCGCAAACTATTCTTGATGAAGAAATACGCTATCAAATCGGACCGCGTGGTCTCGAAATGACAGCTAGTTGGAACCTTAAGGTTCCCATGGATCAGAAACGAGAACTCGCGGTCGCGGTTCCTCCAGGCTTGCAACTGTCATCGATCAAAGCCAGCACGGGTGAACTGAGTTGGCGGCTCCTTCGGGATACGTCCCTGCCAACCGACACGATAATTATCGACTTGCCGAAGACTGATGGTGTAGAGCCCATCCAAATCACGTTTAGTGCGTGGCAGCCACTTGTCTTAGGCGCGCCTTGGCGCCTGCCGAGATTCCGAGCCGAAGGTGTGTTTTGGAGTTCTGGAAAGCTGGATCTTTCTGTCGCCGCGACACATGAGCTTACGCACCTCGTTCTCACCGATTGCGTGGAAACAAAAGTTGGTCGGCTCAACGCCAACGAAGATGCGCCGGAAACCCACTCATTCACCGAGTATTCATCATCGGGGGCACTCGAAATCAATTTATCGGAGCGCCAACCCGACACGGTCGTCCGCGCGGGATCTTCGCTCACCTTGGCAGATCCCAATCTCAACGGTCGACTTGCAAGTCAATTCACCTTGTCTCACGGCGCTACCCATCAGCTTGTGGGCAACGTCGCGCCAGGATGGATCGTGGAAGCGTTGGAAACGATTCCGGCCGATGCGATGACTGAATGGTTCATCGATAAGAATGGCGGCGAGCAAACAGTCGAAGTTCAACTGTCACGTGCCGCCAGGGCAACTCAAGATATAACAGTCATTGTCACGGCTCGACTCCAGCGGTTCAATCTCAATGAGCGACTCTCGGCCGACACCATGCGGATGATTCATTGGAAGGGAGCGAAAAATGAACGGCATCTGCTCGCTTTTCAATCCGGCGATCCCTACACGGTCATCCCGGTAGGCAAGTTGGCCGAAATGGCCGGCAATGCCATCGACGTGAAAGATCAGTCACTTCTCGATACAACCAGCGAGAGCAAGATTTTCGATGTCACGAGTGCCGACAAGGGCGCGGGCTTGCAATTTGCTGTGCAACGTGGCGAATTTGCGGCTCGTCTTGCCATGGAGGGAACCTACGAGAACGAGTCTCTTCGCATCGATTACCAACTCACCGCCGAACCAGAATCCGGGCCTATCGATCGCGTCTTGGTTTACGCAACGAGTCCTTTGGGGGATGCCACAAGATGGGTCGAAAAGGCGACGGGTCAAGTCGTTCCATCGGAGAAGCTTGCCGCGAATGATCCTCAGCGACTGAAGCTTCCAGAGGAAGGCGAAGCGTGGCTGCTTCGCCTTGCCCCGTCGACTACGCATGCGATCGAACTTGTTGCGACAGCCAACCTAAAGCGACTAGACAACACATCTCTCCCTCTGCTCTGTTTTCCCGAAGCTAAGAAACAGGAAGCCACCATCGCGATTCGTTCTCGCAACGTAAGTGCTCTCTGGCTCGATCCGACGCATGTACAAACGATTCCAGCCCCGTCGCAATCGCTCAACGTGGGCCCTTCTGGCTCGCTGCCAGCCGTTTATGCGGCGTATCGTTACCAGCCTGTCGATTGCCTGAACCCCGTGCAGTTCCCCAAGCTGGCAGCCACACTCAACCGTGCAGGTGTGTCGTCTCCTTTGGTGGCTCGTTATATCGAGCTCGAATCTTTCTTCTGGCCGGACGGCAAGGGAACTCACCGCGCCACGTATCATCTCGATGGCCATGGGGCCGCTGAAATCAAAGTTGCTCTACCGCCGAGCGCCGCGATTTCATCCGCATCGCTTGACAACCAGTCTCTCGAGCTTGCAAAAGCAACGGGACAGTCACAACTCTTGGTTATTCGCCTTGCTGGGCAAACTAGCGCCAGCAGGCTGTCCCTGTTTTTCGAAACTCGTGAGACAGGGCTTGCCGCTGGCCGGAAATTGTCTCCACCGAATTATGTTGACAACATTTCTTTTATAGCCGGTGATTGGACTATATTCCTTCCCGAAGAATATTCCGTAACAAACGACGCCTTTTCAACGGGTGGTCCAGTTCTCAATTGGCGCGAGCGATTATTCGGCGTGTTTGGCCGTCCGACGGGATCACATCCCTTCAATCCGTTCCGTTTGGCAGACAAAGCAGCGTTTGCTGATGGTAACGCTAACGGAAGCTTAACGGGTAGAACAATCGCAGCATCCGTTGATGAGCAACCAACAACAAAACTCAGCTCGCTTCCCTCTTCAACGCCAATCGCACGACTATCAACAAGTGGATGGCATCGATTCAAAGAATCTTTTGCAGCGAGTGAACCGGCGCCTGTTGTTGTGCTCCATCCGCCTGCAATGACAGCATGGGCAGTCGCGCTGATGCTGACATGCTTTGCATTGGGCAGATGGATTCGTCGTAAGAGCTCCGCTACGTTTGCAATCGCACTTGCGACAGCCGCTGGATTAGCGTTGCTGCTTCCGATTACACACGTCGACTTAGCCTCTGGCGCAGTACTTGGCTTGCTGCTGTCACTTGTCGTCGATTTGCCGCGTCGAGAGGCGACTCCCAGTTCGCCTGCTTCCTCCATGCAATTTGGCGCCGCGACGACCCTCGCCTTAGCATTCTTACTTGCACTAGCTTTTGCACGCTTTGGTTATGCCGACGTTCTCGCTGGCGATCCTCCTTTGCACGAATCAACGACAAACAAAATCCACCGGCTCTTTATTCCCACCGACGACAAGGGAAAACCGACCGGCAACAAATATTTCCTGAGTGATGAATTCCTCAAAATACTTATCGAGCATTCGGCAAGTGGTTACGAGGCTCCTGGCGATTGGATACTGAATGGTGCCAAATACAGCGGCGAATTAAGCGAACAGATGGGCCAGAAGAGCGTCACTGGCGGAAGCTGGATATTAACGTTTGCAATCGAGACACTTTCTCGCGACGCCACGATCGTTCTGCCGTTGGTTCAGAGCGAAGCCGACTGGAGCCCAACCGCGATGCTTGACGGGGTTCCTCTGCCGATAGAATGGCGCGACTCAGGTCGAAGTTGTACGATTCAGGTTCCTGAACCGGGCAGATATTCGCTTTCGCTCACCTGCACTCCAAAAACAACCACTGCCGAGGGCTTGGCTCAGATCGATCTGGCGATTCCACCGATCCCTGGAGCAAGAGTAGACGTGCGCTATCCAGAAGACGCGTCTGGCGTTTCCGTCGCGAAAGCTTCGGCGATTTCAGGAAGCAATACAGAAAGAACCGTTCGTGCCGAACTCGACCGCGCCAACCGGCTCATCGTGCGTTGGTCGCACGCCGATAAATCCGCTGGCAGCACCACGGGCTTGTCGATCTCCGAGATGCGTTGGCTGCACGTCACGCCCACCGCCTTAGAATTAACAATCAAATGCATTTTGGAAGGTAGCGGACGTCGACCCGATTCGCTTGTTTTTTCCTACAACAACCAATGGAGCTTGCAAACCAGTCCAAAGTCATTGAATGCCAAAACACTGGAAAACGATGACACGGGGGAACAGAGCACTCTTCGCGTGCCAATTGCCAGTCAATCCAGCGATCGACAAGAAATCTCTGTCCGTTGGCGTTTGGAGCGCTCGCCTCAACTTGGCAACTTCCGCTTGCCTTCTATCGAGCTAACGTCTGTTGCACCTAGCAAGCGTTGGCTTGCCATATCCAGCGATCCCGCATTTGAGTGTGAAGTTCCAGACAGTTCTGCCATTGAAAGCACATCGAACGAGTTTTTTGCCAAATGGGGGGCAGCGGAAATTCGTGACCCACCTCAAACGGTGCTTTCTAATTTCAGTCCGAACAATGCCAGTAGCCTCTCGATACGTCCGCGCGAAACGGAGCCAATCGTCGATGAATCGCTCAGCATATTAGCAGATATCAAGACTTTGCGCGTTAGTTACGAGATGCGAGCAACTCCTGGCCTACCTGGCACCTACCGCACCGAACTCTCCGTTCCGACTGAGTTAGTGATCGAGGATGTAGCAGTAACTGAAGCGGATCAATCCGTTCCGATCCGTTGGAGTCGTAGTGCCAACAGCCGCGTTTCCATTTTCTTGGGCGAAGAGGCGACCAAGCCTTATCGCCTCGTTTTAAACGGCAAGCTGGCTCTCGATACCAACGGCAAAGCCCCCATGCCCCGCCTTTCATCGCTGTCTACCGATGACGCAACACTAAAAACCTATATCTATCGAAGCGATGGCGTTGAAGTCGATTTCGAAGGGCTCGCATCGTCGGGCGATCCAAAAGCCGAAGCGCCTGGTCCAGCCCCCTCGCAATGGTCGGCTCGTCCTGTTGGCACTTGTTATCTTGAAAGCGGTGCGTCGCTCGCCAAGATCGTCGTTCAACCTGTAGAGACCAAGATTGCAGGCGACACGCTTACGAGCCTTTCGCGGGAGAATAACTCGTGGTGGATGGGCTACCGATGCCAACTCTCTGTCGATGGCGGCGATTTAGACCTCTTGAGAGTTCGCGTTCCCGACACCGTCACGGGGCCATTTGAAATCCAATCCGCTTCCGCCATCACGAGTGAATTCAAGTCAGTCGACAGCCAACCTGGCACGTTAACCATTCGTCTTGCTACTTCTGTGCCTAAAGGCGGCACTTTAGACCTACGGATTCGCTCGCCACTGAAACCTCCGACTGGTGGAATGATTTCGGCGCCATTGATCGAGATTGAATCGCTTGCCGGTGGGCATCGGTACTTGGCTGTACCCGGCACGATCGAATCGCAAGTCGTCACTTGGAACCAGTCGGGAGTTCGCCCCGCGACTATTCCGCCCAAGCTACGCACGGGGTTTGTACTACCCAACCTGCCTCATGCATTTGAAGTTACCAAGGCCTCTTTCCAGATGATCAGCAAGCCATCGGCAGCGAAAGAACTCGTGCCGTCGATCCGTCTTGCTGATACGACGGTCCTCGCAGACAGCCAGGGGGCTCAGCGCATTACAACGCGACTGATTGTAGCTCCTCACGGCTTGACGGATTGTGTCTTGCAATTGCCGCCCCAACAGTCGCTAATCACCGCCGAAATTGACGGTCGCCCCGCGATGACGCGTCAGCTCGATCCGTCACAATGGCGGCTTGCACTGTGGGCGACACAGCTTCCGCAAGCCATCGAGATCGTCTCCCGGCGATCTGCTACGGCGGCAAATGCAAACACGATCGATCTACAACGTCCGACTTTGACCGCTCACGGCAATCCGATAATGGCCGAGATCAGTCTCTGGTCTTTTGCCCATCCAGAGAATTCGCAACTTCGGATTGCCACCGGTGCTGATGAAGTTACCACGGAAGATCAATCAGCGCTCCGTTTCGACCGACTGATAAGCATTGCGGAAGCAGCCAAGTCAACCGCCATCGAGTTGTTGCCCACCGATGGCTACAACTGGTATCAGCCGTGGGCCAAACTTCTCAGCACCGCTCGCGAGCAAGCCCGGCAGGTAAAGAAATTGCCGCTTCAAGGCCATCTCGAAAGCCAGGTTTCGCGAACTACGGAAGATCAAATCAGCCAGGCGGCCGCGCGTTTAGACAAATGGCTTAAAGACTGCCGACAAACCTTTGCCGACGATGACTCCCTGGAGGCCACCCCTATCACGGACGCTGCGAAATTAATCACGGCCGGCAATCTAACTGCGGAGCCTTCGCGTGGCACATGGACCCATTATGTGGCCGAAGGAGGCGACAATCATCTTATGATTCATTTACAACCCCAAGGCCTTACACTCGCTCAAGCACGCCTGTTGGGAACTCTTTTGATTGGCGGCTTGTTGGTGGCGTCTTTATGGATACTACGTCAACCAGGCGCTGCCGACATTCTTTTCCGCTGGCCACATGCCCTGGGCGTCGTGATCGGAATTGGCTATTGGGCCTGGATGTGGCCAAGCTGGTTCGGCTTGGTAATCGCCGCAGTTAGTTTGTGGTTAGCCTTACGATTTCATTGGCCCGGCCGATCTATCCGTACGGAAGCCAGCACGGTGCTCCGCAATGCACGATCGACGTAGTGCAATCTCGTGGCCAAGAAGATTTTAGTTATTAGCCGGCTTGGCAGGATTCCGCTGTTTCGTTGCACGGGGCCAGGCAAGATGGTCACTTGTCGCAAAATATCGCCAAGGCACGATGTGCCGAGAATATTCGAAGCCGCTCAGGTGGAAATACAGGCCCTACGCTGTCAGCTCACAGTGTGAGTATTCCCATGGCTGGAGCGACTATTCTCGCGCCTTGTCCTCGTGCCTTGGCGTTGCAGGCGGAATTCCTCTTCATTACTGAAGAAGAAGTAACTGAATGAATCCCGCAGTTAGTTTAGCGTAACTCTAAAAGACGTATAACTGGCGAATCAACCTTACCGTAGACCGGACCGCGTGGCGGTCCGGCTATTGTCGGTAAGGCAAGTACGTGCAAGAGAAATTTGCTAGGTAATCACATCGAATCGTGGAAGAACGTATCTGGCAATACTCGCTCAGCCGTTCGCCCCAGTTCGCTGGGCGACCGCCGCTGACCGATCGAGTGCCAAGCCGACACGTCTTTCAACTCCGGCATCAACTCGATGAGTTGCTGCTCGAGCATTGTGGCGAACCGTTGGATCGACGAGCTAGTTGCCGTCTCCTTAATTGCTCGAACCGTCTTCATGATCCGCAGCAATCGCGCGCGGGTCATAATTGGCTCCGAAAGTGGTCCGTCGGCTTCGACCAACAGATCTGCCAACGGCACGTCCAAAGCTTTCTGCCACCGCAACAGCTCAGACAACAGCATGTCGTGTTCAGGTTCTTCCTGCCGGCGAACCTGATCGATCGAGGTATGCATCCGCCGTGCGGCGCTGCGCACCGAGATGCCCTGCCGCCGCCGCACATCGGCAATCCGATGGAGTGGCTTTTTCTCCGGAGTGGCCGATGCTTGGGGAATGGGCAAGTGACCTAACGACGCGTCCAAATGAAATTCATGTCCGATACTCATAACAATGCCTCCTTATGTTCGCTGTGAGCGAACCGACCACAAAAGATAAGAATGGTCGATGTTCCGAAATAGAAGAGACTTCTGCGCAACGATCTATCCGCACTGTCGACTACCTGATTCCCTGCGAAGTACGCGGGCAGTGGCAGATGGTTCGATACAGCACAGCGTTTTCCACGTCATCCTGCGCGAAAACACATCCTGCTGCGCCACAGACTTCCATCAAATAATTCGATGGAAACTTCTCAACCAATTGTTTGTTCCGGCATCAGAGAAGCAAAGCTGAAAAGGTTGGCCTTGCGGCCAGTTCGGCTGCCACAACTAGGACGTTCTGACAGGTCGAACGATCACATCTTATGCCTCGATTTTTCGGTTTGCAATAGTTTTGCCCGGGGAATCTTTGGTCTCCCCGAGGCGTGTCGGCATGGCTCTAAAAGAGTGTAGCAAGCCGCTACAAGAAGTGACGGCCAATCGAACCGTGGAAATCGTGTTTTGATCAATTTTGCTACGCACCTCTGCTGCAACTTGATGCAGGGAAAGATTTTTTCGCTGAGGTTATGCGGACTTCTTTCCCATTACCGGACACTTTTTGTAAGTGAACCGGGAGATTTTTCCCTTCTATGGCGCGGAAATGCTTGGTCGCCTTAAGCGACCAGGCTGACACTGCGGCTCAATGGCTTGGAGCGAAGTGATGGTGGGGGAAGGTCTTGTGCCCCTGTTGTCATCGTCATAATCGTTGCGGTTGGCACGGTATAGCTGGTAAATCGCTTCAATCAGGCAATCTGTGTGGCGCCATGAAGCTAGCAAATCTGCCCAGTCGATAGCTTTTGACGACGTAGAACGCGTCACGACTTGGGCCTGGCCGGGTTAGTGGTCCGAGGTCGGAGGAACGGGCATCGCGCCTTTCACCTCTGATCCCTTCCCCCTCCGGCGCCCGAAGACGACGCGCCAGTTTTCCCTCCCCATGTTTTAGGAGTTCCCCGATGAACCGATGTTTTGCCTTTGCGACGCTTGGCGTCGCCCTGGTGCTCGGCTCGGCCGGAAGCGCGAATGCCTTCTTCGGTCTGTGCGGCGGCAACAGCTGTGGCTGTGGCTGCGAGTCGAGTTGTGCTTGTGAACAAAGCTGTGGTTGTGAGCAGAGCTGTGGCTGCGAATCGAGCTGCTGCAATCCTTGCGCTCGCCGCTGCTGCTTGCTCGACGGCCTGAAAGGCCTGTTCTGCAAGAAGAGCTGTGGCGGTTGCTGCGAAGCCAGCTGTGCTTGTGAGTCGAGCTGCGCTTGCGAATCGAGCTGTGGTTGTGAGCAGAGCTGCGGTTGCGAGTCGAGCTGCTGCAATTCTTGCTGCCCCCGTCGTTGCTGCCTGCTCGACGGCATCTGCAAGATCTTCCGCCACAAGAGCTGCGGCGGTTGCTGCGAAGCCAGCTGTGGTTGTGAGCAGAGCTGCGGTTGCGAGCAAAGCTGTGGTTGCGGCAACTAAGCTTGCTGTACAAAGGTCGTAGACGCGGGCAACGCAGCCCGGTCAGATGAACTTTGTCACAACCTAAAATCAAGAACGACTCCTGCCAGCTTGGCGGGGGTCGTTTTTTATTTGGTGGCTGGGGACGAGGAGTGCTCTTTTAATGATGCCTGCGTAGCGAATGACACCAAGCGGTAAGGGGCCATGCCCACGGCTTGGCGCGGGCACGCCGAAAAGGTTGCCAAAACATGGCCACTCCGAGCAGTGGCCATGGCACCCAATGGCTCATTGGTTGCGCAGCTATCATTAGGATTGGGGGAAAGCGGAGTGGTTGTGGGCGGCGTTGGCGTCCATGCTAACTCCTTGTGTTTTTAGCGGTTGGCGAGGGGCTGGCTTGCGATTGCTGAGCTCCGGAGGGTTTTCCCCACTCGTGATATCAGAGGAACACCTACCGCTCACATAGTTCCATAGTTCATAGATCGTGAACTTATGGACAATCGGGGATGTCTTGAATACGATGGCCCCATGCGGCCACTTTACCATCCTCATCCAGATGAGATGACCGTGCAGGGCGTCTTGTACGCGCTGTCTGATCCCGTTCGCGTGCGGATATTCATGCAACTCTTGAGCGCGGATTGCACGAAGAATTGCGCGACGTTCATGAACATCGCATCCACGCCTTTGCCGAAATCAACGCTTTCACAGCATTTTAAGATTCTGCGCGAGGCGGGCCTCATTCGTAGCGAGCGGCGAGGTGTAGAACTACAAAATCAGGTGCGCTGCGAAGAGATTGGGCCGAAGTACGGGGCTATGATCAAAACCATCCTGGATGCCTACCAGAAGGAATACAAGGCAGCAGCTAGGAAAGCCACGAAGAGAAAGAACTCAGGCAAGAGGACGAGAACAAGAGCGCTTCAGCGCCCCTAGCGATTGGTGTTGGTTGAACAGGCAAGTTGAAAAAACTGTCGGATTGAAACATGGAAAGTGTTTTGCAAACAGAATCGCGTCGCGCTATTGGCGTCAGGCACTTTGCCGTTCTGTTGCTACTAATGAGCGGATGGGTCGGGTGTCGCGCTAAGCCGCCGGCTCCGCCGGCGCCCCCTCCGCCGGATGTGAGCGTGGCTTATCCCGTGCAGCGGGAAGTCGTGGAGTGGGATACCTATACGGGGCACTTGCAATCGCCAGAGATGGCGAATGTGGTGGCTCGCGTAAGCGGCTTGATCGTCGAGATGCCGTTCGAAGAAGGGGCGATGGTCAAGAAGGGAGACGTGCTGGCTGTGATCGACGAGCGGCCGTTCAAGGCCGAACTCGATTTCAAAGAAGCAGATCGGCAGAAGGCCGAAGCGGCTCTGGCGATCGCAAACACAACCTATAACCGTTTGGTCGGGCTGAAGCAGGGAACGGCCGGGGCCGTATCGCAGCAGGACGTCGACAATGCAGGGGCGGTCGTCTCGCAAGCCAAGGCGACGGTTGCCAGCGCGAAGGCAGCGGCTGAATTAGCACGGTTGAACCTGGAATGGTGTCGGGTGTTGTCGCCAATTGATGGCCGGGTGAGCAATAAGTTGGTCACGGTCGGCAACCTGGTAAACGGAGGCTCGGGGTTCCAGCAGACGCTGTTGACCACGGTGCAATCCGTATCGCCAATCTATTGCTACGTCGATGTCGATGAGAACTCGATCCTTAAATACCAGCGGCTTGCCCAGGAGCGAGCACTGCTGAGCGTTCGCGATGGCAAGGTGCCGTGCTACGTGCAATTGGGTGACGAGATCGGCTTCACGCATAAAGGCGCGATTGACTTTATGGACAACCACATCGATGCAACGACGGGCACGATGCGGATCCGTGGCGTATTGCAGAACGAGCGAGGCAAACTCGTGCCGGGGATGTTCGCCCGACTGAGCGTGCCGGGCAGTGGACGATATAGCGCAGTGCTCGTTCCAGACGAGGCGATTGGCAACGACCAAAGCCAGCGTGATGTGCTGATCGTCGATAAGGACAACAAAATTGCTATGCGACCTGTCAAGCTGGGCGCGCTGTTTGGCAATATGCGGTCGATCGCATCTGGCTTGAACGCGGACGAGCGGATCGTGGTCAATGGGCAAATGCACGCCCGACCCGGCGCTGTCGTAAATCCACTCGAAGTGAAAATCAAAGTGGATGAGGCCGGCTTCGTCGATCCTGGTTCGGAGATTGCGAAGGCGTCTCCCGCGACCGACTCTCATTCTTCGCCCCAAACAACAAGTGCCTATGTGCAGCCGAAGCGATCGGTTCCTTCCGCGGCGGCTGTTAAAGAATGAGATTTGCCCACTTCTTCATCGACCGGCCGGTCTTCGCGATCGTGATCTCCGTGGTCACGGTCATCGTGGGGGCGATTGCGCTGTTTGCGCTCCCGATCGCACAATATCCCGACATTGCCCCGCCGACAGTGACGGTCACCTGTGTCTATCCAGGCGCCAACGCCAAGACGGTGGCGGAAACCGTCGCGACGCCGATCGAGGAGCAGGTCAACGGCGTCGAAGGCATGCTCTACATGTCGAGCCAGAGCACGAACGACGGCATGATGGCGGAGGCCCTGCTCAGGCCGAGCTCGGGCGTGCCGAAGGTCTACGTCGCGAAGGTGAGCGGGCACCCCGAGGAGCGCGCGCTCGAGGCCTTGCGCAAGGGGGTCGTGCTCGAGGACGGCTACCGCACGAAGCCCGCGGATGTCTTCGTGCTGCGTGAGG
>CAZJWY010000027.1:2750-5798 GCA_964549545.1 uncultured Planctomycetaceae bacterium | reverse complement strand
ACGGCAGGATGGTGCTGGCCGTTACTTTTAAGCTCGGCACCGACTTGGATATTGCCCAGGTGCAGGTGCAGAATCGGGTGGCGATCGCTCAGCCGCTGTTGCCGTTTGACGTGCAACGGGCCGGCATTGTGGTGAAGAAAGCTTCACCGAATATTACGCTCGGCATCGCCGTTTATTCGCCGGATGAGTCGCGTGATCCGCTGTATTTGAGCAACTTCGTGACGCTGCAGGTGAAAGACGAACTGGCTCGCTTGCCTGGGGTGGGCGATCTCACGATCTTTGGCTCGCGCGACTACTCGATGCGGCTGTGGTTGAATCCGGAGCAGCTTGCGGCCCGTAATATGACGACGGGCGACATTATCGCCGCCGTTCAGGAGCAGAATATCCAGGTGGCGGCGGGGATCGTGGGCGGCGCGCCGTTGCCGGCAGGAACTTCGCCATTTCAATACACGATCAATGCCCAGGGGCGGCTCATCGATCCAAGCCAGTTTGCTAGTATCGTCATCAAGACTGGCAAAGATGGCAGCGTGACTCGGTTGAAAGACGTTGCCCGCGTAGAGCTAGGGGCCGCCGACTATACAACGAATACGCATTACAACGGCCTGCCTGCCGTCGGCATCGGTGTCTTCCAATTACCGGGATCGAATTCGATCGCCACGGCGAACGCGGTTTATAAGAGGCTAGCGGAACTCAAGGAGAGCTTCCCGGCAGGTGTGGACTATGCCATTCCGTATGACACGACGACGTTCGTTCGCGACAGTATTCGCGATGTCATCAAGACGTTGTTTGAAGCGATTGCGCTAGTAGCGCTCGTCGTGCTGTTGTTTTTGCAGAGCTGGCGAGCATCGATCGTGCCGCTGCTGGCCATTCCGGTTTCGATTGTTGGCACATTTGCCGTGATGGCGGTCTTTGGCTTCTCGCTCAATAACCTGTCGATGTTTGGGCTCGTGCTGGCGATCGGCATCGTGGTGGATGATGCGATTGTCGTGGTGGAAAACGTCGACCGCTGGATCGAGCGGGGGCTCTCGCCACGCGATGCTTCCTATAAAGCGATGGAAGAAGTGACGCCGGCAGTCATTGCGATTGCGTTCGGTTTGACGGCGGTGTTCGTGCCGGTCGCATTCATTAGCGGTATTACCGGCCAATTCTATAAACAGTTCGCACTCACGATCTCGTTTTCAACGCTGCTGTCTGCGTTTAATTCGTTGACGCTCAGCCCCGCGCTAGCCGCGCTCATTTTGAAGCCACATAAGGCAAAGAGGGACTGGTTCACGTGGTTGATCGACCACACGCTTGGTTGGTTCTTCAAACTATTCAATATTGGCCTGGAAAAGCTGAATGCGGCTTATGTGTCGTCGCTGTACTACGTGGTGCGATTGTCAGCACTGGTGCTGCTCGTGTACGCCGGTCTGCTTTTTCTGACCTACCTCGGGTTCCAAACAGTCCCGGCAGGGTTTATTCCCGAGCAAGATCAGGGCTATTTAATCGTGGCGATTCAGTTGCCCGATGCGTCGTCGATTGATCGGACGGACGCAGTGCTTGCGCGGATGTCGGACATTGCGGCCAAGACGCCCGGCGTCGAGGCGACGTTTGCCGTGACCGGTTTGAACTTGCTCTCCGGCACCACGCAAACGAACGTGGCGGTGATCTTCTTGCCGCTCAAGGAATTTGCTGAGCGAGTCGGCAATCCAGCCCAGTCTGCCCAGGCGATCGCCGGGCACTTGATGCAGGAATACAGCCATGTGCAGGAGGCATTTTCGCTAGTGCTGCTGCCGCCGCCGGTCCAGGGCATCGGACAGGCGGGCGGTTTCAAAATGCAGGTGGAGGATCGCTCGGGCACCGCCACGCCACAGCAACTGCAAGCTGCCACGCAAGCGCTGATTGGGGAAGCGATGAAGGACCCGCGGATTGTGGCCGCGTTCAGCACGTTTCGGGCAAGCGTTCCGCAGTTGTATGCCAACGTCGATCGCGTGAAGGCTAAGAAAGAGAACGTATCGGTTACCAATATCTTCCAAGCCCTACAGGTGAACCTGGGCAGCTTTTATATCAACGACTTCAATTATCTCGGGCGAACCTACAAAGTCATTGCGCATGCCGATGCGCCGTTTCGGGCGAAAGCCTCGGATGTGGCGCAACTGAAGACTCGCAACAATGCGGGGGCGATGGTTCCGTTGGGGACAGTGATGGAGTTGAAGGATATCGTCGATGCAGACCGCATCAATCGATACAACCTTTATCCGTCGGCCGAGATCAACGGCGGCGGCGCGCCGGGCGTCAGCAGCGGGCAGGCGATTCAAATTATGTCAGACATCGCGAAGCGGGTATTGCCGCCCGGTATGAGCTTCGAGTGGACCGAGCTGGCCTATCAGGAAGTGACCGCAGGTAATACGGCGCTGTTTATTTTTCCGCTGTGCGTGTTGTTCGTGTTTCTTACGCACTCGGCTGAGTACGAAAGCTTTTCGCTGTCGGCCGCGATTATTTTGATCGTGCCGATGTGCCTGTTGTGTGGCATCGCAGGCGTTTATTTAAGTGGATTGGATAATAATATCTTCACGCAAATTGGCTTCGTGGTGCTCGCGGGCATGAGCGTGAAGAACGCCGTGTTGATCGTGGAGTTTGCCAAGCAGCAGCAAGAGCACAATCCGAAGATGCGCGCGAGCGAGGCGGCGATCAACGCGGCGCGACTGCGGCTGCGGCCCATTTTGATGACGAGTCTTGCGTTCATTTTGGGCGTGCTGCCGCTCTTGTTGGCCACGGGCGCAGGTGCCGAGATGCGGCAGGCGCTCGGCACCGTGGTGTTCTACGGCATGATCGGTGTGACGATCTTCGGGTTGTTCGTGACACCCGTGTTTTACACGGTCATCCGCAAGCTGGGTGGGGACAAGCCGATTCAAGCGCCGCACATGCTGTCGCGGCCGCAGACGCCGCATGGGACAGAGTAGGGACTTGGGTTTGAGGGGCTTGGCGTGGCCTATGCGATGAGCTCGTGGATAACGCGGCCTTCGACGTCGGTAAGACGGAAATCGCGGCCGGCGTAGCGGTAGGTGA
>CAZJWY010000027.1:0-2740 GCA_964549545.1 uncultured Planctomycetaceae bacterium | reverse complement strand
GTCGCGCCGTGAACATAACCGCCGCGGACGCCGCCGCCGGCCATCCACATGGTAAAGCCGTGATGGTTGTGGTCGCGGCCGTTTACCTTGCCTTGATTCGCGCCTTTCTTAGGTAACTCGACGGTTGGCGTACGGCCGAACTCGCCACCCCAGATCACGAGCGTGTCTTCAAGCAAGCCTTGTTGCTTGAGGTCGACAAGCAGCGCTCCAATCGCCTGATCGCACTCGTTTGCGAGATTGCGATGCTGGATTTCGAGGTCGTCGTGGCTATCCCATGGCTGACCAGCACCGTGCCAAAGTTGCACGAAACGAACGCCGCGCTCGATCAGGCGGCGGGCGATGAGAAGTTGCCGCGCCTGAACGCCCGGGCCATACATGTCGCGAATGTATTGTGGCTCGCGACGAACGTCGAATGCCTCGGCCGCTTCGGTTTGCATGCGGAAGCCGAGCTCGAACGAGCGGATGCGGGATTCCAAAGCGGAGTCGTTCTGCCGCGCCTGCAAATGGCGGTTGTTGAGACGTTCGAGCAGGTTGAGTTGCTCGCGCTGCTCAGACAACGAAAGACGGTTATTGCGGACATGCTCGATGAGTTGCTCGATAGCCGTGTGCTGAGTGTCGACGTACGCACCTTCATACACACCTGGCAGAAAGCCAGCCTGCCAGTTCTGGGTTTCCTGAATGGGAAAGCCAAACGGACACATCGAGACGAAGCCGGGCAGGTTTTGGTTTTCGCTGCCCAGGCCATAGCAAAGCCAGGAGCCGAGGCTGGGGCGAATTTGCCGGGCATCGCCGCAGTTCATCAATAGCAGCGAGGCCTCGTGACTGGGGATATCGGCGTGCATCGAGCGGATAACGCAGATGTCGTCGATCGAGGCAGCCGTGTGGCGGAAGATGTCGCTGACTTCGATTCCGCTTTGGCCATACTTGTGAAACTTGAATGGTGAAGGGAGGGCGGCGCCGGTCGGCCGCTCGGTCGGCAGCGAGCCGCCCGGTAGGAGCTTACCGGCGTGCTTGTCGAGCATCGGCTTGGGGTCGAAGGTGTCGACGTGCGACGGGCCGCCGTTCATGAAGATGTGGATGACACGCTTGGCTTTTGCCGCGAAATGAGGCGCATGCGGAATCAACGGATCGGTCGAAGCGGCAGTCGCCTTTTGTGGGCCGAAGATCAAGTCACCGAGGGCGAGCGCGCCAAAGCCCATGCCGCAACGGCGGAGTAGTTCTCGGCGGGTAAGGGCCAGGTGCTCGGGATTGAATCGATGTGGCATGGTGGCGCCTCGCTAGTCGACGAATGCAAATTCGTTGCTCATTAAGAGTATCTGCGCAAGCTCCTGCCACCGGGAGAGTGGCGGAGCTAGCGGGCCGTGAAAGCCAGTGGACGAATCCCACACTTGGCCAGGGTCTTTGTCGGAAGTCGTCAGGCGGAGCGTGACAGTCCAGGTGAAGACGTCGGAGTTGGTATTGGCTCGACTATCGGTAACGAAGTCGATCGTGTCGCCTTTCTGGACATCGATCGGCTGCGGATTTGTGGCAGCTTGGCTGCGGGCGACGTCCCATGAGTCGACGACGCCGGCGCGACTGCAAATGATACGGCCACGGACGCCATCGCTGTCGGGTTGTGAGTGATCGAGGACGCCTTCGATGAACAGTTTGCCGCTGGCCGGCACTGTCCAGCGACGAATGGCAGCGTGGCCGGCATCGCCAGGGTGGCCGCCGGTCGCGCTGAGCATTGCCCACCCCAATTGCGGATCGGGGAGCTGAGGACCGCCTTGCCAAGCGCCGTTAGCGAAGAAAGGCAACGGTTGGAATTGGACGGTGCGTGCAGGCTCATCGAATGTGCCCCAGCCGAACTGCCAAGCGAGTTGGCTATGCACACTAGCAAGGGTGCCTGGATCACCGCCGTCGACGAACTCGAGCGCATCGGTCAACTCATCGATATTGGCATCCCGGCCGAGCGTACAGCGGAATAAACGATTGATGCGGCGCACGCGCTCGGCAGCGGGCTCGGTGGGTTGCGCGATTGTTTGCGGCGCCGGAGACTCACTGCGTGACGCGAGGAAGGTAGCCTGTTCGATCGTAAAGGGGCTGTTCATGAGGAACAGCGCTTGCTGAGGCGCGGTCGTCTGCGGGCGATCGGCTGTATGTGTATTCGGGTTGGCGAAGTCGAACGTACGGAAGAACGCGGGGAGGTTCTGTCGTTCGATGAACCCATAGACCGAGCGTCGGGCGGAGAAAGGCGCATCGGTCAAAGAGACCGACGGGCCGCCCATCGCGTTGTCGAGCCGGCCAGAGACGGCTAGTAGCGAGTCACGGAGTGCCTCAAGATCGAGGCGACGGCGACTGGCGCGCCAGTAGAGTTTGTTGTCGGGGTCGACAGCAATGCACTCTGCGCGGGAATCACTGCATTGGCGGTATGTGCCTGAAAGGACGATCTCGCGAATTAGTTTCTTGGTTGACCAGCCATTGTCCATGAGGTCGCAGGCGAGCGTATCGAGTAGCTCGGGGTGAGTGGGAGGCGTGCCGCGACTGCCAAAATCGCTGGGTGTATCCACGATTCCGTGGCCGAACAGATAGTCCCACACGCGGTTGACCCACACGCGGGCCGTGAGCGGATTGTCGCGGCTGGCGATGGCTTCGGCCAGCTCGAGGCGGCCGCTACGCACCTTGAATGGCGTTGGCTTTTGGTCGGGCGAGAGAATCGTCAGAAAGCGGCGGTCCACCTTTGGCCCGGGGCTGCCGGTGT
>CAZJWY010000026.1:21799-37707 GCA_964549545.1 uncultured Planctomycetaceae bacterium | reverse complement strand
TTCCACTTCTCGGCTTTGCGAACGTTGGGTAGGGTGCGGATAATGAGCGCGTCGAGGCGTTTACCCACATCGCGTTTCCAACCGGGCATGGCGGCGATGTAATCTTGGACAGGAGTGTCGCCGTGGGCTTTGGCGATTTGCGGATTGCCGCCGGAGAGGAGCTTTGGCTTCGCGTTTTTGCGCGACTCTGACTTTGTCGCTGCGTTGCCCGCTTTTGCTGGCTTTGCGCTGTCCGATTTGCGTGAAGGCTTCTTCACGCTCTTTGCACGCTTCTTAGATGTTTTCTTAGCCATGGTGCTTACTCTGAAATGTTGTGACCTCGATGTGACTTATCCATTGTTTGAAGTGCTCGAATCTTTTGAGAACAATCTTCGAATGGCTTGTCCCTTCCACATCCAGAGTCCTGACAAAATAAGTATCGGAAGGAACACGAACCGAGTCGGAGCGGCATATTCGGGGATTTTGTCGAATGGGCTGTAAACATACCCGATGATCGGAATGCTGAAGATGATGTGAATCCAGCGAAGGATCGAACGTTTGGTGGATTGGGTCATGGTGCTGTGGGTTTTGTTCGAGCAACGACCGGCGTTTTTATTTTTGTGCTTCGATGAATACTTCGCCGGCAGCCAGCCTTCGTATGCAATCTGGGTCGTGAGCTGGGAGAATGATGGTTGGTTCTTGTGTCGCGAATTGCTTGATGGCTCGAATGGTGGCTAACGAGATTGCCGGGTTATAAGTTACTCCGTCTACACGATCGGCAGCGAGATCGGCCTGCTCATACGTGGCATCGCCGGCGAAAAAGTATGTGACGCCCTCGTCGCGAGCAACCACGGAAATGTGGCCGACAAAGTGGCCGGGGGTTGGAACGAGGAAGATACGTCCGTCCTTCGTGATCGGGTGCGAAGCGGGAAATGGGCCGGCAGCGGGTCCGTCCATCTCTGCGAGTTCAGGTTTCAGCCAGATCGGCCAGCGTTGCGGCAGGCAGCCGGTCATTTTTCCTTTGAAGCTTCGGGCGAGATTCCAGCCTTCGCGCGGGCCGATAATGCGGTTGTGTGGGAAATGGTGGAGACCGCCCGTGTGGTCATGATGATAATGGGTCAGAATCACGGCCTCGATGTCTTGGGCAGGATCGATGCCCATGGCCTGAAGTCGAAAACCGATCTCCTCGACGGGTGCGACTTTGATCTGAACCATCTTGGTGAAGAAGGGATTCCACCAAGGGAGATAGCCGGGCGTGGAATTTTCGTATGTGTCTCCTGTGTCGACGATAAAGCGACCTTCGGGACGTTCGATGAGCCACGCCAGCACAGGCAGCGGTCCGGCCCAGGTTTTACAAGTGACGATGTCGAGCTTGCGACCAAAGGCAGATCGACCTTCCTGACCACATTTTTGGGAAGACTTGAGGCGAGCCCAGCCGGTTTGAATCGGCGTTACGCGAATCATGTTGTTCCTTCGTGCTGTAAGGGGTAACTCAAAAATAACTTCGGCAGATGAGATTCACCACGGAGACACGGAGGACACCGAGAAGACAGAAGGAGGAATAGGAAGAACACGAATCATCACGAATCTACGCTAATCAGGATGGTGCAGAGACCGAACATAGTCTTTTTTCTTTGTTAGCTCATTAGCAGGAGATTAACGAAGATTAGTGTTCCTCCCTCCTACATTTCTTCTTCGTGCCCTCCGTGTCTCCGTGGTTATTCTGCTTTGAGAGAAAGTCGCCGGAAAGATGTATCGTTGCCTATTAGAGCAAATTACCTTTGTTTGTTCTCGCAGGAGGTCGTGTTGGTGGGAGATTCGGCCTGGCGGCCGACGCTAAACTGCGTTTGCTCTTTGATTTATTGCGGAACGTAATTTGGTAAGTTGCTTTAGAATAGGTTGGCATCGGTGATTCCAGATATGCCTGGTGCAAGTCTCGGGTATGTTTTCAACGCGGTATGTGGCAACTTATGACCGAACTTCAGCGGGAAAACCCACTGACAAGCTCCCCCGAGCCTTTGCGCGAGTGCTCAGTGGGCAGTAAGGCGCTGTTTGCACGATGGCGGGAGCGCCGGCACACGGCCATCGCTGCGATCACGCTGGTTTGCATCGGGGGGTATCTACTTTTGCGATTTGCTCTAGGCGTGGATGAAACTACCGCGCGTTGGCTGCTGTGGATCGCGCTGGGAGCTGGCGGAGGACCACTGGTTGTCGAATTGGGAATTCGAGTATTGCAGCGCGAATTTGGTTCAGATTTGTTGGCCGGCATTTCGATTGTGACGGCGGTCTTGCTGGGAGAATATTTGGCTGGTGCGTTGGTGGTGTTGATGTTGTCTGGCGGCGAAGCCTTGGAATCATTCGCGGTCCGGCGCGCATCGTCGGTACTCGATGCGCTGGCGCGACGGATGCCATCGATCGCTCATCGCAAAACGGGAGCGGGCCTCGCGGACATCTCGTTGCAAGAAATAGAAGTCGGCGATCTGATCGTGGTGCTGCCGCATGAGGTTTGCCCGGTCGATGGCGTGGTTGCCGAAGGACATGGCAGTATGGACGAGGCATATCTGACCGGCGAGCCGTATCGGGTATCGAAGTCGATCGGCTCGGATGTATTGTCTGGTGCGATTAACGGTGAAGCGGCTCTCACGATTTGCGCGGTGCGATTGTCGGTCGATTCTCGGTACGCGCGGATCATGCAAGTAATGCAGCAATCACAACAACAGCGGCCGCAGTTGCGACGGTTGGGGGACCAACTGGGCGCGTTCTACACGCCGCTGGCCGTTGCGATTGCGCTGGCAGCATGGATCGCGAGCGGCGAGGCGGTGCGTTTTTTGGCGGTGCTGGTGATTGCGACGCCTTGTCCGCTGTTGATTGCGATTCCGGTGGCGATCATCGGATCGATCTCACTCGCCGCGCGGCGGAGCATCATCATTCGCGACCCGGCGGTGCTGGAGCAAATTGGCCGCTGCCGGACGATGATCTTTGATAAGACCGGGACGCTCACTTACGGAGAACCGAAACTGGTCGAGCAGCACGTCGATGCGGCGTTCGCGGCGCGCGATGTGTTGCAGCTTACGGCCAGCCTGGAGCAGTACTCGAAGCATCCGCTGGCGAATGCGGTGGTCGATGCCGCTCAAAAGGAGCGACTCGATCTGCTTCCGGCTGAGCATGTCGAGGAGCACCCAGGCGATGGGCTACGGGGGACGATCGCTGGTCACAAGATTCGAGTAACCAGCAGCAAGAAATTGCTGGTCGAGCAACCCGAAGCGGCGGTCCAATTGCCGCCGAAGACAGGGGGCCTGGAGTGTGTCGTCGTGATCGATGGCCGGTACGCGGCGACGTACCGGTTTCGGGATGAGCCGCGAGCGGAAGGGGCGGCGTTTGTCGAGCACCTGGCGCCGATGCACGGCTTCAAAAAAATGATGCTCGTCTCCGGCGACCGCTTGTCTGAAGTCGAGTACCTGGGCGAGCGGGTGGGGATTAGCGAGCTTTACGCGGGCAAGAGCCCCGAGGAGAAGCTGGCGATCGTCCGCGAGGAAACGGCGCGTCATCCGACGGTGTACGTGGGCGACGGCATCAACGACGCGCCGGCGATGGTGGCAGCCACGGTAGGCCTGGCGATGGGGCAGCGCAGCGAGGTGACGACGGAAGCGGCCGGCGCCGTGCTGATGGACAACAAGCTAGGACGCGTGGACGAGCTATTGCACATTGGGGCGCGGATGCGGCGGATCGCGCTGGAGAGCGCGGTCGGCGGAATGGCGCTGAGCGTGGCGGGGATGTTGCTGGCGGCGTTCGGCTATTTGCCGCCGGTTGCTGGGGCAATCGCGCAGGAGGTCATTGACCTTGCTGCGGTACTCAATGCATTGCGCGCGGCTTGGCCGCCGGCGCAGTTGGTTGATTATGGTCAACAAGGCTCTGGTGGGCTTGGCGCGCTCTTAGGAACGACTCAAGAATAACTTCCCGATTTTCAGAATAACCACGGAGACACGGAGGGCACGGAGAAGAAGCCTAGGAGGATAAGAACACTAATCTTCACTAATCCCCGCTATTGATACTTTCATTGATAATGAACGGTTGGGCGGGGGCGAGGACGCCCCGGCTCGCTGGTGATTGTTCAGTACCAATGCAAGAGTCAATAATATCAACTATCAAAGAAAAGGCTACTTCCGTCTCATTCTCGATTTTGATGGATGAACGTAGATCAGTGACGATTCGTGTTCTTCTGTCTCTACTTCTGTCTCTACTTCTGTCTTCTCTGTGTCCTCCGTGCCTCCGTGGTGAATCCCATCTGCCAAAGTTATTTTTGAGTCATCCCTTTGAGTGAATTACTTTTTCGTAGTGTTTGAGTTTGTTGGTGGAGATTCGGCGTGGCCGCCGACGCTAAAGGAGGGTGGGTAATGAAGCGTTAGAGGCTGCCTGCTTTTCGCATGAGTACCACGTCGAAGTCGGCGAAGGCTTCGTCGAGGGACGCATGGTTCGCGTCGTCGGATTCGGCATCGAGCCCAAAGCTGTTTTCGATCATGGGCACTTCGCCGAGGAAGTCGTCGTCCCACGACGAGGGCTGATACGACAAGAGCAGGTCGTCGAGGTCGATGCTGATCGAATCGGCCACCGAAGTGTTGGCTCGACTGACTCTAGTGAAGACGGGCTGATAGGTGTCTGCCGTGCTGAAGAATCGCGGGGCGGGCGTGGAATCGCTTTGCAACGGGGAAAGTGGCGCAGAAGCCGTGCTATCTTCGGGCAGCGAAGTCGCGAACGAGATTGTCGTGCTGCTTAGGTCGTGGGACAGCACCTCCATGGGCGCCGGCATGGCTACTGTTTCAATTGTGTTGTCTGTGGCTGGAGCGGAGGCTGGCGAGGATGATGTCGAATCGGTATTTTCATCTTCGATACTGAGCGACGCGCCACTGCCACCTGCGGGGAGCGAGCGGCCGAAGTTGGCGCGAAACGCGGTGAAGTCTTCGGGAGTGCCGCCGTTCTTGCGGAGGGAGACGTAGTCGGCGGCGTCGACGGTGTTGTCGTGGTTGAAGTCGCCGGGGAGCCCTGGAACGATCTCCGCTGGCCGGAGAATCCATGCCTGGTTGCTGGGTTGGTCATAGTCCAGGTTAGGCACGCCGGTAGTCCTGCCTCTGAAGTAAAGCGCATCGTTGATGAACGCCAACCTAGACGGATCGCTGTACGAATTGTCGACGTACGCATCGATCACCTTGAGGCCGCCCGCCGGATCGTATGACCAAATGGCCTTACCGTAAACATCCTCGTTCCAAGCGGTGAAGTAAATTCCGTCTTCCGCTGCTGTCAAATTCGAGGTCTGATAGTTGGCCGCGTCCCATCCGTAGAAGTTGGCAACGGCTGTGAATGTGCCGGCCACGGAGTCGAACTTCACAATCTGGCTGACCAGCGTTGAGGGGGATAGAAGCTCATAGTCCGGGTAGAACACGAAGTACATATCGTTGCCGACCGCCACCATTTCGGAAACACGGCTACTGAAGATGTCGTTAGTCGCGAACGGCGATGTGTAAGTTGTCGTGCCGGCAAGCGTTCCGTCCGTAACCGTAAACGTGATTACTGCCTCAGAGCCGTTCCACACCGCTTCGCCGTAGACGAGTTTATCGCCCATGACTGTCGGGTATCCCTGCAAAGCATTGATGATCGGCAGGCTCACTACAGCCGGTGAGCCGGATTGCACGGACGCCGATTGGATGGCCAGGACATGGTAGCCAGTGCTTACGTACTCGAGTATGTACAACGTCTCCGAGCCACCCGTTCCGACGCCGAGGCTCAGGGACTGGAAGTAACTATCCTGCGCTGTGGTCGCCAAATGTCTCATCTGGCCATTCGTCGGATCGAACCAGTAGATGGATTGAACCCAATCCGGATCGTAGGCATTGACGAGCAGCCCGCCCGCGAACGCGCCGTAAAACATTCCGTTCGTGGGGACTTCCAGCAGGCTCGCAGTCGCCTCGCCGCCGGCGTCGAACGAGATTTGAAGAATACCTCCCGATCCCAAGTCGCCCACAGAGCCGTAGACGCTGGCGCCCGCATAATAACTATTGCCGATCTGCGAGAAATCGCTGTCGATGTTTCCTTCGAATTCACTGAGAACGCGTGCCCCGGCTTCCTCGACGATCCACAACTTGCCATCCCCGAGGAACACGATGCCTCGGCCGGGTAGCTCGCTAAACCTGTACATCTCAGAAATAGTCGTGTGAACAGGGTCGACACTCTGGACGACACTGGCAGCACCGTCGACGACCTGAAACAACTGATTCGATGTCGCGAAATACACGACCGAGTGGCCAGATTGGTAGGTGATGCCGCGGAACCACTGTGGCCCGCTGTCGACCATTGGGTCTACAACCGTCAGCAATTGCGGTACTCCATCGGGCGAACCCGCGTTCAGCTCGGCGGCAGTCGGCAGTCGTTCGACCCTCCAATTGTAGGAGATCGTGTAGGTATAATCGGGGCCACCGGGGCCATCGGCATCGTTGAGCGTGTTATTTGTGATCTGCACCATCACGACGTGTGGCGAGTTGGCGACGGCGCTTTGGCTGATCGTGCCGCGGATCATCAGGTTTTCATCCACGGTCAGGCCGTCTGGTAAGCCGCTCACCGTGACACTGAGGTCGTGCCCGTAGGGACTATACGGCTGCATCGAGCTTTCGAAGAAAGCGCCGGCGTAATTCCCGCGGTCGTATACATTGTTGATGTAGAATCCATCGTAGGTCGTGATTTTGAAAGTTGCCGAATCCGTTGCGAAGCCGTTCGACACGATAACGGTGACGTAGAACTCCTCGACGCCGCTCGATGGTGCATCCACGTAGAACGTGCCCCGAAGAACGGCGTTTTGATCTACATAGAGAAACGCGGGCAAGTCGCCCAAAATGCTGTACTCCAGCGTTTCGTTCTGCAGGTTGGTCACAGGCAACTGGATCGCGAGCGGCACACCTTCCGGAACGAACTGATCGCCCGGGCTCTCGATCGAGAAGCCAATGACGCGCCAGTCGAAACGCACGTCGGCGAACACATTGCCGTCGGTGGCCGAAATGTACACTTCATACAATCCGGTCAGCGTCGCCTCCTCGGCGATCGTGCCCGTGATGAGGCCCGTGTCTGGATGGATCGACAGCCCGACCGGCAAGTTCTCAGCCGAATAGACGACGTTAGATGGCGCGCCGATCGATTGAATTTGTAGCGACACGACATCGCCCGCGCCGGAGACGACTGTACTCGGCCCGATGAGGCCGAAGCCGACGACGTTGAGCGTGAAGAAGGTCCCACGATAGTTGTAGCCGTCATCCGCGACAACAGAAATGGAGTGCGCTCCCACGGCCCCGGATTCGTTGATGATTGTACCGCTGATGACACCGGTTTGGGGATTGATCGTCAGCCCGTTCGGCAGAGAACTGGCTGCCCAAAAGAGCGGTAAGTTCGCGTTGTTGGCGATGACTGCGATTGGCGTAATTGTCGCGCCGACATCGTATGTTTGGTCGTCGGGCGTCGCCAGGGTGTGCGCGTTGAGCAACCAGTTGAAGTTCGTCGAGTCGTTATTGATACCGTCTGAGACGGATACTGTTACCGTTCGATTGCCGGCAAACTGCGCGACAACCGTGCCGCTGATCAGCCCTGTTTGCGTGTCGATGCTCAAGCCGGTTGGCAGATTCGATGCGCTGAAGGTGCGCGTGCCTGTGCCGGTCGCCGTAAGTTGGAGATTCACCGCGGCGCCTAGCGCAGTCGTCTGAGCGCCGGGATTTGTAATGATGATTCCCTGAAGGTTCCACGTAAACGAGGCGTTCGAACTATAGGTTCCGTCGGTCGCCGAGACTTGAACGGTTCGGCTGCCTGCGGTTTGCGACGAAATAGTACCGCTGATGACGCCGGTCGTGGGATCAATCGACAGGCCGGCCGGCAGATTCGTCGCCGACCAGGTGACACTGAGCGGGCCGCCATAGCGGCCCACGGTAATCGGCGTAATCGTCTCGCCGATTGCACTCGTCTTGTTGCCCGGATTGACGACATCGAACGGCGCGCGTTCGATACTAGTCGAAATTCCGGAGGCCAGTGGGAGCCTGCCGATCGACAAATCGTACGGTACAGAACGCCACCAACTGGCATTGTCGTAGACAACTGTGTCTGTTCCGAGACCGCCGTCGATGCCGCCCGACAATACGTTGTTGCTGCCAAAGAGCAGAAATCGGAACGTATCATCGCCGGAGCCGCCCCGCAGGTTCTCTATGCCGCTGAACGCTATCTTACTGTTTAGTTGTCCGGAATTTGTGTTGAGCAGATTGTACAACCCGTCAACATTTGGTCCGACGAGCGTGTCGTTGTTCGACGAACCGCCGTTTATCGACAGAAAGCCTGAAAGCGTCGGCATGTCGTCGAGTACGAACGTGCTTCCGCCGCTTCCGCCGTACAAGGTGGGGCTAAACGTGCCGAACCACTTAATCGTGCCCGGCGACATGCCGGTGACGGTGAAGACACCGCCCGCGTGGGACATGTGGATTTCTCGGTACACCGTATCGTTGAAGTTATCCAAAGAGAGGCTCATTGCCGTATTTGGAGTGACTTCGACGTTGCCCAGGATCGCCTGCATGTTGCGATTGTCGCCGAGCGTTACGGTCGCGTTGCCCGTCGCCGTGCCGACCGGCAGAATCTTCAAATCGCCGGTGGTGCCGAGAACGTTGATCACGGCCGCTTTAGAACTGGCGGTTGTGCCGAGCGACCCCGTGTCTGCGACCGTAATGGTGCCGTAATTGACCGAGATCGCTGCGTCGCTCCCCTTGTAGTTCAAACGCCAATACTCGGTGAACGGTGAAAGGACAAACGTATCCTTCAGCCGCATCATGCCGTTGTCGGTGCTCTCCAGCCGGAAGTTCGCGTTCGAGGATGTATTCGCCCTCTCCACCACGATGTCGATCGGCGCCGGATTGGCCGGATCCTGCTGAACATAAATCTCCGGCACTCCCACATAGTTCGGCACAGTCAGGCCATTTGGCATCAACAACGTCACCAGGTTGCCGCCAACGACCGTCAGCGGCGTGGTGCGGATCGTCGTGTTGCTACCGGCACCCTGGTACAGCTTCATATCGAGAGGGCCGTAAGCCACGTTGTACGTGCTGTCCGCGCTGCCGTACACGTTGAGCAAATGTGGCCTGATGTAGAAATCGCTGAAGTAGATTGGAACTGGCGCGAGTCCCTCGACGTGCTGATAGGGAAATTGCGAGGGGAATGGATTCGATGTGTAGGTCGGCCGAACGAATTGCACATTCGACCTCGCCGCATCATTGCGCCCATCGATATTCGTTACCGTAGTCGTCGTCTGATGCGAGTCGCCCTTGAGCAAAATCGCACCTTGAATGCCGGCTAGGCTGCCGTTGTTGCCAATGTTGATCTGCGAAACCGAGATGCCGTCGGACCACGAAGTGCTAATGCTTCCGGCGAGCCCGGGCCAATTGAACTTGTCGCCATTCGTCGGCGCTACGCGATACATTTCGCCCAGGATCAACTGGCCGGTCGTTGCCAGCACGTTCAGTACGCCGTTGGTGTACGTGTTGTTGGCCGACGACAACACCGTAGAGACATGAGTCGTTGCGCCGGCGGGCGTGTTCTGAACCGTCGTATCAACTGGGTAGTGCGCAGGCAACTGCACATTCAGACCGGGGAAGTTGAGCGCATTCAGATCGAGCTGCGAATTAAACGTAAATGAGCCAGGAATCACGGAATCCGCGAGATTGGAATAGTTAATTGCGGCGCCAGCGATTCCCGTGATGCTGCTGCCGCCGATCGTCACGTTCGGCCGGCTGCCTACCGGCGGCGAACCGACCGGGAGAGGAATGTCGCCGATCACGCGCAGCGCGGCGCCAGAGACAGACACATTTGCTTGAACGGTATCGATCAGGCTATAGCCGCCCGTGTGTCCGCCGCCCCAACCGGGGTGGCTACCGATAGCAAAACTTTGGTTGTTGATGCTCGTGTCGAAAATGCCCATCGCTAGTGATGTCGGCTGTGAGAACAATGGATTGATCTCAACGCGCGTATTGCGGCCGCTGCCTTCGACATAAATCGGCCCCAACGCTGCGCCGATCAAAATCTGCTCGATCGGATTCAGTCCCACGTTGGCCGGATTTGCAAAGTAGCGCACCGTACCATTCAATAGGTTGTTCAATAAGGTTGGCGCGACGACATCCAAGGCGTTCGTGTTCGTACGAATCTTCGCGCCGTACCAGTACACATTCGTGTTCGGTCCGTAAATTACCTCCGATTCGTAGAATCGCAAATTCGCTTTGCCGGCATAGTTGGAGTTCGAAGAGATGCCGTTTAGTGACGCTCCTCCATATTGGACGATCATATCGCCCAGCACGCGATCGGTGACCGTCTCGTTCGACGCATCGAAAATGAATGTACCCTGACCGGGGCCAGAATAGTTGTAGTAAATCGGGAGCGGCGGTTTTGGCTGGGCGCCACCGACGAGCGACGTGAGATACCCGCTGTTAAACCAGGTGATTGGACCAGCGATCGAGCTCGTTGTGGGAAGTAGCGCGAAGTCCTGCCACACGCCGGATAAGTTGCCCAGCAAGAAAACTACGCTGCCCGTGTTCACGTAGTTCTTCACGTCGTCGTACGCGCCGAGAATCGTGCCGACGTTGGTGACGGTGCCGTCGAGATTCAATCGCCGCCCAACGGCGAGGTCGAAGTTTCCGCTTACTTCCAGCGGCATCACGTTCTTGCCCATCACGTAAACGCCCAAGGGCGTGGCCGCTGTGGAGAAGTTGCGGAGCACCGTGCGGTAGGCGGAGTTCGGAGTACCTTCGATGGCGAACCGGTCAAGCACGCTGCCCGTGACGGTGAGCTTGCCCTGCAAGTTGTTCAGAGTGAGCGATGTGCGCTCGCCATCGTTCGCGCCCCAGCTCATGCCGGCCGTTGTCATTTGAATGATATCGGCGAGCGCGGCATTGCGATTGTCGACCTCTTTGAGCCAGGCCTGGTTGACGGTCAGATTGCCCTCAAGCGTGGCGAGATTGCCGGTACCGACGACGACCTGCGTTCCTGCCCAACGACTGACAGTGCCTCCCCCCGTGAATGCTACTAGCGGGTTGTAATGACTGGTGGTGACTGGCGTCGTGCCGGTGATCGTGGTCGTGAGCTGCGGATTCGTCTTGGAAATGGTTACGTAGGACTGGCCGAAGTTCGTGGCTGGCGGTGCGGAACCTCGAATCAAACCATCGGCAAGCAATTCTGCGTAGGCGTAGTCCGGCTCCGATACTTGGTAGCCGAACGTCCCGCGAAGCTGAGAGGCATCGAAGTTCGCATGGTTGTCGGTTGCGATCGGATTTAAATTAACCGGATAAATCTGCAGGTTGACAATGACTTCGACCGGGATCGTGACAAAGACGCCGTCGACATTGAACGTCCATGGTATGGTGTTTCCACGTATCGCGATCTTTTGAGCTTCTAGCGGGGAGCGCGTCAGATCCTGATACATGATTGCACGATCGACGAAGGCAGTAATCGGATTGATCGGTGTCGGCACAACCGATAAAGGATCTGGATTCAATGGATCAATCGGCACTTGGGCCACGGTGCTATGGACCGTGTAACGCGCTGTTGGCGAAGTGGCCGTAAAGCCTGCCGCGCCGTTCAGCGCGAAGTCGAAGCGAACTTGACTCTCGCCGGCGAGAGTGGAGGCCATCCGGAATTCCGTCGGCTGCGTCACGTTCAACGCATCCTGCGGCATCGAGCCGTAGATGTGAACGGGGTTATAGGCGGTCAGGAGCGAGTCGTACGTATCGAGCGGCGTCATACTGACCGAGCCGGCCCTGGCCAAAACGTTGATGACGTTTGGCGCATTCGGATTCGTGCCCGCCAGCCGCGCTCGGCCGTCGATGTGGATGCTGCCTTGCGGCGTCGCAGTGAGGTTGGCGTTCACCGTGCCGCCGGGCAGGTAGATGAAAATGTCATCGGGATGCGTGAGGCCGAAGAATGCCGTCTGCAAGCCGATCGTTTGGTTTTCGACATAGATCCGCGCCCCCGAAGCGAGTTCGTCCTGAAGGGCTACTGAAAGCGCTGCCGCCGCGCCTGTCACAAGCCGAGTGCTGCCGATTCCATAGACCGCGCCGGGCGCATGCAGATCGCCGTCGATGACGAACTGCGTTGGAACTGCGCTATCGCTGTCGTAATTGAACATCACGAACAGGTTCGACAAATCATTCAGCAACTTGACGCGCTCGACCGTACCATTCGTATGAATCCGCTGGCCGAAGAACGCCTGCCAATCGCCGTCGATGCGCAGCATGGATTGCCAGCTAGTGGCGTAAATACTCGAACGGACATCGGTGAAGCTGTTAAAGTCGGACGAGGCAATGCCGATGGGGCTGCCCGCCAGGTTGTATCGATCGTCGCCGCCGGCATCCACGGTGAGGACGCCGCGCAAGTTGTTGTAGTGCAGCGTCGGCGAAAGTCCGCCCGCGTCCCAGCCGGTGAAGGTGGTCGGCGTGAACGTCATCGAGCGCGCATCCGTCGCGCCGAAGTTATCGACATGAAGCTGTAGATTGCTGGCCGTCACGTCGCTTCGAATATCCGACAATCGGTTCTGGCCGAAGTACAGCGTTGTGTTCGCCACGCCGCCGTCCACCGAAACATCGACTGCTGTTCCGACCTTGGCCAGCGTGATATCGTTCTTCGCCGTCTCGGCGTCCGTCGCCACGATGTTGAAGTTGCCCTTCATCGTCGACGCGTCGATGAATGCCGAATGCTCGCTGGTGCCCGTGAGATTCAGGTTCAAGGTGTCGATTGCACGATGATCGACAAGCAATATATTCGGCTCGTTGACCGCCGAGAGACGAACGTTATTCGAATCGTCATCCGGCAAGACCCAGAGGGAAGCGGCACGATTGTTGATCGTGATAGCTGCCGCGGCCGTCGAGCCGACCGGGCGGCCCGAGTTGTCGATCAAGAGATTGCCAAGCCCCGCGCCTGTCAGATCGTCGACTGACACGGTGCCACCCGCATTCTTCACGCGCACCCGATCTCGATACGACAACCCCACAAACTGCACGCTTGCATACGCCAAAGCGCCCGTCACAAATAGTTGGCCGAAAACATCGTCGTCGTGGCTGATGTCGACGTGCGCCGCGCCCGACGACGGCCCGTCGAAGACCGTCGACGTGCCCGCCGAAAGGGGCTGATTCGCGACAACGACATCCAGATCGGGCAGCGTCGTGAGGTCGCCGATGTGGAGATCGCCGCCAAACGAATGGATATAGAAGAGCGACACGCCGACTGCTGTAACGTTGATTTGCGAGCCCTGGGCGTGCAGGGCCGCACCATTTGCCGTCGATACGGCCGACAGGTTGAGATTCCCGGTTGCTTGCGGCGTGCCGATTGCCGCTTTCAGTACTAGCTGATACGAGCTACCCGAGACAAAGCCCGGCGCGCCAGCCGGGTTGCCGCTCACCAACTCGATCAACGACAGCGACTCATTTTCCAGGGATGAGCCCGGTGCGGATCCGCCCTCGGATTGGCCACTGCCGGCTCCACTGCCGGGCGGCGACAAATCCGGCAGGTCGACGTTGATCACCGTGGCGTTCGTGGACGCCACGACCTTGTTCTTTCCCGGGTCCGTCGGCGGCGGATCGTCATCCGCTCCCGGAGGACCGGCCGGCGGAAGCGGAGTCGCCGCCCACAGAATCTCGTCCATCCGGCCCTGCGGCAAGTTCAACGGATTCGTCAACGGGTGCTCCGCATCGACGTAATCCGAAACGATCAGCGATGGGCCGCCGGAGCCAGTTAATGGCAGCGCGCGAATTGTATCGTTCTCGTCGCCGCCGACGATTACTGCCGTGCCGCTGCCGTAGTACAGCAGCGTATCGATTCCATTGCCGCCCAGGATCACCGCGTTGACCGGGCCCGCTCCACCGTCCAACTCGTCGACGACGATCGTTTTGTGAATGTCCTTGTAGTTGGCGCCATACGTCGGCCCGACCACGACGATCAAATTTGCAGTGTTGTAGTTCGTTCTGGTGTACGAACCGTCCGGCTGTTTCACGAATTTGGCGACGCGATAGTAGTCCGTTACATCGTCCGTCAGAACGGCGATAACCAGTTCGTATTCGTCCGGTGTTCCATACACGGGCCGTTCGGTCGACGGGTCGATTCTCTGGTTCAACACGAAGATTTTTTCGCTGGTATTCGTCTTCGTGACGGTGATAGTTTGGCCCGATGGGACGGAATGCGTCTCGGTGTCGAACCCGAAAAAATCCGAGTTAATGAGCGAGTAAGGTTCGATAAGCGTCTCACTACCGCCTGGATGCTCGAAGTGCGCTTCGGCGTAGATGTCACCGTACGCTTGCACCATTTTCCAGGCATCACGGAGCAGGTGGCCGGGGCGTACGCGATTCGGATCGGTTGCATCGAGATAGCCGACCGGGATCACTTTGAGCCCCGCATAGAGACCGCCCTCGACCGAAACGCCAGGCACGCCCGTGGACAGCACCATTCCGGCGTTGAGTTCGAAATAGGTCTGGTCGGCATTGATATACAGACCGTACTTGGCGTCATCCTTGTCGGGGCTCTGGTTCAACTCCCTGCGGCGCAGGCCCGCGGTGTCGTAACCCATATCGACGTCGAGGCGAATGTGCATCTCGCCATTCAGCGAAACACCCGACGCCCACTCGGGGCCCGGGAACAGCTCGAAATCGCCGAACGAGTCGAACACGTCGTCGAGATTAAAGGTGAAATCGAGCGCCGGCATCGTGAATGTCATCAGCGTTCGGTCTTCGCCCATCATCGTCGGGAAAAGCACGTTCATCGGGTCTTCGAGGAACCAGAAATGAAGCCCGTGCTCGTAGTTCTCGTTGGGGAAATTGATGCCGAAGGCGTAGTTAAAGAAGTTGTCGACTGCTTGCGGTGCGCCGTCGCCCAGCTGTGTCTGCGTAATCACGATCGGGCCACCCGCCCGCGGATCGGCGATGCGGAACGAACCCAGGTTGATCGTGCCACCCGTCTGCTGGCCCGCGATATGCAACGAGTTGATGTACTTGATGGTGCTGATCGCGTCGCCCCAGCCACCTTGGATCGCCCCCATCGCGTCGGCAATTTCGAAGATTGATTTGCCGATGATCGGTAGATCCGTGTCCATCACGGCCATGTACGTGCTGGTGGCCGGATTGTTGGTAATGTCCTGGATCGAATCCAGGATGTTGCCCAGTGTGCGCAGCGTCGAATCCAGATCCACGGTTACGTCGAGGATGTCGACATACGGCAGCGTACCGAGTTGGCTGATCGGCAAACCGGGGGTCAGTAGCACGTTGTCGAACGTCCAATCGGCGTCCAGGCGCGCCGTGACTTTGAAATCCATTGGGTCCGACATCGCCAAGTGCAGCTCGAGATTCGCATGCGCCTCGCCGTTGATATGCGCAGTAATCACTGGAGGAACGATAACGGTACCGGTTGGGCCCGTCGACCAATTCCCCATCGTCACGTCGATCGTCGTCGTCATCCACGTGCGGTCGTTAATCGAAAACGGTTGGCTGGCATTGAGCTTCTGCCAGAACACGTCGTAGACCGTGGCGTCGAAGGCCTTTTTCAGCGATCCCGCTGCCTCAAAGTCAGTCTGGGTGAACGCGCTGATCACAATTGCCAGTGGTGAGTCCGGGGCATCGACTTGTAGCGGACCGCCGTTAAACAGATTGCCACCCTGCTGAGTCCACAGCTCGTCCTTCAAACCGCTGATCGGCGCATCGGCGAATGTTGTCGTGCCCGTCGTAGTGTCGACGGTGAACTCCAATCGGAAGTAGATTTCGACATAGACGCGAACCTTGGCGTGGCTATTCGCAGCCTGTTGTTCCGGATCAGGATCATCGAATTCCAGAATGCCCAAGCCGATATCAATCGGCACATCCAACGACGCATGCGATTCGAGTAAGCGGTTA
>CAZJWY010000026.1:0-21789 GCA_964549545.1 uncultured Planctomycetaceae bacterium | reverse complement strand
TTAACCTTGAACGTGGTCGTCGGCAGGCCGGGAAGAACCGTGACGTCGCCCGGCGTGACCGATGCGGTATCCAAGTCGTCGATCAGCGCAGCGATCTGGCTGTTGACGAAATTCGGATTGTTGGCCAGTGCAGCGCCAATAATCGGCATGCCGGCTGTCGGCGCCAGGGTGTTATTAACGACCGTCGTCAGGTTCTTCGCCAGCGAGTTTTGGACGTTGACCGGAATGAGGCCACCGGCGAGAACGCACCGCTCTTCCAGCGATTCAAATTGAAGATGCCGCCGGGCTTGATCGTAGTTGCTACGGCGGTTTTGCGCACGGTTCCGTCGCCGTGTACGGTGATAGGACACCCAACCAGGGATAAGTTGCAGCATGCCATTCCTCAACCTTCGCCAACCCGCGAGCCATTGGCCGCGACTGGAATTCATTCGGCCTAGCGGTCGTTTGCGGGTTGCAGGAACCCGACAAGCGAACATTATCCTAGACGTAAAACACGATTATGCTTAGAGACTGTACAAAACCACGAGCCGTGGGGTTTATCCCCGCCGGGACAAGCCCGGCGCTCTAATTTCTGGTTGTGTTACAGCTTCTTAGATAAAACGAGGCGCAGGAGCGTCGGTCGCGATGGGCCGCCACTCTTGCAAAAAAGCGACAAACGGTCGGAAAAGAACTCCGATAATGTAGAACTGCGGGGACGAGCAGTTTGAGGACAGAAAATCGCAGAAAAATCGATTTTTTAAGCAATCCAACGTAAAAATCACGCCGTTAACCGCTTTTTGAGCGATTCCTGAACCCTTACTGGTCGTAATGAGACAAACGCATATAGACATAATAGATGAGCATGTCCGGAAATTCCGGGTGGCACGCCCTGACGCTTTGGGAAGGGCGTGGTTTGCCGAATGGTACGCTCCACGCCCTTCGAAGACTCAGGGCGTGCCACCCATAAGCTCGAATTCCCGGACACCCCTCAGATAGATAAGTATCACCAGGCAGAGGCTACGACTCTGTCGAATTGTCGCGAGTGCCCGTCACGACCTTGGCTTTCTATAACCGAGTTGATGTCGCACGCAAATTCATCCGCGCCGATCAAGTAAGCGGCCATGCATTATCTGAGCCCCTCTCGTTAATCGCGGTCGTATACCAAGCCAAACCCTCTATGATAGATAACATGCGTGATGAATTGCCGCACGACGATGAACTGCCGGTGTTGGTCGAGCAGGCAGTTCGAGGGGATGACCGCGCATGGCGTCAGCTAATGAGCGATCATTGGCCCCGGCTGCGCCGAATGGTGGCGCTGCGAATGGACCCGCGGCTGCAAGGACGCATTGATCCTTCAGACGTGGTGCAAGAGTCGTATATCGACGCCGCCCGGCGGCTGCCCGAGTACGCCAAGAATCCGACGATGCCATTTTTTGTCTGGTTGCGCTGGCTGACTGGCCAGCGACTGATGGAACAACATCGGCGCCACCTGGGCGCGCAGGCTCGGGATGCCAGTCGCGAGGTTTCGCTCTATCACGGCGCGTTTCCCGAAGCGACCGCCGCGGATTTGGCCGCGAACGTGCTCGGCGAGCTCAGTACGCCTAGCAAGGCCGTGATTCGGGTCGAACAGATCAAGCGCCTTCAAGAGGCGCTGGAGTCGCTCGAGCCGATCGATCGAGAAATTCTCGTCCTCCGTCACTTTGAGCAGCTCTCGAACGGCGAAGCGGCCCAAGTGCTCGACCTCGACAAGTCGACCGCAAGCAAGCGATACACCCGCGCACTAGTTCGCCTTAAAGGCGTGCTCACTGCGATGCCCGGCGGCTTCGAGGACCTCGCATTATGAACGATCGCGCGAGCGATGATCCGGATGTCGTCGAACAAGTGACCGATGCGTTCATCGCCGAGCTTCGGGCTGGTCAACGGCCAAGCGTATCGGACTACCTGCGCCGCCATCCGACGATCGCCGGGCAATTGTCGGAAATATTGCCGGCCATCGCACTGCTTGAACAACACGCGGCGATCTGCCAAGTGAATGGCGCCCAGCAACGGCAATCGACGCTACCAAGCCAGCAAGAGGTCGGTGAATTTACGATTCTCCGCGAGATCGGCCGCGGCGGCATGGGCGTCGTCTACGAGGCCATGCAGAAATCGCTGGGGCGACACGTCGCGCTCAAGGTGCTCTCTCTCCCAACGCTGCTCAACGCGAAGCATCTCGAGAGGTTTCGCTTCGAGGCCCGCGCCGCCGGACGCCTGCAGCATCCACACATCGTGCCCGTTTTCGGCGTCGGCGAGTTCGATGGGCTGCACTACTACGCGATGCAGTTCGTTCAGGGGAAGAGCTTGCACGAAGTATTGCACGCGCTACGACATTCGAATCGGCCGGCCTCGGCCAATGACGACGAAGCGCCACACGATGAGCTCACAAACGCCGTCGTGTCGAAGCTTTTGCCGAATGCGTGGCAGTCATCGGCCAACGAGGGCAAGCCTCCAGCGTTTCCCGTGATTCACAAATCGCGGGAGTTTTACCGCAGCGTGGCCCGTCTCGGCCTGCAGGCGGCCGAGGCCTTGGCGTATGCCCACGGCGAAGGCGTGCTGCATCGCGACATCAAACCTTCTAATCTGCTGCTCGACGCAAATGGCAACGTCTGGGTGACCGACTTTGGCCTCGCCAAGACCGAGGGGACCGAGGATCTCACCGAAACTGGCGACTTCGTCGGCACGCTGCGCTATATGTCGCCCGAGCGGTTGGAAGGCGTGCTCGATCGCCGCAGCGATATTTACAGCCTCGGCGCGACTCTTTACGAGATGCTGACGCTGCAAACTTTTTTCGAAACGCATAGCCACGCGCGGCTGGTCGATCAAATCCTGCACGAGTCGCCGCCTGCGCCCTCGAAGATGGAGCGGACGATTCCGGTCGACTTGGAGACGATCGTTCTTAAAGCGATTGCGAAAGAGCCGGCGGCGCGCTATCGCAACGCGGAGGAAATGGCCGAGGACTTGCGCCGGTTTCTGGCTGATCAGCCGATCCTGTCGCGGCGGCCATCGGCGCGCGAGCAGTTGATGCGCTGGTGCCGGCGCAATCCTTTGGTCGCCACACTAGCTACGACCATTGCCCTGCTGCTGATCTCGGCGGTGGTGATTCTCACCTACAGCAACGCCCGCATTCGGAATGAATCGGCAGTCAAGGATCAGGCCCTCATCTCCGCTCGAAATACCGTGCATCAGCTCCTCGATCGAGTCGCCAACGAGAAACTCGCCAACATTCCGATGAGCCATCCGCTTCGTGTTGGCTTATTGGAAGACGCCTTGAAATCGTACGAGGGGCTTTTGGCGCTTGGCGATGAGGACCCAATCGTTCGCCTGCAAATGGCCGATGTGTTGCATTCAATCGCCGGCCTGCAACGTGAGCTGGATCGCAACGCCGAGGCGGAAGCGGCGCTCGAGCGGAGCGCGGCCCTTTACGAGGAGCTGATCGATGTCGACCCCAAGCCGCCCGCCATTCGCGAAGAGCTTGGAGTCGTGCAGATGGATCTGGCTTACACGTGGCAGTTTGACACCCGCTCGCCGAATCACAAAACGTTTCCAGTCGAAGCCCAGTATCGCAAAGCGCTAGCCACATTCGGGGCAGTCGAGCGCGACTGGCCGCAGCGGCGGCAGCCGGTGACGCTCTGCCTGCGCTCGCTGGCCGACTTCTCGTTCCGCCGGGGCACTCAGCAAGAGGCCGAGCAACTTTGGCAACAAGCTATTTCGCGTGGCGAAGCTTACATTGAGCAGCGGCCCACGCATGCACAGGTCCAGAGCGATCTCTGCTGGGCGTGCGTCGAATACTACGAGAAGATTCTGGCGAAAGCACCCGACCGGGCCAAGGAAGCCAATGCCCTGCTAGCCAAGGGAGTGAGGCACGCCGAGCTGATGCGGAGCCGAGACGCGGAATCGGTCCAAGCGATCGACGCTCTCGCCGCGCTCCATTTTCGCCAGGCGCTGGCGTACTGCCACTCCGATCGCACGGACGAAGCGATTCCGATCTTTCGCAATGCCGTTAGCGAAATCGAGATGCTTTGCGAGTCGGTTCCCTGGAACAATGACTACTGGAACACGGCCCAGTGGTTCCACCTGGAATCGCTTCGTAAATTGCAAGCGGCCAATCGCGATAAGGAAATCGACGCGATCATCGAGCAAACCACAAATTGGTTGCAGCGCATGGGCCCGAAGGTTGCTGGCAGCCCGCTGTCGCAACAGCGACTAATGGAAACGCAAGCCGCGTTTGCGAAACTGCTCCGCACGATCGGCCGCGAACACGAGGCGGACCATTTGGACTAGTGGCACGGACTTTAGTCTGTGCGCTCGGTAACTACTGTGAGCTTCTGTCCGAAGAAGGGCGTTGTAGCGCCGTTCGGTTTTCTGTAGCGCTTGGGCTTGCTGGTATTGGTCGGCGTGGCCGCCGACGCTAAGACGCTAAAGCGCCGCGCATGAGGTTTTCGGTCAATGAAATTGCCCCGGTCGATTCCCAAAACTGGGATCGACCGGGGCAACGGAAAATCGGCCTTCATCCTTCCTGGTCTACTTGCGTCGACGCAAGCCACAGCAGAGCGAGCCTATGGCAAGCAGCATCAGCGAACTCGGCTCGGGGACGGCGGTAGCGCTGAAGCGGACGTTGTCGATGGCGATGCCGTCGTGGACGCCTATCTGATCCCGCCAACGGATCCACAGTTCGGCGCCGGGCGCCCAGTTGATGCCGCTGACCGTGTGGGTAATGTCGGCGACGCGGTTGGCGGCGTCGTTGCCGTTGAGAGCTCCGGCCGTCGCAGTATCCTTGGGCGCCAGGAACGCCCTTTTGCTAGGATCTGGATCATTAAAGGCGAACGCGCCGCGGTCGACGCCATTCACGCCGAAGTAGAAGTCGCCGGGCCCGGGTGTGGCGGCGTTGGACGACATCCAGCCGGCAGCCGTCGCGGAGAGGCTCCACTGGAGGTCGAAGCCGTCCTGGGGGGTGGTGCCGGCATCGCGATACTGTTCGCCGTCGTAGGTAATGGTGAAGCTGTCGAGGGTTTTGCCGGTGTCGTTGATCAACTGCAGGCCGATGTAGGCGCGCCCGGCCGGGGTGCCGTCGAGTGCGGCGCTGGAGAGAATGCCCAATGCCTTTTCCTCAAAGGTCCCGGCGGCTAGCCCCGTGGTAAAAACATAAAAGGCCGCCGAGGGCGAGGCGGGAGAGGCGTTTCCGTATCGGACCTGCGCGTGTCCGGTGACGCCGCCGTTGGTGAGGCTCGGGTTATGCCACAGGTACCAACCCTTGATGCCGAGATTGGTGTTATCGAAGTCGAAGTCGTCTCTCCAGCCGCCGGGGAACGGCGCGTTTCCGTTCGAGATGAGAGCGTTGTTGTTGAACTGGATCGTTTTGCCGTTGTGCGTTCCGTGCGGCAGGCCATCAAAGTTTTCGCTATAGAGCGACCCGGCGGTCGAGTAGAGGACCGCCGCCGAGGCGTTGCCCGCGGCGGCGATGGCGGCGGTGGCCGCGAGGGTAAGAATTGCTGCTTTCTGCATTAGCCACACCCGCCCTTTCCCTTGCACGAAGCAAGATAAATTGTCACGCGAAAAGTTTCGCCGTGGCGTGTTCATCATGTTGTTCAACATTAGCGACTCCCTGGTGGTAAAAAGGTGACAATCAACTCAACTATTGATAACTGCGCAGCCAATGAGCCCTCGGGTGCCATGGCCACTGCTCGGAGTGGCCATGTTTCCACGGCATTGCGGCATGCCCACGCAAAGCCGTGGGCATGGCACCTTGATTTCGTGGTGTCATTTGCTGCGCAGGTATCATTTAAGGAACGACTCTCATTTGAAAAACGTGTGTATTGTTATTGTTCGGTCGTGATGTCTCCGCCGTGAGTCGTGGAAAGGGCCTGCCACGGCTGCACGGCGATCGAGTCGGTATAGAAGACGACGGCACCGTCGGCCATCAGCGAATTCACGCCGCCTGGGTGACGACTGCGTGAAGTCAAACGGGCATTACTAGGTGTTCCACTAGGGGCGCTGCAAGGATGGGTCAACGAGGCCGTGGCGAGGGGGCCACAATTTCCCATAAAGTCAGGCGAAGCTGAGTTGGGTGTATCCAAGGCGGTGAAGGCTCCCCCATTGGCAAATCCTACGATCCGGCCACGCATATCGTCGTTGGCCTGTCCTTGCTTGATTTCGCTGACTAGCAGCGTTTTGGATAGACCATCCGGAATACGCTTGAAGGGAATTTTCCCCAGGTAGGGCCGAGCGCCATAGCGATCGGAGCCGGTAGGCAGCCCGGTAGCAGGATTTTTGTAGTTCTCGATATTGCCGAACGGCGCGCCGAGGAACTTGTTGCTTGCGAGTGGGTATGCGTCCTGGGCGTAGGTGGTGTTGCCGTAGTTGGCGGCATAGTTGTGGTTTGGAAAATCGTTAGTCCCTTGCTTCGTAGTAGCCGGCATGTCGCTGGGGCACGTATAGGTGCCAATCCGTATCTGCATGAGGAGTGCGTTTTTCGCGCCCGTATAAGTAACCCCATCCTCCCAGGCCATGGTGATCTGCTCTTCTTCCAAGTAGGGGAAAAGCTCGTTGGCCCAGGTGCCGAAGCAGCAGGAGATAGCACCGCCTGGCAATGTCTTCTGTGCATCGTGATAGAGATGCATGGCGATTCCAATCTGTTTCAAGTTGTTGACGCACTGTGCCCGCCGAGCAGCCTCGCGCGCGGCCTGCACGGCCGGCAACAACAGCGCGACCAAAATCCCGATGATCGCGATCACGACCAGTAGCTCGACGAGCGTGAACGCATTTCGTCGGAAATTAGCGGAACGTGTTTTCTCTCGCATTTCAGTGATCCATTCAAAAATCGAAAACGCGTTGGGATTCACCACGGAGACACAGAGGGCACGGAGAAGAGTTCTTGGAACACTAATTTTCGCTAATCCTCGCTAATTTCGGCGCGGAGAAGTCAACCACGAAAGGCAGTTCGTCATTCATGTTTTTCTTTTTGTCTCTTTCGTGTTTTTCGTGGTTGATTCGGTGTTCCCTCTTCCGTATTCCTCTGTGTTCTCTGTGTCTCCGTGGTTAATTCTTTATTTGGTAGTCAGGTCGAACGGAAAGACGTTGTCCTTGCCCGGCTCGATCTCGACGGTAAGTATGGAATCGATGTTGTATTTGCGCGGCACTCGTTCGCCCTTGTTCTTTTGGGCGGCCATCTCCGCTTCGGCTTCGGGAGTGCCCGGCTCGGCGCTGCCCGTGGACGCCCCGGCCCCCGCGAAGATCGCCACGGTATATTTGCCTGCGACCGTGCCGGCATTCTTCGGTACCTCGAACTTTCCTCCGCTAATCATCGCGGTCGATTGCGTGGGCTGGCCACTCTTTGGCACGAAGATGACATACCCAGACGCCAGCGGCTGCCCATCCAGCGTCACGGTGCCCGAAAACGGCAATCGATCGTATTTGTCTCCGCCATCACTACACCCAGCGATCGCCGCTAGTGCGATCGAGCAGAGTAACAGGCAGCGGTATTTCGAGTACCGCGCGCCTCGCACTCTACTGTTACTTTCCATACCCCGACTCCACGGACTTCCCACGAACGAACAGGTTCCAATAAACAAGATCGAACTTTCGCGGGGCTCCCTCACCCCGGCCCTCTCCCAGAGGGAGAGGGAGGTGCAAACACTTACCGCACACGGCTCCGCTTCAGTGGCAATGCGGCAAGGCAAGCCACAACGAGGACTATCGCGGACGGTTCCGGCACGTTGGCGCCTTCCAATCCGGCGCCGCTACCGACCCCTGACGGATTGCCGAAGTTGGCCCGCCACAGCGTAAACCGGTCCGCCTGATCGGTCAGCCCATTATCGTTCGGAAGCGTCGCGTTTGCGACCTCGTTCTTGCGCCAAGTTACATAATCGCCAGCGTCGACTTTGCCATCGCTATTGAAGTCGCCCAAAAGCGGCCCGGGAGCCGAGGCCAATGCGGTGAAGCGGACGTTGTCGATGGCGATGCCGTCGTGGGCGTCCCCATCCCGCCAGCGGATCCACAGTTCGGTGCCCGGCGCCCAGGTGATGCCGGTTTTCGTGTAGGTAATGTCGACGACGCAGTTGAAACAGCCGTCGTTGGGGTTCTGGTCGTTAGTTGCTATGGCGTTCGTAGGATTGTTGTTGATAGGCGAGAGGAATCCGCCGGGAATGGGGTTGGGCTGAGAGGGGTCTTCAGGGTCGGCGGCGGTTACTCCGCCATAGTGGACGCCTGATGTGCCGCTGTAGAAGCCGACGCCGGCTGTGGACGACTGCCAGTCGGCAGCCGTCGCGGAGAGGCTCCACTGGAGGTCGAAGCCGTCCCGGCTGTTGCCGCCGGCCTCACTATATTGTTCGCCATCGTAGATAATGGTGAAGCTGTTGAGGGTTTCGTTGGTGTCGTTGATCAACTGCAGGCCGATGTAGCTACGCCGCCCGGCGCTCGAGTTAGTGAATGTGCTGGCGGAGCGGATGCCCAGTGCTTTTTCACCACAGCCTACACAGGTAGTTTGACTAAAAAAGAAAAAGCCCGTACCGCCCGTGTCGTTCCCGCCGGTGCCTTGAGGGGAGCCGCCCCCACCATATCGGAAGTGCGCGTGTCCGTTGGCGCCACCGGTGGTGTAGTAGCCGTTGCCGGTGTCGGTGCCCACGATCGTGTCGTGCCACAGATACCAACCCGGGAGGCCGAGGTAGGTTTCATCGCGAGTGTAGTCGTCTTTCCAGCCGCCGGGCCACGGAGTGGTGCCGTTCTGGATGTGAGCTGATCCGTTGTACTGGACAGCCACACCCTGAGGTGGATCGGTGTTCGGAATGATGTTGAGCGGATTCGAGTTCGCCGGCACGGCCGGGCTGTTAAAGTTTTGTAGATAGACTTCCCCGGCGGTCGAGTAACTGACGGCCGCTGTGGCGTTGTGAGTAAGCAAAAGCGTGAGTGCCAGAGCAGCCAACACTACCGAGCCTGCCCCCCCCCATCTTGGCAGAGAGTTGCGAGCGAACAAAAGTGTGAGCGGCAGAGCAAGCAAGCGGCGCATCGTCGATTTTCCTCATATACATTGGATGCTGATCACGTTCATTCAGAGTACGAAAAGTAAATGAGTTTACGATGAAGCTCATTTTCGAACACAGAGCCCATTTGCTCCCGCCACCTGCCCATGCAGCGCGAACCACGTTGCTCTACTTCGGACGTCGAGTGATCAAATTCGTCGTCGGCCGCGGCTGCGAAATCAGATGAGACAACCGCTCGCCGCGATTACGTTTTCGACCGAACCCTTACGTCGAAACACAACCCTAACTGTTTACCGAATGTAAACGCCTGAAACGATACTTTCATTCTACTTGCGGCTGATTGTACTATTTCACAAAACATTTTAGATTTTTAACAATTGCAAAATCCATCGGTGGAAATCGTATTTGCGGCGGGTTACGATTTGATAGACGAACAGACAGTTATAATTTTTAACCACCCTCTTGAATGCATATGGCCGCACGTCGCGAAGTTGCTTTGATTGTCGACGCCGGCTCGCCCTATGATCGACGTATCATTCGGGGTGTGGCCTCTTATGTGGAGCGGAATCGTCGGGACTGGTCGCTGTACGTCGAAGAGGACTGGACGGGGCGGCTCCCCAACCTACGCGCTTGGGCGGGCGACGGCATTGTCGCCAGCTTCGATGACCGCCGGGTGGCGGCCGCCGTCAGCCGGGTGAAAGTTCCCGTCGTCGGCGTGGGCGGCGGCTACGGCTACTACCAGGAAAGCTCCCTCATCCCCTATGTGCGGACCGACAACCGCGGCATCGCGGAAATGGCGGCCGAGCACCTGTTCAGCCTGGGGGTCAGGCAATTTGCCGTCTGCGGCTACCTGCCGACGCGCACCAACGGTTGGTCTCGCGAGCGTGTCGAGGCTTTCCGCCAAATTGTCGAAGGAGCGGCCTACACCTGCCATGTGTTCACCGGGAGGCACAGCCCCGTCAAAAATTGGCGAGAGGCTCAATCGTCGCTCCAAGAATGGCTCGAAGAACTACCGAAACCGGTTGGCTTGTTTGCCTGCGACGACAGCCGCGCCCGACACGTCTTGCAGGCCTGCCGGAGCGGCGGCGTCCAGGTGCCCGAGCAGATCGCGCTCGTCGGCGTCGACAATGATGATGTCATGTGCGAAATCTCGGAGCCGACGCTCACGAGCATCGAGCAAGGCTCGGTCCGCGTCGGTTATGAAGCTGCCGCACTGTTGGATCGCATGATGCATGGCAAGGCAGTGCGCCGCGACGGAAAAACCGTTGCCCCCACGGGCCTGATCGCCCGGCGCTCGACCGATGTGACCGCGGTTTCCGATCCGAACGTGGCCGAGGCGTTGCAGTATATTCGCCAGCATGCCTGCGGCCCGATCAAGGTGCATCACGTGCTCAAAACGGTGAAGCTGTCGCGCACCAATCTGGAAACCCGGTTTCGCAGCGTGGTCGGGCGGAGCGTTCACGCCGAGATCGGCCGAGTGCGCGTCGAGGCGGCTCGTCGACTGTTGACGACGACGAGCGTGCCGATCAAGGAAGTCGCCCAGCGGGTCGGGGTGTCGTCGGTCCAGTATTTTACCGTCATGATCCGGAGCGCGACGGGACAAACGCCCGGGCAGCTCCGCAAAGCAGCGCTGCGATAACGAACTAATCGCGTACCTTTAACCAATACCATCCCTGGAATACATCATGAAGAACTCTCCGGCTGGGCGTCTTTGTCTGCTTGCTCGCTACGCGTGTTTCACTGTCGCCCTACTGCTGACCGGAATTGGCTGCCAGGCCGCCGTGGCCGCTGAAGCGAAACAACCCAATATCGTCTTCGTGTTGGTCGACGACTTACGCTGGGACGACCTGGGCTGCACGGGCAACACGTTTGTGCAATCGCCGAACATCGATCGGGTCGCGAAGGAAGGCGCGAGTTTTCGCAACGCGTTTGCGATGACGCCGCTTTGCTCGCCGAGCCGGGCCAGCATTCTCACCGGGCAATGCGCCCATACGCACGGCATCGTCGACAACACGGAACGCAGTCCACAAAGCCACAAGCTGCAAACGTTCCCGATGGTCTTGCAACAAGCGGGCTACGAGACCGCGTTCATCGGCAAATGGCACATGGGGAACGACAACACGCCGCGCCCGGGCTTCAATCGCTGGTATTGCCTCAAGGGGCACGGGACTTCGTTCGATTCGGTGGTGAACGACGACGGCAAGTCGGTCCAAACCAAGGGCTACGTAACGGATGTATTGAATGAACAGGCCGAGAAATTCGTTCGCAGCAACCACTCGAAGCCGTTTCTGTTGTACCTGTCGCACAAGGCGATTCATCCGGAGACATACCAAGGGCCGGATGGCAAGCTCTCTGATCCGACGCTGTCGAATTTCATTCCGGCGCCGCGCCATCAATCTCAGTATGAAGGCGTCGAGGTTCCTCGTCGGCCCAGCGCGGGCATTCCGCCGACCGATAAACCAGCGCTGATGCAGAAGATCGAGGGCATGGAGCCGCTGGGGCCCAGCACCGGCAGCACGGATAAAGTGATCCTCAACCGGCTGCGCATGCTGTCGGCGGTCGACGAGGGCGTTGGCCAGCTTCTCAAAGCGCTGGAGGAATCGGGCGAGCTCGACAACACGCTGTTTGTCGTGACGGGCGACCACGGCTACTTCTACGGCGAGCACGGCCTGAGCGTCGAGCGCCGGCTGGCCTATGAGGAAAGCATCCGCATTCCACTGTTGATGCGGTTGCCCTCGATGATCAAGGCCGGCTCCACGCCCGAAGCGATTGCGCTGACGATTGACCTGGGTCCGACGTTCATCGACGTCGCCGGCGCTGAGGTGCCGAAGCAGATGCAAGGCCGATCGCTCGTGCCGCTCATGAAAGGAGAAACGCCGGCCGATTGGCGCCACTCATTCTTTATCGAGTACTATTCCGATATTGTTTTTCCCCGCATGCACAAGATGGCTTACAAGGCGGTCCGCAACGATCGTTGGAAGTACATTCACTATCTTGAGCACGAGAATGCGGACGAGCTTTACGATCTGCAAAACGACCCTTACGAGTTGAAAAACCTGATCAACGATCCAACCGCGGCCAGTGAAGCGCAACAGATGAAAAAAGAGCTGGAGCGACTTCTGGCCGACACCGAAGCGAAGCCGTAAGCGTTGTTCGTCCTGCGATGAGCGTAGGATAGCGACAGCGCCCCCTCAAGTTTTGCCCCACCGAAAGCAGGCCTCTCATGCTAAGAAAATCGATTTTGTTCGTTCTGGCTATCGTGGCGGCGGCGTCCGCCACGCACGCCGAGGGCCTGCGTGTCGGTCGCGCGGCCGTGAGCATCACGCCGGCCGTCGGCACGCCGATGCTTTCGCCCCAGCGGCCACCTTTCGAGATGAAATACGCAGCCGAAGCCCATGATCCGATCCAGGCCAAGGCGATCGTCATGGACCAAGGCGGGGTGCGTGTCGCGCTGATCGAGGTCGACCTCACCAACGAGCCGCTGAAGATCACGCAAGCGGCTAAGAAGATCATCGGCGAAACGACGAAGATCGACCCGGCGAACGTGCTGATCGCGACGACGCACACCCACACGGCCCCTCAATTGCGGCCCAAATACCTGGGCAAGTTCGACGAGAAGTCGCGCCAAATGACGCTCGATTATCTCGCCGCACTGCCCGGTAAGATTGCCGAGGCCGCGAAACTGGCCGAGGCCGACTTGCAGCCGGCCCAGGTTGCCGCCGCAATCGGGCACGAAGACTCGGTCAGCTTTAACCGTCGCTATTTCCTGCGCGACGGAACGGTGACGACCAACCCATTCAAAGGCGAAGATGAAAAGCTGGGGCAGGTCCTTCGGCCGGCCGGGCCGAACGATCCGTCGGTCGGAATCGTCGTCTTCGAAAAACCCAAGGCCGAGCCGCTCGCCGTGATGACAAACTTCTCACTCCATTGCGACACGATGGGCGGCCCGAGCCCCTCGGCCGACTTTCCGTTCATGGTCGAGCGTACGCTCAAAGCGGCCTTCGGCCCACAGGTGCTCTCGGTCTGGGTCAGCGGCGCGTCGGGCAACATCAATCACTACTATCTGATGGACCCCGTCAAGTTCCATCGCACGAAGGGTGTGCAGGAGTCATCGCGAATCGGCGCGATTCTGGGGGCCGAGGTGTTGCGTGCTTATCCGCGGCGCGAGTTGGTTCGCGATACGCCGCTGCGCGTCTCGCATGAGATTGTGCGACTTGACTACCATCCCGATAAGGCGGCCGCGCAAATCGCTCGCTTCAAAGATCAAACCGAATTTTCCGACGACGAAGTTCAATGCCACAACGAAAACGGCAAGCTGACATTCGACGCCGACGTGCAGGTCATCGCGCTCGGCAATGAGCTAGCCTGGGTCGGATTGCCGGGCGAAATGTTCGTCGAGCTTGGCCTCGCTCTTAAAGAGGCATCGCCGTTCCGCTACACGATCGTTCATTCGCTCGCCAACGGGGCGATCGGCTACGTTCCCAACCGCCGGTCTTATCCCGAGGGCGGGTACGAAGCCACTGCGACACGCTGCGCACCAGGCGCGGGTGAAAAACTGATCGAGTCGGCCACCAACCAACTCATTAAACTCAAAAACGCGGATCAACAGCCCAATGCGGTTACTCAACGATAATCAACGACGGTCGCCACGAATGAATCGGCCCGTCGCGCTCTTGCTGACGACCTTGCTGATCGCGCCGGCGATAGCAAGTGAAGCAACGGTCAAACAACCGGCCACCAAGCAAGCGGCCAAACCGGCGAACCTCGCCTGGCACTCGGTGGCACCCACCGATGTTGTCGGCATGGGTTGGCGCGATACGAAGGCGCCGTTCGATCGGCTTCCGGCGCGGGCCGAGAAGCTTGTCCGCGAGCCTGTGTGGGATTTGTCGCATCATTCGGCCGGCCTCTATGTCGACTTCACCACGAACGCCAAAACAATCTCCGCTCGCTGGACGCTCACTTCCGATCGTCTGGCGATGTCTCACATGCCCGCGACCGGTGTCAGCGGCGTGGCTCTCTATATCCAGCGCGACGGCAAATGGCACTATCTCGCGACCGGTCGCCCCGCCAAGGCTCCCACGAACGAATTGGCGCTGACTAAGGAACTCGCGGGGGAAACGAACAACTATCGGCTCTACTTTCCGTTGTACAACGGTGTATCGGCGGTGGAGATCGGCGTGCCGAAAGGGTCGTCGTTCGAGTTCCAGCACCCGGCGAAGGACGTGAAGCCGGTTGTCATCTATGGCACCTCGATCACGCAAGGCGGCTGCGCTTCGCAGCCCGGCATGAGCTTCGCCGCGATTCTGGGTCGCCGATTGAATGTACCGGTCATCAACCTTGGCTTCTCGGGGAACGGCAAGGCGGAAAAGGAAATGGCCGAGTTGCTCAGCGAGCTTGATCCTTCGGTTTACGTACTCGATCCGCTGCCGAACCTCTTACCCGAGCAGGTCGACGAGCGGCTGCCGACTTTTATCCAAATACTGCGAAAAGCTCACCCTAACACGCCAATCCTGCTCAACGAATATCCGCGTCAACCGGGAGTTTTGTTCTTTGCCAAACTGGCAGAGCAATTCAATAAATCCAACAGCATTCTGCAGCGCATTGGCAAAGAACGGGCGGCCGCCGGAGATCAAAACATCGCGGTGATCGCCACCACCGACCTAGCCGCCGACGCAGGCGAAACCACGGTCGATGGCCTGCACCCGACTGACCTCGGCTTCGTCATGCAGGCCGACGCCATCGAGCCGGCGCTGCGTAAAGCGCTCGGCAAGTAAACCAACCACAACCACTGCAATTTGCAGGTAAGGAACTAACTATGGAGACACAATCGATGAAATCATTCAGCCTGGCAATTGCAGCCCTGTGTTGCTCACTCGCAGCCGCGACTTGCATCGCGAAAACTCCAGAGACAAAATCGGACGACAAACCACTGCCGGAAAGCGCCTTCCGTTCCTTGTTCGATGGGAAAACGCTCGATGGTTGGTGGCAGCAAGACAAGGTGCCCGAGTTTCACCGTGGCGGGAAGTGGGAAGTGGTCGACGGCAACATCGTCGGCGTTCAATATCCGCCCGATCGTGGCGGCTTCCTCGCGACGAAGGAAAAGTTCGGCAACTTCGATCTACGATTCGAGTTCAAGCTCGACTACCCGACCGACACCGGCGTCTTCCTCCGCATGGCCGACAAAGGCGAGAGCCACCAGGTGACGCTCGACAATCGCCCGGGCGGTGACTTCGGCGCGATTTACCTCCCTTGGACGCAGGCTTCGGTGAAGAAGAACCCCGACGGCATCAAGCACTTCAAGAAGGACGACTGGAACAAGGGCGAGATTCGCATTGAAGGCGAGCCCGCACGGATTCGCTTTTGGTTAAATGGCGATCTCGTGCAAGATTTCCAGCACACGGCCGAGACGACCAAGGGCGTTCCCCGCTCCGGCTACATCGGCATCCAAGTACATCCCACCGTGAAAACCCACGTCAACTACAAAGAAGGCAACAAGATTCGCTATCGCAATATTCGCATTCACGAGTTCGACAGCGAGAAGAGCGAAGCGTCAGTGGAAGCGAAGGCCGACGCCTCGGAAAAGTAATTGGGATCATCTGGAAATTTTGTCATTCTGAGCGAAGCGAAGAATCTCTTAACGCTCCCGAGATCCTTCGGTCGCAAAGCCTCCCTCAGGATGACACGATTCCGTCTTGATTTTTCTGAAGCCTCAAGCAATCCACTAGGTCGCAACGATGCTTAATCCGTTATCTTGCCGTGGCTCTTTCGTGCTGTTGTTGACCGTCGCATTATTGGCGCTGTTCATGGCACCATTGGCATTCGGTCAAGATTGGGCCAAAGCTCGACTCGAAAAGTCGCCGCGTCACCTCGAATACGTAACAGTCAAGCACGGCGACCGCGAGGTGAACTGCTTCGTTGCCTATCCCGAGGTACCGCACAAAGCGCCGGTGATCGTCATCATTCACGATATCTCCGGCTTCGGCGACTGGATTCGCGGTATCGGCGATCAATTGGCTGAGGCCGGTTACATCGCCATCGTGCCCGATTTGATCTCCGAGATGGGGCCCGACAAAGGCGGCACCGAGTCGTTCAAGAGCATCGATGATGCGCGAAAGGCTGTCTCGAAACTCAAGCCGGAGCAAATCACGGCCGATCTGAACGCCGTTTGCGATTACGGCAAGAAGCTGCCCGCTGCGAGCGGTGCGGTCGCCGTCGCCGGTTTCTGTTGGGGTGGAGGTCAGTCATTGCGTTATGCCACGAACAACAACCAGCTTAATGCGGCCTTCGTATTTTACGGCTATGAACCAATCGATGCGGAAGCCGTTGGCCGTGTGAAGTGCCCCGTCTATGGCTTTTACGCAGAGAACGACGCCCGCATCGATGCGTCGATTCCCGAGGTAACCAAGCTGATGAAGGCCGCCAGCAAAAAGTACGAGCCGGTAATCTATAAAGGGGCTGGCCACGGCTTCATGCGTCACGGCGAAGACCCCGCCGGAACCGAAGCCAACAAACAGGCCCGCAAGGATGCCTGGGAACGTTGGAAGAAGCTCTTGAAAACTCTTTGAAAACCGCTGCCTTCTTTCAGCTCTCCACTTCTATAGTTTAAGGCAAATACATGATTCGCATCCTGTTCGCACTGCTCCTCTCCGCCACCTCGGCAATTGCACAGGCCGAGCCGACAGCGACCGCCCCGAAGATCGTCACACCCAAAGACGGCCCGATTCGCCTCTTCGACGGTAAAACGCTGGGCAACACCTACACGTGGCTGAAAGACACGCACCGCGAAGATCCGCGCCGCGTCTTCCGCGTCACCGATGGCCTGCTGCACGTCACCGGCGACGGCCTGGGCAGCATCATCACGAAAGACGCTTACCGCGACTACCACTTGGTGCTCGAATACCGCTGGGGCGAGAAGACCTGGCCCGATCGAGAGCAAGCCGCCCGCGACTCCGGCCTGTTGATTCACAGCAACGGCGCCGACGGCGCTTACAGTGGCACTTGGATGCCGTCGATCGAAGTGCAAATCATCGAAGGGGGTGTCGGCGACTTCATCCTGGTCAACGGCAACGACGAGCAGGGCAAGCCCGTGCCGATTTCGCTCACCGCCAACGTAAAGAAGGGGGATAACAAGCAGACCATTTGGGATACAAATGGTCCGGCCGAGGTCTTCAATTTCAAAAACCGGCATCGTATCAACTGGTTCGGCCGCGATCCCGCCTGGAAAGACGAACTCGGCTTCCGTGGCCCACACGATCCCGACAGCCCGCACGGCAAATGGACGCGCCTCGACGTAATCGCTGATGGCGGCCTGGTGCAAGTCTTTGTCAACGGCAAACAAGTCAACGAAGGTCGCGATCTTTCCCCGCGCGCCGGCCGACTGCAATTGCAATCAGAACTAGCCGAAATCTTCTTCCGCCGCTGGGAACTGTGGCCGATCAAAGATGGTCCACAACCCCAACCGGCAGTCCAGTAGTATTTCGAACCCCTTCTCCTTTTGGGAGAGGGCTGGGGTGAGGGCAAACTACCAGAAACTAATCTCCCGCCACAAAACTTCAACACCTTCAATAAGCGAAGTCCTTCATGCAACGCCTCATTTTCACCATTGGCCTCCTGGCATCGGCCCTATCGCACTCCTTCTTACAAACCGCGCACGCCACCGAGCCTCTTCGCGCCGGCACCGCGATAGTCGATGTCACGCCGCCGATCGGCTACCGCATGAGCGGCTACTTCTATGAGCGATTCAGCACCGGCATGCACAACCCGCTCCATGCCAAGGCAATCGTCCTGGAGCAAGGCGACCAGCGTTTCGCCTGGGTCTTCTGCGATATGGTCGGCGTGCCGTCGAGCGTCACCAGCGCCGTCCGTACCGAAGCTTCGAAGGTCACCGGCATTCCTCGCGAGAACATCTTCATCGGCGCGACCCACTCTCACACGGGCCCTCTCTACTTTGGCCCGTTGCGCGACTACTTCCACAAAACCGCAGTCGAAAAAAGCGGTTCTGATTCGCACGAGGCCGTCGACTATCCCGCCGAATTCTCGAAGAAGCTCGTCGATCTGATCACATCGGCCGCCAAGCAAACCGCGCCGGTGGCATTATCGGCCGGGTTTGCCGAGCAACTCGGTTTGTCGTTCAACCGCCGCTACAAGATGCACGATGGCAGCGTGAGAACCAATCCCGGCAAGCTGAACCCAAACATTGCCGGTCCTGCCGGCCCGATCGATCCACAAGTCGGGCTCGTGCAATTGCGTCGCGATGGCAAACCCATCGCCGGCCTCACGGTCTTCGCACTGCATGCCGATACAACCGGTGGAACTGAGTTCTCCGCCGATTATCCCTACTTCCTCGGCGAGCGCCTCAAGCAAGACCTGGGGACCGATTACCTCTCGGCCTTCGCCCAAGGCACCAGCGGCGACATCAATCACCTCGACTTGTCCACGAAGCGAGTTCAAAAAACTCACGAAGAGGCCAAGCGCATCGGCGATGCGCTCGGTACGACCGTTGCCGCGGCCCTCAAGGATCTCCCCGTCATTGATCAACCCAAGCTCGCGACGATCAGTAAAACAGTTTCCGTACCTCTGCAACGCTACACGCCTGCCGAGGTCGAGGCGGCACGCGGAAAGCTGAGCAAGGTCGGCACCCGCGAGCTGCCAGGGGGCGAGCAGGTCAGCGCGGTCAAGATCGTCGGCATCTCCGATTATGGCGTCGAGTCGCTGCCCATGGATGTGCAGGCATTTCGGCTCAGCGACCAAGTGGCCATCGTCGCTCTACCTGGCGAGCTATTTTCCGAGCTGGGCCTGGATATCAAGAAACGTTCCCCCTTCCCCACGACGATCGTCGTCGAGCTGAGCAACGACTACCCCGGCTACATCCCCACTCGTCGCGGCTTCGCCGAAGGTGGATACGAACCCACCAATTCCAAGGTCGAGCCCGGCGGCGGCGAGCTACTGGCCGAAACCGCCGTGCAGCTCCTAACCGAGTTACACTCCCGTTAGAGCCGCAGGCTACAGAGTGCCACGCTACGCCGTTACCTTTTTCAATAGCCACAAAAAGCGCGAAAAGCAGATACTTTTGGTGACTCTTGGTGTTTTTTGTGGCCAGGGCTCAATCAGCTCACGCAGAGGCGCTAAGACGCAAAGTAAGGAATTGAACCACGAAGATCACGAAGAAGAACGAATGAGCAGGTCTTGTTTACAGCCACTTCCAAAATTCTTCGTGTCCTTCGTGGTTCCATTCATTCTTGCCTTAGCGCCTTAGCGCCTCTGCGTGAGTCTCCTTTGAAAAAGGGTTAAGGGCGTAGAATGGTACCCCGTCGTCAGTTCTCTGGCTATGGCTTCTTAAAACCACTATAGCCCCGCGCCCGGATCCTCCAGCCGCACTAGTTCCATCACCTGGATGTTATCCGGTCCGTAGTGAATCAGGCCCGTCGCCGCCGGTTGGGTCAGGTTGAAGATGCTGCTCTCCATAACGATCTGCGCCCCGGTGTCGTCGGTGTAGGTCCAGGCGGCCCGCTGGCTTTGCTTGTCGACCGTGCCCTGGATGGGAAACGACTGTCCTGTTAGTTGATTGAAGATATTGCCACCAATCACGCCATCCCGTGTTACTGCGAGTTGCACCAGCACGTTCTGGTCGGCCACGCCATCGCGAGCGATCACAAACACACCGAGCGGCAACCATTCGACTTGCGCGGCTTGCACCGGCGTCCACACCGGCGCTTGTTGCGCGAGCACCAGTGTCCGCTGATAGAACACGGGTGCCGGCTCGAACCATGCGCCATTCACATACACGACGCCGTTGTTGCAGTAAATGTATTCGCCCGGGCCGTAGTCCCAGTAGCATGGATCAGTCCAGCCAAATGAGACCCAAGTCGTAAGCCGCGGAGCCGAGCACCAGCCCCACCAGTGATACGGGCGATAATGACGATCGCCGAAGCGACCCCAATGGTTCCAGTGCTTGTCGTGATGACGGTTCCCATCCCACCAGTCCTTCGAGAAAGGCAGGTTCTTCCCCTTGCCATTCTTCCAACTGCCACGGATGTGATCGGCCGCCGCGAAACGGTCTCCCTTCTTCCACTGACCAGACCAGTCGCGATAGTCGCCTTTGCCCCCCTTGCCATCGGGCGATCCCTTTCGCCAATCTTTGTAGCTGCGGTCGACAAAGTCTTTGTCAAACTTCCAATCGCGGCCGCCCGGCTTGCTTCCATCGAGGTTTACAATGCCCGAGCGCGGATCGCCTTTGCCGTCGCGCCCGTCACGTCCGCCGCCATCGTTAGGGCCCTTGAGCACGCCGCCGGACTTGGCATCACCATTGCCAAATCGCTTTACCCAAGCCTGATCGGCATCCTTCTTCAGCTCATCTGGAGATTTCTGCGGACCCAATTGACCAGACTTGAATCGCCCCGCCGCATCATTCGACGGGTTACCATTGCGAGTAAACGCGCCATTCGTTCCACCGCTTCCGTTGCGGCCAGCCGCGCCGTCCAGCGTCTTCCCATTGTTGTCACGTCGCAATTGCAAGAAGTCTTCGACTTTACCCTGTGGGTTTGTCCCCGTGGCGCCGGGTTGATTGGCTGGCAGGTTCGCCTGCGGTCGGCCAAAGCGATTGTCTCCCCTGCCGTTACCCAGCGCGTTGCCAGGCAACTGAGAGTTGCCCGTCGGGTTGCTCTGGCCGCCGACAGGGCGTTTCACGCCGCTGGAAATATTGTTCGCGTTGTTATTGTTGTTTCCGTCGCGATTCTGGTTATTCCCCGGCGTGCTGCCGCGAGAGTTGTTATCACGCGACCGATCCACTTGCGGAGAATTGTCGGAGAATCGGTTGAACTGCGAGGAGTTGTTGCTGTTGCTGTTGCTGTTACCGAACGTCCGTGGAACGTTGCTGCCAGAAATCGCCGAGTTGCCGCTGCCGCCCGGGCTGCCGCCTTGCGAGAAACCTGGGAACGAGGAACCGCTAGGGGTTCCACTGCGACCGGGTATCGCGCCATCGATCGGCCGCGCAACCGTTTGGCTGCCAGACGAACGGCTCGTCGTCACACTGTTATCCGAACTCCGGCCACTTAATCCACTGTAAGACTTGCTGCTGAACGAAGGGTTGCCGCTACTCGGCATCTGAACCGATTGGCTGCTCCGCCCGCTGAAGCTGCGCGACGAATCGCCGCCAGAACTCGATCGCGACATCCCCGACGAACTGGAACCACTCAAGCTCCTAGTCGAACCTGACGAACTACTTCTCGACGGCGAGGAGCCACTAAAGCTACTACCGCTCGACGATCGCCCACCCCCCGAACTTGAACGGTCTCCTTTGCCATCTTTGTCACGAGCCAATGCGAAATTGGCCGATACAAACACCGAGAGAATGCCGGCAACCACTAACCCTTGGTAAAAACGAGCGCGACGCATCTTAGGGGACCCTTCACTAATGGCGGCCCGGTCCAACCGCCCACACGATTTGATTTGTTGCTACCTGTCACAAAGCGCGTTCACGCTTGCGACCCGGCCAAAACCTTCCGCGCACCGGCCAAGTGGCCATGTGCCCGGGAAACTTAGTTGCACTTCGCGTACCACACTGCTGGCAACGCACCGTTGCCCTTGAATTCCCAGCTATTCGCGATTGGCGACCTACCGGCCACCAAGAAAAGTGTCGTCATTTCTTGGACACCCGTCCCAAAAATGACGTCTTTCACCACACAATCTTATCCCTCCCGGCAAGAGGCAGAAAGAGCCCGAAGCGATGCCGCTAGAAGCGTCCTATTGATAACTGCGCAGCCAAAGAGCCATCGGGTGCCATGGCCACTGCTTGGAG
>CAZJWY010000025.1:0-37951 GCA_964549545.1 uncultured Planctomycetaceae bacterium | reverse complement strand
TTGGGGTGAGAGAGAATAGCGGGAAATCAAGGCACCCTCACCCTGCCCTCTCCCAAAGGGAGAGGGTTCCAAAGCAGCTTTCGCTATTTCAAAACACGTTCTTAGAATTTCAGCGACGACAATCACAGCATGCTCGGGGTTGGATTGTGTTCGACAGCGGAGGCATCCTCGTCTGCAAGTGGCACAGACGATGCTTCCCAACGGTTGTACCCAACCAACGCGCTCCCCTGCTCGAATTTGCCGGATTGCTCACCGGTCGCCTCCAGCGTCGCCCAGCGAACGTAAGCTAAAAGCTGCTGCTCGGAAGAAAATGTGGCCACAAGCCGACGTGGACCATCTTTTTTCGTGCCGTAGAGGTAATGCATCGTTGCGATCTCCAAGACTGTCGGCCCCCGTAGCGAATAGCGTACCAGCGCCTTAAATTGTTTGATGTCGTATCGCCAGGTGCCGGGTGCCATGCCCACGGCTTTGCGTGGGCATGCCGAAAGGTTGCTAAAAACATGGCCACTCCGAGCAGTGGCCCCATGGCACCCGAAGGCTTATTGGCCACGCAGACATCAATCAATTGTTTGATGTCGTATCGCCGGACAGTTGTCGCTACTGGATATTATTGATTCTTATTGAGTTTCTCGGCCGCTTCTACCGCTGCGGGAAGGCTCTTATCGGCCACACCGAGTGCTCCGCGGCCTTCGCGAAGACGATCCCTTACATCTTGCTGGACATCTTCCACATCGGCTTGCCAAACGCGTTTTTTCTCGTCGTCTGATAGCGGCTTAAGTGGTCGCATGATGCGCATGCCGACGCCAGTGGCAGGCTCCTCGGTATACCACCAAGGGCTCAGCGGGATGTTCGGGTCGGAGAGCTTCCATTCTTTCTCTTCGGATGGCTGACGCGCGGCGCTGCGAGCCGCGTCGGCCGGCAACAGCCAACTGCCGCCGCGCACGACACGCGGGTAGGTCTTGGTCGGCCATTGAATGGCTTTCTGAGCATCGACAGGACCCGGGCCGACTTTCGCGTAGGCTTCGGGCGAGTATTGATCAAGCGTCCATTCAGCGACATTGCCATGCATGTCGTATAACCCCCACGGGTTTGGCTTCTTCGTGCCAACGGGGTGCGTTTGGCTGTCGCCGTTTTCATCAAACCAGCCATATTCAGCGAGCTGTGCGGGATCGTCGCCGAACGAGTAGGCGGTGTTCGTGCCGGCGCGGGCGGCGTATTCCCATTCGGCCTCGCTCGGCAAGCGGTAGTTGTTGCCGGTGATACCGCTGATCCATTTCGTGTATTGGCGAGCGGAAAAAGGCGTGACCGTGACAGCCGGCTGATTCGGCTGATCGCCGGCGCTGTAGGTGAAGGTTGGGTCGTAGAGAGGTGTCGGGCAGGTGACGCCGTCGACGCTCCATTTGTCTTCGAACTTGCCGTTCCAGGCATGCATTTCGACAAGCTTGCGTTGCGCATCCACCTCGGGACCGCTTCCTTTGCCAGGGTTCGAGGCCAACCGCTGCAACTTTTTGAAAGCGTCGTACATTCCCATGTAGGACCGATATTCGGCCCAGGTCACTTCATGCTTACCGATCCAGAAGGGCTCGACCTTCACGCGGACCTGTGGACCTTCGTCTTTGTTGCGATTCGCTTCTTTCTCGGGGCTGCCCATGAGGAACTCGCCGCCCGGAACCGGGATCATCTCGAAGGTGATGTCGGTACCCGGAATTTTTTCGACGTAGGGGACCATGAATCCGCCGTCGACTTTCACGGAACGGACATCGGCCGGCGGCGTGGCGACGATTCCGCGCGTGACCAGTTCGGTTTCAGCGGAGACTAACGGCGTGGTCAGGAACGCCGAAATAACAACAAGAGAACGAACCCAAGTTGAAGAACGATCCAGTGAGTTCAATAGTTGCATGATATAAGTACACAAACAGATTTTTCGATATGATTGAACTTGTAAGAATTCGGATTTTTGGCGGGTTCTCTGAACTCTGGCGAATTCAGCCACAAGATTTCGCTAACTTTCCAACCATACAGGATGACCCAACCGCCTGCCGGTGGCAAGCAGCGGAAAACGGCTCGCTCAATCGCGTCCCGAGCCTAGCCATGCTATCTTTTAATGATGCCTGCGCAGCAAATGACACCACGCGGTAAGGGTGCCATGCCCACGGCTTGGCGTGGGCATGCCGAAAATGTTGCCAAAGCATGGCCACTCCGAGCAGTGGCCATGGCACCCAAAGGCTCATTGGTTACGCAGTTATCATTAACAGACACTCTTATTGAAAAACCTACTTCTCGCGCTTCGAGGCTAGAACATGGCGTCGCAATCCGCTCCTTGGATCACTTATCGCCCGGAACTGAAGGTGCTTGACTGCACTATTCGCGACGGCGGGCTGATCAACAGTCATCGATTCAGCGACGAGCTGGTTCGCGCGGTTTACGAGACATGCGTGGCGGCCGGCATCGATTATATGGAGGTCGGATACAAGGCCTCGCCGCGACTCCATCCGCCGAGCGACTTCGGCGCGACGCGATTCACGGACGAGGAATGGCTCGACCGCCTGTTTGCGGATCATGACGCGGAAAAGACCGGACTCAAGCTGGCGGTCATGGCCGACGCCGGCAAGTGTGACTGGAAAGAGCAGATCGCTCCGCGGGCACAAAGCAAGCTCGATATGATTCGGGTCGCGTTCTACGCGCACCAGGTCTCCGAAGCGGTCGAGATGATCGAGCATTGCCATGAGTTGGGCTACGAAACGAGCGCGAACTTGATGGCCGTGTCGAACATCACGGAAACCGAGATCGATACCGTGCTCACGGCGATCGCGCCAACCCGCGCGGGAACGATGTGCATCGTCGATAGCTTCGGCCATTTGTATCGTGAGCAAATTGACGGGCTGTACGCCAAGTACAGCAGTGCTTTGGCCGGCACCAACAAGGAGATCGGCATCCATGCCCATAACAACATGCAGCTCGCGTTTGCCAACACGATCGAGGCGATCATCCTGGGCGCGAATCGAATCGACGCCACGATGGGCGGCCTGGGACGCGGGGCGGGCAACTGCCACATGGAACTCTTGCTCGGTTTCTTGCGCAACCCCAAGTTCAAATTGCGACCGGTCATTCAGCTCCTGCAGGAGCACATCGAACCGCTCAAGGCCACGGTCGAGTGGGGGCCGCTGATTCCGTACAACATTACGGGACAGATGAATCTTCATCCGCGGGCCGCGATGCAGTTTCGCGCGAGCAAGGAGAAAGACGATTTCGTCAAGTTCTACGATCAGGTGGCGGCGGATATTTGAGAACGCGGTGCGATGAGAGGCCGACCGATGGATTTAGCCACGAAAAACACAAAAAAGCACAAAAACTCTTCGTGGCTTTTTGTGCTTTTCGTGGCTACTTCTCCAATTCGGTTGCTCGCCATGGTTCTGTGCGAGCGTGTGTGAAGAGGGATGGATCGATCTGAACAACGTTAGCCTTTCTGCGTCGGCAGCGTTCCCAAGACAAACACCGCGCCACATTCGTAGCAACCTTCTTCGACGCGACGGCAGCGCACGATTTCGATTTGAAACTCTTTTGTTTTGGGCAATCGGATGCGGCAGCGTTCTTTGGGAAGTAATTGAATCGGCGAAAGGAACTTGAGTCCCTGCCGCGAGGCGTCGGCCGTGTAGACGCCGAGTTGCTTTCCGTTCCACTGCAAGATGCCCTTGCCGCGGAGAAAGAAGCGCAAGTATGCCCGGCGGCAGCCTTGCTGAGATGGAACGGTGCCGTAGTGATCGTAGAAGTCGGTCATCTCGTCTGGAAGGTTGGCCTTCAACTCGACCTTCTCCCAAGCGCCTTGCATCACATCTTCATCATCGCTGATATCCAGCATTCGACTGCCTCGCAATCAAAATGAGTTCCTGCCTGGCGGCGTAAAGAGGCCAGCACTCCGATAAGAGCTTTCGGCTATCGGCTGTCAGCTATCGACCAGAAAGCCATAGGCCAATCGCTCAGTCTTCAATAGTGTGGCTAGAGAGCGAAATCGGCGCAAAAGCCCTTAAAATAAGCTTAGGTTGTGAAGTGAGCCTCCGTCTCACCGAGCGCAGGTGGCCGCCGTTTACTCGGTAGCCGGTTGCGCGGCTGGCGCGAGCTGTGCCAAATGTGAGGGCGATCGGTTCCACGATCAGTTGTGTAACGCCTTCGGCATAAACGATGTTTTTTGATTCTGTTCCCAGGGTGCGCCGCTGCGCGGCGACCCTGGGCTACGGTGTTGAACCGCTTCGCGGTTTTCCCCTCCCAGCACCTGCATAATCGTACTATCTCGTGGGCAGGGCCAATCTGGTATGTGATTTGCTCCCAGGCCAATTAGAAACAATTCAAAACCGGTGGCTAAGGTCTGCGGCTGATCCAATTAGTCGGCGAGTATCTTGGAGCAACTAGCATCCGGTTAATTGACGTAAGGAGAAAACGATGGCCAAGGGATCGAAAGAGAAATATACCGACAAACAAAAACGCCAAGCCGAGCATATCGAGGAAGGCTACGAAGATCGCGGTGTGGGGAAAAAGGAAGCCAAGCGACGTGCTTGGGCGACAGTTAATAAAGAAAGCGGCGGCGGCAAGAAGTCGGGCAGCGGGCGCGGCAAGAAAACGAAAACAGCGTCGGCCAAGAAAGGCGCGAAGAAAGCCGCTAAGAAGAAGAGAGGTCGCAAGACAAAGAGCTAATGCCCCAGTTGCTCATGCCAGCATCTAGCATGGCTGAAAGACATGCTATGCGCACTACGTCGCTATCTTTTTTCAAAAGAAAAGCGCATATCCGCAAAGGAAGGAATGGCCACAAAAAACACGAAAAGCCACAAAAACTTTTTCGTGCATTTTTGTGTTTTTCGTGGCTACTATTAAGGTGGTAACCACCAACGCTACGCTGTTTTCTCCAGGTCGCTGGCTTGGTTCAGCTTGTTGTAGAGCGTTTTGAGGCTGATGCCGAGTTCGTCTGCCGCCTTCGGTTTATTGCCGCCGTTCCGTTCTAGCGCTTGGTAGATCGCTTGCATTTCGAGATCACGTAGCGAGATGGGACCCGCGCTATGCGTGGCCGCGGCACCGGTGAGTTGGCGACGGTTGAAGTGTGAGGGGAGATGGGCGGCAGTGATAGGGCCATCGTCGCAAAGAATCGTGGAATGCTCGATCACGTTGGCAAGCTCACGGACGTTGCCAGGCCAGACGTGGGACTTGAGCGCTGCAATCGCGTCGTCGGCTAAGTGGTGACTCGTGCGAGCCTTGCCTCGGAAGCGGCTGAGCAGGTGCTCGGCCAGCTCGGGAATGTCCTCAATGCGATCGCGTAGCGGCGGCAAAAAGATTTCGAATGTGTTGATGCGGTACATCAAGTCTTCGCGGAAATCGCCGGCTGCAACCATTTCGGGTAAATCGCGATGCGTCGCGCAGACAACGCGGACATCGACCATTGTGGCCCGGTTCTCGCCGACGCGGCGAATTTCGCGACTCTCCAGCACGCGAAGCAACTTGGCCTGCATCGCCTTGGGCAGCTCGCCAATTTCATCTAGGAAGATGGTGCCGTTGTTGGCGACCTCGAACAGGCCGACGCGATGCTCGTCGGCGCCGGTGAACGCACCTTTGCGATGGCCGAACAGCTCGCTTTCGATAAGTGTTTCGGGCAAAGCGCCGCAATTGATTGCGACAAACGGCTCGCCGGCGCGCGGGCTTTGGTCATGGACGGCACGGGCAACTAGCTCCTTGCCGGTGCCGGTTTCGCCCAGAATGAGCACGGTCGATTGAGTCGGCGCCACTTTGCCGATCAGCGTGCGAACGCGGTCCATGCCGGCCGAGGTGCCGACCAATCGCGGCGTGCCTTCGATTCGTTCCAAGCGGCGCTGGAGGGCGCGGTATTGCTGCGTGAGCTTGCGCTTGTCTTGCACGCGGCGCATGAGCGCTTCGATCTCGACCAGCTTGCATGGCTTCGTGAGATAGTCGAACGCACCATGGCGCAGGGCTGAGATAGCCGTCTCGAGCGACGATTTGCCGGTGAGCACGACCGCTTCCGCATCTGGGCAAAGCTCTTTGGCCCGAGCGATTACATCAATGCCGTTAAGGCCAGGCATATCGAGGTCGACGAGCAGGCAATCAAACGTATCTTTTTCGAGGGCGGCGGCGGCAGTCAGGCCGTCTGGGCAAACGGTGACGCGATGGCCCATCCGCGGAATCTCGAGCTTCATGAGCTCCTGCAGCGAGCGCTCATCATCGGCAAAGAGAATCGAAAGGCCCTTTACATCGCTGGAGCTATCGGAGCCATTGGATAATTTGTTGTAGGTCATGGAAGGTCAGCAGTTGGAAGAAACGAGAATGCTAAACTATGCCGCGATCGCTTCGCGCTGCCGCGAGCGTGAGGACGAGTGTCGCAGGGGAAGTGAAACAGTGAACGTGGAACCCTTGCCTGGACCGGCGCTCTCGGCGATGATCTGGCCCAGGTGCTCTTCGACGATGCGATAGGTAATCGACAGGCCCAGGCCGGTGCCTTGCCCGCCACGGCGGCGGGTAAAGAACGGCTCGAACAAATGCTTCAAAACGTCTTCACTCATGCCGCAACCATCGTCACTGACGACGATTTTCGCTTCCGAGCCTTTGGCCGATAGCGAAATGGTGACCGTGCCGCCCGGCTCGATGCTGTCGAGGGCATTGGTGATGAGGTTCAAGACGACCTGTTTGATCTCTTGAGCGCAGACCTCGGCAATGACGGGGCCCGAGTCGCGGAGGACGACGTTTTTGTTCTGGTATTTGCCTAAGTGGCGGATCATCTCGATCACGCCGGACACAAGCTCGTGCAAATCGGTGTTGTGACGCTCGGGGTCGCCCATGCGGGAGAAGTCGAGAAGTTTTTCCGTGATTTGCTTGCAGCGGAAGGCTTCTTTCTGAATCATTTCGAGATAATTCTTCACTACATCACGCTCAGCCACATGGGACTCGCCGACGTGATTCAACAGATCGGCCAGTCGGCCTTCGAGCGACTCGCTGCACATGGCGATCGAGGCGAGCGGGTTGTTGATCTCATGCGCCACGCCGGCGGCGAGGAAACCCACGCTGGCGAGTTGCTCGCTACGCACGACTTGCTTGGTGCGCTCGCGGACCTGGCAATCGAGGTCGTCGCGAATTTCCTGGAAGCGGGCCGTCATGTCGTTCATCGCATCGGCCAACTCTCGCATTTCATCTTCGGTTTCCAGGTGAATACGATGGCTAAAGTCGCCGGCGGCGACCTTGCGCGAACCGCTGACCAGTATTGCCAGCGGATGGGCAATCCATTTGCGAAACAGCAGAACTGCTCCGATGAGGAGGATCGTCGTCAGGACGACGGTGCCCCATGCCAAGCTGATCGCCCAGCGATATTCGTTGCGCACGTCGGAGGCCAGCTCACGGAGTCGCGTGAACAAGTGACGTGGCAGCTCAGACGACCGCTCGCGCAACGTTTCGACGTCTTTGCGCAACTGGCTGACTTTATGTTCGTTGTCCAGTCGCCAGTCCGAAGGGTCTTCCGATTCGCGTTTGCGAATCTCGGCCACGATATCGTCGATTTTGGCGAGCGTATTGCGTTCGTAGGTGTCGTCGCCGATATCTGATTCCGTGTGTTGTCGGTTCGCGTCGAGTTGACGACGATACTCTTTGAGCGTTTGGAAAAACAGGTCGAATTGATAGCGATACTTTTGCCGCAAGATGCCGTCGGCGTCCCAGACCGTTTGGTCCGTCGCGCTTGTGGAGTTGAGCGCCCCGCTAGCGATCTGGTCGAATCGCTGCTGGTCTTCGACCTGGCTCAAGATCTCGTGAATCTCGACGAGGCAATCGCGCAATTGATCGGCCAGCGGGAGTTCCGTGGCGCGAGCGCTGAGGCTTTTCACGAGGCCGCGATAGGCGTAGAGGCCGTAATAGGCGCTGCCGAACAGCGTCAAGAACGACACCGCCAAGAGGCCGAGGCCGAGCCGCAACTTATTTCGAATTGGCCAGCGCGAAAATATCACCTGCAACCTCACCTCCCGTGGCGGGAAAAACTGGGGAGCGGGAGTGTAGTGGCAACGGGAAGTTAGGGGAAGGCGGGCGGGATGGTGCTAGCACTCGGCTGAACCACCACGGCACGACGGACACGACGAGAAAGCAAAAGAGCAGGAAATTTGAATGCTTCTTCCGAACGTCGTGATCGTTGTGTCGTCGTGGTGAAAAGTAGTGGTTAGTTCCGATTGACGCGGCGCAGCAGCCAAATGCCGGCGGTGGCGAGCACGATATTGCCGAGCCAGACGGCATACGGCGGAAAGGTTCCGTCCTTGGCTTTGTCGACGCTCACGGCCAAGAGCGGATAGTAGACGAGCAAAATCGGAAGAAAGCAAATAAAGAAGCTGGCGATGAACTCGCTGTAGCGCATGCGGATCGACACCGGAATGCCGACGAGCACGAAACACAGGCAACTGAAGCCATTGGCCCACCGTCGCCAAGGCTCGGTATGAAGACGATAGAGGCGCGTTTTGGCGGCTTCGATCTCCTTCTCGCGCGGCTTCCAGGCGGCGTTCGAGAGCGAATCGAAGTCGCCCGTGAGCATTCCAAACGCCGTTTGCACGATGCCAGCTTGTTGCACCTTTTCCAGGGCCACCTGCTGTTCCTCGATCGCGGGAGCGATCTCCGAAAGCGCATAGTTCGACGGGCTGCGGTTCTTCTGCGACGAGCCAGTCAAGTCTTCGAGCGACATCTCATACCTGAACGTCTCGGGGTCGCTGTAATTAACGAGCCCTTCCAATTCAAAGTTGTGAAAGATCGCGATCAGCTTGCCTTCGCTCACATTGAGCCGCAATTCGGCCTCTTTGGCGGAAATGGTCCAGGCATCTTTGTCACCACTAGCCTGCATCGTCAAGATCGGCCACAACAGCCGGTGGCCATCGACATCGCGAACCATGATGGTCATTTTTCCCTGGCTGTAGGTGTGCTTCATCTCGAGCTGGCTGTAGATGATTTCCTCGATGGACGCCAAGAACACGCGTCGCACGCCCATCATGCCCCAACTCACGGCGATATCGTTCATCACGAGTGCCGTGAAGCTGACCAACGTGGCAAGGATCAGCGTCGGCCAGATCAAGACCATCGGTGAAATGCCGAGTGCTTTAACGGCCACGACTTCGTTGTACGACGCCATCCGGCCATAAATGCTCGTCGTGGCCAACAGCATCGTGCCGGGGACGGCAAACTGCATGGCTTGCGGAATCAAGTAGGGCGACATCCGCACAAGCGGTCCGAGACCGATGCCTTTGTCGACCGCTTCCTTGCCGATCAAAACGATGAATATGAGCAGCGTCAGCCCCGAGAGCGTGAGCAAAAAGACCTTAAGCAGGTCGAACAGAACGTAGCGCGTCAGAATGCGCATGAAGTAGCGGGACTGGCGTGAGCTGTCATTGACAATATTGCGAGGCAGGCCCCAGGGGCTGCCCAACAACTAAAGGGCACACTCTAGCAGCACCAGGGCGAATCGAACAACGACAAAGAGCGATCGCCAATAGATAAGTGCTAGCATTGGGGCGCAGCTGAATTCATCGGAACTCAGGGGCACTCAAAAAGAGTCCGATATTTTTGCAAATTCAGCCACCGCTTAAAGCGCGTTCGATGCGTCTTCGGTCGTGCGGCCGTGTTCGCGGAATGTCTTCATGACCTTCCGAATAGCGGCGCTGTAGCGGCGAACGGCTTCGGCATAATCGCCTTTATCAGCCAAGGCCGCCGCATCGCTTCGAGCTGCATCAAATGCTTCCCAATCAGGCGAACGGCCCCCGTGATTCTTGCCCGCTTGCTCATGGAGCTTGCTGGCGATGTCGGCCAGGGTGGCCACCATGCGGCTACTCGGCGCACATTTCGCTTTGCGGTATGGGCCGTTGCCATAGGGTCCGCCGATCGACTGGATTGACTGACAGGCCGCTGAGCCAGATTCGCGCATTAGAAACCCGGCGTACACGGTAGCCAGGAAAGCAATTCCCGATCCGATTGCAGCCGGCCAGTATTCATGCGTCACGCAGTAGGCCAAGATTGCCAAAAACGCGCCGGCCGTCACCCACAAAGGCGCTGTCGGCCAACGACCGGCATGCGGGGCGTCCCCCACTTCCTGTGTGATTGTTGCCAAGGGGGGTACCGCGCCACCGACCTCCGCCACGACGACGCTGATGTTATCGGGGCCTCCGCGAAAGTTGGCCAGGTCGACCAGTGTTTCGGTCGCGTCGCTGGGGTCCATGCAATACAAAATGGCTCCCATTTCTTCGTCCGTAATCGGCCCGCTCAAGCCATCGCTGCAAAGCAGAAATTTGTCGCCCGCCTCGGCGGAATAAGGGCCTTCCAAGTCGATGTGAACCGATGGCTGCGGCCCCAGGGAACGTGTGATGACGTTCTTAGGAATGTACGAAGGGACATCCGCCTCGGTCATTTGCCCGGCGGCCGCCATTTCCCAAACCAGGCTGTGATCGAACGTTAGCTGCTCCATCAGGTCGCCGCGGAGGCGATAGACTCGGCTATCGCCGACGTGAGCCACGAGCGCGCCTTGCGGCAAGAGGACGAGGCAACTGCAGGTCGTCCCCATTCCCTGAAAGCCGATGCTGCTCTGGCCTTTGGCGTGGATCGTGGCGTTCGCATCGCGAATCGCCTGGCGAAGCGCGGCCGGTGGATAGAGATCGCGCAGCTTGAAGTACGTGTGCGAAATGTTGTCGACGGCCAGCTTGCTGGCCAGCTCGCCTGCCGCGTGTGCGCCCATTCCGTCGGCCACCATCAGCAGATGGCCGCGGTTGGCCCACGTGTTGGTGTCGTTCGTCACGACAGCCGCAATTGAATCCTGGTTATTGGTGCGGCGCATGCCCAAGTCGCTCACTGAAGCGTGCTTCAGGATGAACGTGGGGTAAACAGGGTTGTCGTTGATCGACATGCGGGCGGAACCGTGTGCCGCGAAACTCGCGCGCCGCTAGCACCATTTATTATGGGAGCAATATTTATCGAAGTGCGGAAAAGTCCGGCCGTGAAAATGCGGTGATTCATTCTAACCCGCCGGTAGCAAGGCGGAAACTGGCCGATTCGTCCGGCCGCTCGGCAAAGAAACTATCGGGATTCCGGCCTCGAAGCGGACTGGCTCCGGTAGAGAGCCCGTCCTATACTTCGCCGCCAATTTGCCGTGATTTTTGAGGTCTTCTGCTATGCGATCTGTCTGCCGGAAATCCGTCGTCCGCGGCTCGTGTCGGCCAACTATCCTCTCGCTGCTATTGGTCGTCACGGCGTTCTCCCTAACCGCGCCGCCCGCCCAGGCGATCGTGCGGCGAAGATTGAACGTGAATAGCAACCCGCCAGGCGCGCTGGTCTACGTCGACAACCAACAGATCGGCACGACGCCCTGCTCGGTCGACTTTACCTACTACGGCACGCGCGAAGTTCGTTTGATCAAGCCAGGCTATGAAACGCTAACGGTCAACCAGCCGATTCCCGCACCTTGGTACCAGTACGTGCCGATCGACTTCGTCGCCGAGAACTTTATCGCGATGAAGATTCGCGATAACCGCACGGTCAACTACAATTTGTCTCCGCAGCTTGTTGTTCCACCCCAAGAGCTACTCTCGCGGGCCGACCAGTTGCGACAAGAGACGTTGCAGTATGGTGCTCCTACGGCCGGAGCACCGCTGCCAGTCGGAACACCGACGGCACTCCCACCAGTTTTGGCTCCCGAACCCTTGCCGGGAATTCCTGCAGCGCCGGTTGGGCAGCCGCCCGTTGGACCGGCTGTATTGCCGCCGATGACGCCGGCGTCGGGTGGAGCGCCGGTTGTTCCTTCTCGGCTTTAGAACTTATTGAGAACGGATGCCACTCCACGCCGCTAACCTTTACGGCTTAAGGAATCCGCATTCGTCGGCCGGGGCCAGAAACATCTCACGCAGAGGCGCAGAGAACGCGGAGAAGAAGGAACGCTAATCTGCACTAATGATCGCTAATCCAACCTCTTCATGAGCGAAGATTAGTGCAGATTAGCGTTCTTAACTTGTTTTCTTACTCCGCGTCCTCTGCACCTCTGCGTGCGCTTATCTAAGAATGACCGTCGGCTGGTAAGCAGATTGAGCAGCCACGAAAAACACAAAATACCACGAAAAGTTTTCGTGTCTTTTCGTGTTTTTTGTGGCTATTGCAAATGGTGGTTGCTACTTCACGGGACTCGGGTTCAAGCCGCCGGTAATGATTCGGCCCGGCTCCGTCGCGATTTTGTCCAGGAAAATGTTGGCATTGTAGATCACAGGCTTCAATCGCCATGTTAGATCGCGAATGTCACCTAACACCGCGTTGGCATTCATCATCAAGATATTGAGATTATCGTAGGCCTTGGTGTCGTACAGGAGTTGACCGATCGTGCCGCGGCGATTGCCCACCGCTTGCGTGATGGTATTGAAATCGGTGACCAATTGGTCGAGCCCGTTGACGGCCCGAAGGAGTGCGGTAGTAATGTCCGTGCCCTTCTGACCGAGCGGTTCGGTGAAGCCCTCCAGGTTCTTGAAGTTCTTCTCGGCCGAGTTGAGTACCACGCGGAACTGGTTCATCGTCGCCCGCATATCGCGCACCGCGTCTGGCAGCTCGTTCAGGCCATCGCGCAGTTTACGTCGCATTTCCTGACCACTCGGGGGCTGTGTACTCGCTGGTGGTTGTTGCTGATTGAGTGGCGGCTGGCCGTTGAGCGGTCGGGCCACATTTGTGGGAACGCCGCCCGGCCCGTCACCCAAGATTTCGTTGAAGGAAGTGAGCGTCATTTCGAACTGGCGCATCGCACGGTCGGTCGTTTCCACGAGGCGACTAAGGTTACCCGGGTTAGTACCGTCGCCGATGGTATTGTTCAGCTTTGCCGCCAGCTTCGACACTTCGGTCCCCGCCAGATTGAGCGAATGGGCCGCTTCGGCAAAGTCTTGTTGCAAGTTGCCGAACTTGGCGATGGCATCGAAGGGGCTTTCATCCGCCGCGCCGCGAAAGACGTAGCCGTCGGCCACCGGCTGGGCATCGGCCGGCAGCCGCTTGTTCCTGAAATCGAACTCGAAATCGATCGTCGCATCGCCAATGACGGTCGTGCGAATGTGAGGCACGTACTCGGCGAACAGCGGCCTGTTCGAATTGATCTCCGCCAGGATCAACATGCCGTCGGTTTGTTCTTCGATCGCTTTGACGCGGCCGATCAAGATACCGTTCTTGCGCACCGGCGTGTTCTGATCGACGCCCGGTGCTTTATCGACCTTGATGCCGACGACAAACGAGCGCCGCCCCCACGGAAACCAACTCCCCGTGGTCGAACCGTTGAGCGTCGCCAGCAGGCCACCGATGATCATCGTGGCAAACACGACGACGCCCACCCGAAATTGCATTTGTCGTTCGTTCATGGGATTGGTCCGTTGTTCGCTGTCCGTCGTCCGTTGTCGTTTGAAGCTAACTATTGAGGGTTCGTGATCCCAACTACTGACAACGGACAACTAACCACTGACAACTATCTGTTCCTGCATTTCCGAAAGTCGCTCGCCCGCTTCGCCGCGGACGAACTGGGCAACGCGTTTGTCTCTTGATTCCATGATCTCGCGCGGCGTGCCGTCGAAGATCACTTGCGGCTCCTCCGGCTTCAGTCGGCTGAGCGGGTAGAGCATCACCACGCGGTCGGCCACTTTCTGTGCGGTTTTCATGTCGTGCGTCACGACGACGCTCGTCACGGGGTTTTGCTTGCGCGTGCGGATGATCAATTCGTTGATGACGTCGCTGACGATCGGATCGAGACCGGTGGTCGGTTCGTCGTAGAGCACCACCTCGGGATTCATCGCGAGCGCGCGGGCCAGGCCGACGCGTTTGCGCATGCCGCCGGATAGTTGCGCGGGGCGTTTGCCCAATACGCCAAGCGGCAAGCCGACTTGTGCGATGCGCTCGTAAACGATTTTGTCGATCTCGTCGGCGCTCATCCGGCGGTTTTCTCTGAGCGGAAAGGCCACATTGTCGGCAATCGTCATGCTGTCGAAGAGCGCCGCTCCTTGAAACACGAAGCCGAACTTGGTGCGGAGAGCGGTCAACGCTTTTTCGTCCAACTCGTCGATTCGTTGCCCGTCGAAGGCCACATAGCCGCTTGTGGGCTTCAGCAAGCCAATGATTGTTTTGAGGAGCACGGTTTTGCCGCAACCACTTTCGCCGATCACGGCCAGCGTCTGCCCACGAGGAATCGAGAGCGACAGATCGCGCAGCACAAGCTGGCGACCGAAATTCACATTCAGGTCGCTAAGCTCGATATGCGGCTCGGCCGAGTCGCTCGATTTGAATACTCTTGCGGACATTATGTGTTTCGCCTGCTGGCGTCACCTTCCCATCAGGTCTGGCCAGATGAAGTCGTGGACCTTGTCGAGTCCGATGCTAAGAAAGAAATCGAGAATCAGGATAATCACGAACGAGAGCACAAAGGCCTGCGTCGCCGCCCGCCCTACGCCCTCGGCCCCCGGCGCACAGTTGAAGCCGCGGTAGCAGCTTACGATCGCAATCGTGGCGCCGAAGAACACGCTTTTGAAAATGCCGTAGAACAAGTCCCAGTTGTGGACAAACTCCTGCGAGTTGTGCCAGTAATGGTAAGAATCAATGCCAAATACGTTGACGCTGTAGAGCCAACCGCCGACGACGCCCATGAAGATCGCCATGATCGTCAGCGAGGGGATCATCAACAGGCAACCGAGAAACCGCGGCACGACTAGGTATTGAACTGGATTGGCGCCCATCGAGGCGAGCGCGTCGATCTGCTCGGTAACGCGCATCGTGCCGATCTCGGCCGCCAGCGCGCTCCCGACGCGGCCGGCCAGCATCGTCGCGGCCAGCACCGGTCCCAGCTCGCGGCACATCGACAAGTTGATCAGCGCACCAAGACGCGTTTCGAACCCGAACTGGCGGAACTGCGAGTACGACTGCACTGCCAGCACCATGCCGATGAACGTCCCCGTCAGGGCAACGACCGGCAAGCTTAGCACACCAATGTTGTAGAACGCCGGAATGAGCGTATCGCGGCGCGGCACGCGGCTAACGAGCCACGACACCGTGCGCCACATGAAGAGCGCCATGTCGCCGAGCGTTTCGATCCAGCGGATCACGACGGCGCCGACATCGGCGATCGAGTCGGCCACGGCGGTAACCGGGCCGCGACGCCGAGCGGGCAGCGTTGGATTGTCGGAAGCTGTGGCCATATGGGGCTCGTAGGTCAGGCTTCAGCCTGACTTTGGTCTCGCAGACGCGCAAAATCGTTGTCAGGCTGAAGCCTGACCTACGCGCGCACGCGCCCCCCTGGCGTACGAGGTAATAGGTCGGCCAGGCAAACCCTGCCGCTTGAATAAAGTTTATGCTCGAATAACTTTGAGCCAAGCCGCCGAACTGAGGAATGCACTGCTGGCAATCGCCCCATTACCTGCATTACGCCCCATTTAGCCCCCGGTCAGTGACCGGGGGCTAAATATTGAAAGAATTCCTTTGACGAACGCCGACCGATTGCGTCTTAACTTGATAACCGGGCTGACGAACAGCCCGCAGAGAGCGGCCGACCGACTCGTGCCGCGAGACGCAGCAGCCAGGACCCTGCCCACGGTGACGCAACCCTTCGACACCCTCGAAGAGCACCTGGGAAGCGTTTATCGCTACGCGCTTCGGCTGACCGGTCGACCCGATCTGGCGGAAGACCTCGCCCAGGAAACTTGGCTCCGTGCGTGGCGGAGCCGGCAAAACCTGCGCGAATACAAGGCGACGCGAGTTTGGCTATTCCGAATTGCTACCAATGTATGGACCGACCAATTACGCCGCGGGCGATTTCGCCCCGAACCACTCGACGCCGACCCGCCCTGCCCTCGCCCTTCGCCGGGCGCGGCGATCGACGACCGGGAGAACGTCCGACTGGCCCTCGCGGCGATGGACGAGCTTCCCGAGCGACAACGACAGGTGCTGTATCTGATCACGTGCGAAAACTTAGCCCGCAACGAAGTGGCAACAATTTTGGAAATCAGTGAAACCGCGGTTAATTCCAATTTGTCACTCGCCCGCAAGGAAATGCGGCAGCGATTGAAAGAAGTGTACGAACAAGTTTGCAGCCGTCCGACAACCGAACAAACATGACCCCGCACAACGCTTGCCACCAACTCGACACCTATCTAGCCGGCGACCTTTCGGCCAACGATGCCGCTGGCTTCGAGTCGCATCTGGCCACCTGCGCCGATTGTCGTGAAACCGTTGAACAACAACAGTGGATAGACAGTCTCTTGCAATCGCCAGCACGAGTTGAGCTGGAACACACTCCGCCGGTCCTAGTGGAGTCGATCCGCTCGTCGGTACCTCAGCGTGAGCAGCGGAAGTTGCGGGTTGTTTACAGCCTGGCGGCCGCCGCGGTGTTGCTAATCGGGGTCGGCTGGTTCGTTCTTCGCGAGCGCGGTGTGGAACCAGAAGAGCCGGCGACACTTAGTATTGCCACAGTGTCAATCGAGCAGGCGTCTCCCGCGGCACCTGCGATTGCGACCAAACAACCTCAAGCAACGTTTGTAGCGAATGCAGACGCGATCGCGGTGCCCGTGGAAAGCCTGTCCGATGAAGTCACGATCGTGCAAGTCTATCCAACGACCGAAGCCGAGCGTCGGCAGCGTTTGAATACTGTCTTATCAACCAGTTTGTGATATTTAACCGAGGATATAATGATGAATCCATTTATCTGCCCTAAGCATTTCGTCCTTTGGGCATTACATGTTGCGGCTGCCATAGCGCCGATCGGGATAGGCCCTCATTGCAACACTACCTTCGCACAGGAACCACAACCCAGTCCGGAAAAGGAAGCCGAGAAACAGGAGTCACCACTAGAGAAACGACGCCAGGCTAAGGTGTTCGAAAATTTAGGCAGCCTGATTGAAGCGCGCAAAGCGGAACTTCAAGAGCAAGGCGCCTCGACGAATCCGCAGACCTCGCTAGCACGGCAGCAACTCGATGCTTTACTTAGACTCCAAAAGCGGTTTCATGCACTGGCGCAACACGGCGAACTGAACCAACAAGCATTGTCGGACCTCGAAGTAATCTCCAGTGAGATTGTGCGCAAACATTCCGATCAATCGCCAGAACTGGCACAACTTCAGAAACTTAAATCTCTGTTGGCGGATCATGAAAAGCAACTCAACGAACGAGAAAAGCGACTCGCAATCGCGTCACAACAGATGGCCGAGCAGCGTCGTGTTCCACTGCCGCCGCTCGAAAACGGCACGATGAAACTCTACAAGCTGAAGTTCGTGCCGGCTCACGACGCCGCGAAAACCGTCGAATCGCTGTTTGGCGCCCAAGCGTTGCGGCTCGCCGTTGACGAGCGAGGCAACACGCTGATCGCCTACAGCAAGCCGGAGTCGATCACGGCGCTCGACTCGCTCGTAAGCCGGCTCGATGTAGAAGCGGCGGCCGCTTCGGGTAAGAAAAATGATGCCTCGTCATTGCCTCGCTCCCTCATGCTGCGAGTCTTCTGGCTAGCCGACGGCGTACCGGAGACAGCCGGACAAAATCCGGCCGATTTCCTGCCCAAGAGCGTACTCGCCGCCGTGAATAAGCTTGGTCTGGAGGCGCCTCGCCTCGTTGTCCAAACCGCGACTTCCCTCGCAACTAGCAAGGAGGATGCCACCGAATTTGCAGCAAGCATTCCTGCCGTACTGATTTCGTCCGCGTTGATGGAACAGCCAGTTTTAATGGACTTCCAAGGCAACTTAAGACTCGTTAGCGATAATAATGCCCGGCTGGATATGAATGTTAACATCGTCGGCGATGGACCGATCTGCAATCTGAGTGGCTCTATGTCGACGTCACTAGACCACTACATGGTGCTGGGAACTTATAATTCCCGATTTAAAGCAGCAGGAGCAATGGGACCGAGTGGAAGAGCCAGTGGATCTGCGGAAACCGGCCCAGGTGCCGCCATGCCCAGTGCCGAGGTGCCCCCGACCAAGCCACGCTACACCACATCACGATTCGCGTTCGTCGTCCAGGTCGTCGAAGGCCAGAGCTACGAAGCGGAGAAGGCCAAGAAAGCGGAAAGCGAATAGCTTAGGGATGGCTCAAGAATAACTTTGGCAGATGGGATTCACCACAGAGACACAGAGACACAGAGAAGATATCTAGGAGGATCGAAACACTAATTTTCACTAATCCCCGCTAATCTCCACTATCAAAGAAGAGACTATTTCCGTTTCATTCTTTATTCTGATTGATGAGCGTAGATCAGTGGCGATTCGTGTTCTTCTGTCTCTACTTCCGTCTTCTCCGTGCCCTCTGTGTCTCCGTGGTTATTCTGAAAATCGGGAAGTTATCATTGAGTCCTCTCTTAGAGAGATTTCCTCTGAAACACGTACCCAATAGCCGGACCGCCACGCGGTCCGGGACCCGGCGAGCGTGGCTCGCCGGCTATTGTTGTTTGCCGTCAGCCAAAAACGTAACAAGATCGCGCAGATCATCAATCGATAGCGTTGCTTGCAGATTGTCCGGCATGATCGACTTGCTGGCCACGTGCCGTTCCTCGATCGACGCGATCGGCAACGTGAAGTATTTGCCGGTCGCATCCGCGAAGCCCTCGGTCCCATCATCGCCGACCTTAGGCATCCGTAGCGCGGTGTATGTCTTGCCGTCGGTCGTCGTGAGCACCCAGGGCTGGTAATCGGGAGCAATTTCCTGACTGGGCTGAAGGATCGACGTGATGATCCGATCGCGCGACGCGCTGCGACCGATTTCCGTAAGATCGGGCCCAACATTACCACCGCGACCGCTATGCTTGTGACAAACGCTGCAACGCGGACCCACGGCACTGAAAAACAGCCGCCGTCCGGCGGCCGCATCGCCCGGCTTTTCCAGCAGCTTCGACCAACTGGCGATATCGGTCGATAGCGGCTTGATCTCCAACGACGGCGAGCCACTGACAAGGCGAAGCGTTCGCTCGGCTTCGCGGCGAAGAACGAGATTTTCACTGTCTTGAAACTGACGGACCACAGCGCCGTTGGGAAGTTGGTCGTGAAACGGCCCCAAGCCAACAATCGCCTCGGCGCGAACGTCGTCGGCTTGCTTGTCATCGAGCGCGACTTGGGCCAGTAGTTGAACGCGCTGCGAATTCGATTGTTGAGCTAGCGTTCGCACAGCTTCGAGCCGCAACTGCTTGTTGTCAGACGCCAGATAGTCCGCCAGCCGCTCAACGGTAAGAAACGGGTTGTCCGGCTTGAGCAGCGCGAGCGCCAATGCTTTCGTTTCCGACGTGCGACTGGGATTCGACAACTCGCGCACCAATAGTTCGTCGGCGATTTCCGAACCACGCAGCGACGGCTCATGATCCAACCAATCGATGGCTCCCAAGATCGTCAGATAGTAACGTTGGTTCGACAGCGGCCCGTCGAGCAGTTTGGCAACGTCGTCGCGCAGCGACATGATGCGCTCATCCGCAATCCAACGCACGGCATACAACCGAACATCGGGCGACTCGTCTTGCAGACACTTACGTAACACCAATTCGCTATCGGCCGCGCCGCGTAAACGAGCCGCTTCAAGCGCGGCAAGTCGAACACGAGCTTTATCGGATGATTGGGCCGTCGACTCCGGCTGCTTCGCCAGCAGCGCCACAGCATGCGCATGGACGAACGAATCATCCGATTGTGCTTGTTCCAAAGGATTCGCATCATCGGCCGAAACAGCCATATCTTCCTTCGATCGAGGTGGGAAGTTCGCCTTTCGCTCCTCGTCGGGCAGTGTCAGTTTCCAAATTCCGCCGCGGCCATGCACCGGATAGTCGTGCAACACCCAATCGGCGAAGTACAGCGCACCATCGGGGCTAACGGCTATGCCTGTTGGGCGAAAGTGATCATCACCCTGCACCACAATCTCGTGCGAAGCCCCATACGATGCCCCGCGAGGAACAAGTTGATGCCGCTCGATGCGATGATCACCCCAGCTAGTAACCCACAATCCGCCGGCGTGCGCCACGATCCCCGTCGGCCCTTCGCCGACCCCCGCGACCATCGGCAATGTGCCCGGCAACTCGCCGTTCCAGGCTTGCAGCGGGTGCGTGCCCGCTCGGCCGTACTGGTAGCGATAGCCATAGTCGCCGCCCTGCACGATATGCAGGAGCCGGCATGGCGGCGTGGCGTCCGGGTCGTTGTCGACGGCGAAGATTCGGCCATCGGGACTTGTGCAAATACTGAACGGATTCCAGAAACCCACTGCGACGCGGCGCACCTCGCGACCATCGGGCGTACACTCGAAAACCGCGCCAGCGCCGTCTTTGCCCGTGACCGAACTGTCGTCTGCACCGACCAACCGGTAGGGAAGCCCCAGGTTCTCTCCCAAGCTAACAAGTAGCTTCTTGCCGCCCGGTTCGAGGGCGATCCCGCTCAGCCCGTTGTGCGGATAATCGCCCTTGGTTTCCAGACGCAGAATCTCCTCCTGCTTGTCGGCTACGCCATCGTTATTCGTATCACGCAACAGCAGAACGTTCTGCCTCGTCACGAGGTACACAACGCCATCATCGCGGGCGAGCAGATTCATCGCATGGCGAAAACCCTCGGCGAACGTGGTCCAGCGGTCGAGTTTTCCATCGCCGTTGGAATCGGCAAGCATGCGAATGCGATCACCCGCTGGTCCCGCGTATGCCTGTTGGCGATCATGGGTGTGCGACTCGACGACGAGCAGGCGGCCCTGTCGATCGAACGTCAGGCCGATGGGCGTGACGATCTGCGGCTCGCTGGCGACTAGCTCCAGCTTGTAGCGATTGTCGCTTACTCGCGGCTCAGCTGCGTCGGCCGCTCGAGTAATAAAAAACAGCAAACATGTGGCCACGCAAATTCGGGGGAAGGGTCGCGTGGTCATGAACTTTCAGCTCTCTCTAATCCGACTTGCGCGGCAGCTTCAACGTAGCTGTCACTGGATAGTGGTCCGAAGGCCAGCGCCCATCATAACTCGTGCGAACAATCTCGGCAGCCACAGGCGTAAACTCGCTCGTATGCAGAATGAAATCGATCCGCGAACCGTCGGCCTTGCCATTCCACGAGTTGAAACTCGCTTCCTTGGGCGATCGCTCGGTGTGCAGTTCGCGGAAGCTATCAGCCAGCGTGCGGCCGGTCGAGCCCTTCGCAGCGACCAACGTCTTGAATGCCGGCGTATCTTCGAACGAATTAAGATCGCCCATCACCAATAGCGGCAAGTCGCCGCCGATCTTTTCAAGCCGCTCTCGAACGAGCGCGGCCGCCTGCTCGCGAGCCTTGGGGTCTTGATGGTCCCAGTGCATGTTGAGCAGCACGAGCTCGCGATGAGACTGGTTGTCTTTCAGGCGCACCCAAGATGCCACCCGCGGCAACTTGTTGAAAGCGAAAGTCGTGCCGGGCTTATCGGGAGTCGCGCTCAACCAAAATGTGCCGGCGTCCTTCTGCGTAAATCGCGACTTGCGGTAGAAGATGCCCGAGAACTCGCCGGCCAGCTTTCCATCGTCGCGCCCCTGGCCATAAAACGCATACTCGGGCAGCGCCTTCTTCAAGTCCTCGATCTGGCCACTGCGCGCTTCCTGCACACCGAGCAAGTCTGGCCCATGCTCGCGAATCACGCGAATCGCCCGCTCGCAGCGCGGGTACTCCGCGTCGTTCCAATTGTTTTCACTCGCCGCCTCGCTGTGGCCCGCCCTGGCAAAGCGAACATTGAACGACATCACGCGAAGGTCGCCGGATTCAATAGCCGCCGCCGATGCGACTACGGCCAGTGCGCCGGCAAATATCGTTGCGACAGCTACAGCTCTGGCAATCAACCGTTGGTAACGAAATGGCCGCCCCATAATGGATCCTGATCTCAAGAATTGACAGAGCACTACCGCCATGCGAAATAGCTTCTTACCACGACGACACTACGATCACGACGTTAGGAGTTGGACAGGATAACAGGATCGGCTAGATCGACAGGAAGAACAAGAGAAATTGCTAATAGCTTTTCTCTGGAACTCCATCCCGTCGATCCTGCAAATCCTGATTATCCTGTCAAAAAATTCTTCGTCGTGTCCGTCGTGCCGTCGTGGTTTAACCGAATGCTTGCGGCCCCAGCTACAGCTTGAAACTGCCTTAGTCTTTGCCTTCGTGCTTCACTTTGGGCCAGTATGTTTGGAAATCGAATTCGGGGCTATTGTCCAGGTCGTGGCATCGCATGCACATGTCGACCACACTGCCTGTCTTGAATACCTGACCAGATTTGTTGCCTTCGTTCGGCCCGATCTTCAATCGCAGGGCGGCTCGCAGTTCCTCTTTCTTGGCTTCGGTCACCTCGATCTCGCCATTCTCGGCAGCCGCATGGTCACCACCCGGACCGTGGCAATTCTCGCAGCCGTTGCCGACCAAGTCGGGCGTTTCTGTTAGCCCCAAGTAACCCGATTCATACGGAAAATACTTCTGCGGCTCCCAACCCGTCACGTGGCAGCTCAAACATTCCGGATCAAAATGCCGTGGCGGCGTCAGCTTCACCAGTGTCTCGGTTGCATGCGCATGTGGCGTCTTCTCAAACACGGCGGCCGCCTGCGAGTGGCACGACTCACACGTCTTGCTCCCCACAAACTTGCGACCACTCGGATGCGGCGCCGGCTTCAATCCCAACCCTTGCAGCCCCAATTGCTCCAGCTCTCTCTGGTAGGCAACCTGCATCTGCTGAATCTCGGGTGCATCGGGGAACCGATGATCCAGCGGCACTCGCTGATAGCGAAACGGTGGATTGCCGTTCTTATAAAGACCGACGACCACCACATACTCCGCCTTCTGTCCCACCTCGACCAAATGCGTGCTCGTGCCCGGGATCGTGCCAACCTCCTTTGGCGGCTCTTCCGGCCCCTTGGCCGTCATCACCCAATCGAACTCCGGAAACCGCTTGGCCAGGTCCTTCGTCTCATCTGGCTCGGCGTTGCACAGCAGAACCATGTGGTCACACTTCTTGGCTAACAACTCGGCCCGAAAGCGCGGTATCGCCTGGTACGGCTCGAGCAGCGCGAAATCGCCCGCCTGCGTTCGCCCGGCGATCTCCTTCTTGCCCAGCACCGTGGTGATGCCGATCCGCATCCCGCCCACGTCGATGACTTTATACAGCTTGTCCGTGCCGCCCGTGAAATTGTCGAGCGACACATTCGCCGACACCAGCGGATTGGCCTGCTCGTCCATGTCGAGCATGAGGACTGTCAGATCGGTGCCGAGCTTTAGTTCTCCCGGGCCAAACCCAACCACGGCGTAGCCCATCTTCATCAAGGCGTTGTACGAGAAATTAACCTTTCGGTACGCCTGCACCCCCGTGCGTGTCTCCAGGCTCCCCAAGTCCATCGCGATCACGTTCCACCCCTTCTCGCGCAACTGCTTGAGAAAAGTAAAACGCCGCTTCAGCCCCCCCTTCTGATTCTCCAGCCCGGCGCAGCCGCAGGGCTCCAGATAGCCGTTCTGCTCACCAGAGAAGACAAGCGCCACATCCGGCTTGGACCACGGCTGTTTTGTCGTCGGGTCAATAAAGATCTCGCCGTTGACCGCGATCGGATCGACCTCCTTGCGCTCGGGCTTCTCCGGATAACCAGCCTTCGCGCCGTCGGCCGCAGGCTCGCCGCGCAAGATACCGACCGCAATGGGAAAGGAACAAACCAGCGCTGCGAACGCCAGCCATTTCGTACGCAGTTGACGATTGTGCATTTTTAGTAGAACAGGCTTTAGGCTGTTGAAGGAATTCGCGAGAGGCAGGCTCCAACCTGCCGACATGTTTGCGGGAGACAGGCTAAAGCCTGTCCTACGAGGATCAACGTTCGACGGCAAACCGCACCGAAAGCGACAGCTCTTTGATCTTGGGATGCGTGGTGGAAAACACAATCCGGCCCGCCTCACCCTGGGCCGTGTCGAGATGCACCATCGGCCGGGTGCCGGGCGGAATCTCGATGATGACCGGCACGTGAACCAGCGTGTCTTTCAGCTTCACCGGCTTGCCAAGTGTCACCTTAAGCTCTTGAGGCTCCACCGACTTCACATCGAACTTCACGTTTTCAGCATCCGCACCGCGCACGATCAAGTTGGCTTTGCCTTGCCCCCCTTCGCTGCTCTTCACCGTGCCGAGGATAAATACTCCCTGCTCCTCGTTCCAACCCGTCGTCGCGCCAACGCTGATATCGCCGACCACCTGCCCCACGATGGGTATGTCAAGCGTCTCCGCTTCGGGCAGATTCGTCTTGAGCGACACCCAAGAATGAAACCGACCGATCGGCAGCCCCTCTTTCGACGTGACAGAAATGCGGTAACCCCGCTGGGCCTGCTTGTTCGGCAATACGTTCTTATCGACCGGCTCGACCTTAATATCGAACTTGTCGCGAATCGTTGGATCGGAAATCACAGGCTCGGCAACGGTCAAATCGTCTTGCAACATCGCCATGACATAAACCTGAGCCGACTTCACCTCATCCACCGCCAGCTTATCGAACAGAAAGTCCGGCGGCTCGACGCCGCTGGTCGCCATCACTTCCCCGCTAACCACTAGATCGACCTTCGACTGCGTGAGATCGTTCGTAAGGACCGTGGCCGACTGCGAAAAAGGACCGCTATCCACCTTGGCCGTCCACTCCAGCTTGACGGTCGTCGAACCGCCCGGAGGAATCGATTCCTCCGCAACGTGAGACAGCGTGCATTTGCAGGTGGTGCCGCCATTGCGAATCGTGAGCGGCGCGGTCCCCACGTTCCGAATCACGAATTCGTGCGACCTCGTCGTGCCCCGCTGCATCGAGCCGAAATCGTAGCGGGCTTGATCGACCTTGATCCGGGCAGCAGATCGATCGTCGGCCTTGGCGTTGACCTCCACCTGCGCCGCAAGCCGGTCCACCGCGTCGGGATCCGAACGAACTTCCACATAAGCGATTGCCACACCAGCCAACACGCCGACGAGGGCCGCTATCAAAACTGTGCTCACGATTCGCATCACAACACCTATCGTCTTTGCCGTAAAGATTTTACGAATCCCTACCGGGCGCGGTTCACGTCATTTTACCCCGCCGCCTAAATTGCCGCAATTCAACAACCACTCGCGACACTGCGTAAAGAACCGCTGAAAATCCTCCCGACGATAGTCCGGATACGTCCACTCCAGCGCCTGCCATGCCCGCTTACGGTACGCCAGCGTCACCTCGGCAAAAATACCGTCCTGCAAGTAAATCCGGTGGGCATGATCCTTCGTCGAAGCCAGCACCAGCTTCGCGGGCGTAATATACCCCGGATCAAGATTCAGCGGCCGAGGCTCGGCGTGGTGCCCGAGCGCTACGTACTCGGCTTCCCACTCATTGGTTTGCCGCTTGATCGAGGCGAGCGATCCGGGATCGACAAGCGTAGCGAAAGTGAGGAACTGCTTCTTCAGACCCGGGCCCATCGTCGAGGCGTAGTAGTCGGTCTCGATGAAGTCGAATGAATCGCTGACCAAAGCGATCGCCCCGTGCTGCTCGGCGCCGCGATCTCGTGCCCATTGGAGAGCGGCATCATGCCGGCTGCTCGCCGCAATAATAAGAAGCACAGGCGCCGGTACATGAATATCACCCATTATTGCCTGCCACGAAAAACACGAAGAACCACAAAAAGCAAATCACTCGGCTCATCTATTCCCGCCTAACGCTTCCGTTCTTTTTCGTGTCTTTTTGTGCTTTTCGTGGCTACTTTTTTTTCTAATACGCCTTCGCAAACACCCCCCGCCGACTGCTCGCCTGCCCCGTAAAAATACACTTCCCCGCCTCCTCCTCGCCACCGAGCGGCACGCAACGCACCGTCACCTTCAATTCCTTCAACTTCGCGTCCATCTCCGGCGTCTCCACAAAGTGACAGTAAGCCAGACCGCCCCCTTCGGTGCGATCCTCATCTTTGGACGCAAAGAACTTCTCGAACTCCGCCAGACTGTCGATGCGAACCGTCGCCGCCTCGCGCGCGTCGAAAGCTCGCTGATAGAGAGTCGACTGAATTTCTTCCAGCGTCTTCGAAATGCGACCAATGAACTCAGCCCGCGGCAGCGACTCTAGTTTGCCGGAAATATCGCGGCGACTATACGCAACCTTGCCGCCAGCAATGTCGCGCGGCCCAATCTCGACGCGAACCGGCACGCCGCGCTTTACCCACTGCCATTTCTTTTCGCCGCCCCGAATATCGCGATTGTCGATCCGCACGCGAATCGGCTCGCCCGCATACGTCTCCGATGCCAACTCCCGCTCCAGCGTCGCGCAGTAGGGCAGCACCTGCGATTTCTCTTCGTCATTGCGATAGATCGGCAAGATCACCACATGCGCCGGCGCAAGCTTCGGCGGCAGCGCGAGGCCGTCATCGTCGCTGTGCGTCATCACGAGACCGCCGATGAGCCGCGTCGAAACGCCCCACGATGTCGTCCACGCATGTACCTCCTGCCCATTCACATCCTGGTACTTAATATCCTGAGCCTTCGCAAAGTTCTGCCCCAGAAAGTGCGACGTTCCCGCCTGCAGCGCCTTGCGGTCCTGCATCATCGCTTCGATCGAATACGTGCTGACCGCACCAGGAAACCGTTCGCCCGCGGTCTTTTCACCTTTGATCACCGGCATCGCCATCGTGTATTCAGCGAAGTCGGCGTACACATCGAGCATCCGCATCGTCTCTTCGCGTGCTTCCTCCTCGCTGGCATGCACCGTGTGCCCTTCTTGCCACAGAAACTCGGTCGTGCGCAAGAACAGCCGCGTGCGCAATTCCCAACGCACCACATTGGCCCATTGATTAATGAGAATCGGCAGATCGCGGTACGATTGCACCCAACGGGCGAACGTCGCGCCGATGATCGTCTCGCTCGTCGGCCGCACGATCAGTGGCTCCTCGAGCTGCGCCGACGGCGCCGGCCGCAGCCCACCCTTCCCATCCGGCTCCAGCCGATGGTGCGTCACCACCGCACACTCTTTCGCAAATCCCTCGACATGCTCCGCTTCCTTCTCCAAAAAGCTCATCGGAATGAACAATGGGAAGTACGCGTTCTCATGCCCAGTCGCCTTGAACATCGCATCCAGCCGCCGCTGCATGTTCTCCCAAATCGCGTAGCCCCATGGCTTGATCACCATGCACCCGCGCACATCGGAGTTCTCGGCCAGATCGGCTCCCTTCACGACTTGTTGGTACCATTCAGGAAAATTCTCAGCCCGCGTCGGGCTGATCGCGCTTTGGGGTTGTTTGGCCATGAAAGAAGATGTCAGGTTTCGGGTGTCAGGTGTCAGATATTCGAGTCGCCGCATTCTAGGGCATGCTCGCTCGCTGGAAAATCGCAGACCGGCTGCAAGTGCAGCGGGCTGTTGTTGTGCTTTGCCGGCTCACCTAGAATTGCGTGTTCGCCTTCTCTGACACCTGAAACCTGACACCCGACACCTTCCCCATGCCCATCGACCGCCGCTACGTCTGCCAACTCGGCCACAATGAACAAATCAATCAGGTCTTCCTGGCCTCCGATAAGCAATTGCGCCCCAACCGCAACGGCAATCTCTATCTCCAGCTTCAACTCTCCGATCGCAGCGGCGCGATCGCAGCCCGGCTGTGGAACGCCAGCGAGAACGACTACCGCGCCTTCGAAAACGGCGACTATGTCAAAGTCGAAGGCAACACGCAGCTCTTCCAGGGCAACATGCAATTGATCGCCACCGCGATTCGCCGCGCGCGGCCCGACGAAGTCGACGAAACCGATTTCCGCGTCCTCCGCTCCGAGGAAATCGACCGCATCGCCACTCGCCTTGCAGAAATCCTCCGCGGAATCAAAACGCCCGAGATTCGCACGCTGGCCGAGTGCTTCCTCATGGACAGCGAGTTCATGGCCAAGTTCACCACCGCGCCGGCCGGCATGAAGAACCACCACGCCTATCAGGGCGGACTAATCGAGCACGTCGTCAGCCTGATGGAGCTGATCCTGGTCGTCGCCCCACGCTACCCGCGCCTCGATCCCGACAAGCTCCTCATCGGCGCCCTGCTCCACGACGCCGCCAAGGTCGACGAACTCTCCTACGACCGCGACATCGCCTACACCGACGAAGGCCAGCTCCTCGGCCACATGGTGCTTGCGATGACCATGATCGACGACAAAGTCCGCGAAGCCGAGCGACTCTCCGGCGAACCGTTCCCCAAGCAGCTTGTCCTCGAGATCAAGCACATGGTCATCAGCCACCACGGCGAATACGAATACGGCAGCCCCAAGCTACCCATGACGCTCGAAGCCGTCACCCTCCACCATCTCGACAACCTCGACGCCAAGCTGGCCAGCTTCACGCAGCTCATGATCGACTGCCCCAACGTCGAAAGCAGTTGGACCCAGTACCACACGAATCTAGGCCGCAAACTCTACAAAGGCGCAAAAAACGAAGATCAAACAACAATCAACTAACCCCCTCCTCTCCTCGCCCCCTCTTCCCCCAAGACAGCATGGTCGCTCCCAAGACGGCATGGTCGCTTCAGCGACCATGCGCCCCACCACCACGCCCCCCGTCCCAGCGCCCACCTCACACGCTAAAATCAACCCAACCTCACCTCTTGTTTTTGGCCACCAAATATAGTATACACACGAACACATCGCCAACGACGCCCTTTATTTCCGCCCTAAGCAAATGCCACCCAATCGCTTGCGGTTTAGCTCGACCCTTTAGTCTCCTTACCGTCCCCAGATCACCGATCCGCGAGTTACCCTTCAAGCCGCATCCATGTCATCCCAGCAACCACCATCGAACCTGCGCAAAAGCACGACAAGCCAGTTCACCCTAACTGCGCAAAACCCTACCCTAAAGTTTCGCGCACCTACGAACGAACCCCGAGAAATTTACCAACCGCGTCCCCCAGCCTGCCCCTAACGCTCTTCTCTCGACGCCTTCGAAGAGCCACGGCGCCGCTCGCGGACTGCTTCATTAAGACCCACTCCATCATGCCCAGCCTTCGCGCCACCATCCACGAACACGTCAACAACCCCAACTACCAACCGGTCAAGCCGGCCGTAATCGCCAAACAGCTTGGCATCGCCGGCGACGCCGTCCAAGAACTCAAAAAGACCATCAAACGCATGGTCAAAGCCGGCGACCTCCAATGGGGCCCCAACCACCTGGTCGTCCCCACACAAAAGCCCCCCCATCCTCCCAACGACGGCATGGTCGCTTCAGCGACCATGCGACCCAAAAACGATTCCTCCAAACTACCTCCCACCAAACAAAAGAAAAAAACCCGCCCCCCCGCCGACTCCCGCCACTTCACTGGCACCTTCCGCCGCGCCGCCGGCGGCTTCGGCTTCGTCCGACCCGAGGGCACGCTTCGCACCGAAGGTCGCGACGCCGATGTCTTCATCCCGGTCGAAAAGACCGGCGACGCCGCCAGCGGCGACATTGTCTCCGTGCGCCTCGATAGCAAACGCGGTCGCATGGGCAAAATCGAGGGCGCGATCATCGACGTCGTCGAACGTGCCACCAACCGCTTCGTCGGCGTCTACTTCGAGCAAGCCGGCATGGGCATGGTCCAAATCGACGGCAAGCTCTTCGTCAAACCTGCCTACGTCGGTGATCCGGGCGCCAAAGGCGTCCAGCCCGATGACAAGGTCGTCATCGAGATGGTCCACTTCCCGTCCCACACGCGCGATGGCGAAGGCGTGATCGTCGAAGTCCTCGGCCCTCGCGGACAAGTTGGCGTCGACACGATGTCGATCATCTACGAGTTCAACCTACCCGGTGAATTTGATGAAGACGTGCTTGCCGACTCGCGGAAGCAGGCCGAGCTATTCGATGAATCCATCGGCCGCGGCCGGCGCGATCTCACCAACCTGCCCATCGTAACCATCGACCCGGTCGATGCTCGCGATTTCGACGATGCGATTTCGCTCGAACGCACCGACCAGGGCCACTGGCTGCTTGGCGTCCACATCGCCGACGTGTCTCACTTCGTCGTGCCGAAAACGTCGCTCGACCGCGAAGCACACGAACGCGCGACCAGCGTCTACCTGCCCGACCGCGTCATCCCGATGCTGCCGGAGATCATCTCCAACAACCTGGCCAGTCTGCAACCGCACAAAGTGCGCTACGCCATGTCGGCCATGATGGAGTTCACCGAAGAAGGCGTTCGCGTCGCGACCGACGTCTTCAAATCCGCGATCAAGAGCTGCCGCCGATTTACCTACGAAGAAGTCGACGAGTACCTGGCCGCAAAAAAACTAACCCCCGCCCCGCATCCAGCAAAAATCGGCAAGACGAAGACTCAGCAACCAAGCGTCTTTCGCGACCTGACGCCCGAAATCGACGCACTACTCACCCGCATGCACGAACTGGCGATGATCTTCCGTGCCCGCCGCTTCCAGCGCGGCGCGCTTGAGCTCTCGATGCCCGAGATGAAAATCGACCTCGACAAAGATGGCCGCGTCACCGGCGCTCATCTCACCGAAAACACCGAGAGCCATCAAATCATCGAGGAATTCATGCTCATGGCCAACGAGGCCGTGGCCGAGAAGCTGGCCGACGCCGGCCTCGTCTTCTTGCGCCGCGTTCACGGCGCGCCCGACCCACGCAAAATGCGAGTTCTCACCGAGTTCGTCCGTGACTTGGGCTACGAGGTCGAGAACCTGGAAAACCGCTTCGAGTTGCAGTCGCTTCTCGACACTGTCAAAAGCGACCCACGGCAACATGCGATCAACTACGCCACGCTCCGCTCAATGCAAAAGGCCATCTATAGCCCGGAAGACGATGGCCACTATGCACTCGCGAGCGATTGCTATTGTCACTTTACCTCGCCGATTCGCCGCTATCCCGATCTAACGGTCCATCGCCTCATCGACGTGCTCAATCGCGGCAAGAAGCCCGAGCAAAATTTAGATCAATTGTTCGTCCTGGGTGACCATTGCAGCGAACGCGAGCAACGGGCCGCCGAAGCCGAACGCGAGCTCAAGAAGCTGAAGCTGCTCCTCTACATGTCCGACAAGATCGGCCTGGAGCTCGACGGCGTCATCACCGGCGTCGAAAACTTCGGTCTCTTCATCACCGGCACCGCCATCCCCGCCGAGGGCTTCGTCCACATCAGCAGCCTCACCGACGACTACTACCGCTACGACCGAGCCGGCCACATCATCGCCGGCCACCGCTCGGGCAATTCATTCCGCCTGGGCGACCCCGTGCGCGTGGCCGTCGCGGCCGTCAATGTCGACACCCGCGAACTAAACTTCCGCCTCGTCGGCCGCGGCGGCACCGGAAAGAAGACCCGCGTCAAACCACCCACCAAATCCAGCGGTAAACGCGGCGAGAAAAAGAAAACTGGAAAGAAACCGGCCAACCGAACCAAGATCAAGAAAAAGGCTCGCCCCGGCAAAGCCGAACGCCAAGCCCGCCGCGCCAAAAAAGGCAGCGCCGAGTGAAATGATCTCTCGCAAAGGCGCGAAGACGCAAAGTTAAGAATCGATTGAACCACAAAGACACCAAGATCACGAAGGAAGAATGAATCGCGTCGATTGCCACTGCATCAAAAACCTTCGTGTCCTTCGTGCCCTTAGTGGTTCAATTCATCCCTCTTTGGCGCCTTCGCGTGAGTTTTTGTGGCTTTTTCGTGCTTTTCGTGGCTACCCCCTACTCGAACTTCATCTCCGGCTCATCCGTCGAATTGAAGTACACCGCCGGCACCGGCAGGTTTAGCATTCGCAGGTACGTGCAAAGCTGCCCGCGATGGTGAACCATATGATTCACGCACCACACACGCAGCACATACGACCGCGGCGCCGTGTACAGCACCTGCTCGCCATTCTTCAGCGTCCAAGGCTGGCCGAGCGCCTCATCGCCGAGTTCCTCCATCGCAACACGAAACTTGGCAGCATTGTCGTCGAATGTCTTCAGCAACCCTTCGCGGCTACTAAAATCTCTCGGGATATTCGGCGGCGAAGTAAAGTTGAGGCCGTCCTGCTCGACTGTCAGCAACAACCAAATCGGCATCGTCGCCACATGCCCGGCCAAATCACGTAACGACATCGACTTCTCATGCGGCTTCCAATCGAAGTGTTCTTCGGGAACACGTTCGAGCACCCGCCGCGTCGTCGTCAGCTCACGCCCCAAATCGCAAAACGCTATGTCTTTCATAGATTGCACAGTATTTGCTATAGCTGGCCTTCACAAACCAACGAGTTTGCTTGCAACAAAATATTTTACAGCTCAACTTCTACGACTTGTACCTATACGTCGCCTTATGCTCGCGCCGCCGAAACTTCCAACCATCCCTCGGCAGCTTCGCGAACGTTGGCGAGCGCCTCCTCCCATGTTTCACCTTCCGATACACATCCGGGCAGCGCCGGAACCTCTGCCCAAAACCCGCCTTCTTCCGCCGGATGAATATACACTTTTAATTTCATATCTTCCCTCAATCCGTCGTTTCTCTCACGTACATCTCATTTTACTTCGTGTCCTTACCAGCAGCGATGAAATACAAATACTCATCCCCACGAACAAGCAGCCCACCGCGAATCGGCACCGGCGTCGCGATGATTCGCTCGCCCATGTCGTTCTCGGCAAGCTCTTTGTAACCGGTGTCGCCGACTTCGCCGACGAAGATCATGCCGTCCTCCCGTGTATTGTACAGCTTGTTACCGGCCAGAACTGGCGAAGAATAGTACTTGTTACGGTTACGTTTGAGTTCTGCCTTCCACAACTCGTTGCCCGATTCCAGGGCGAGGCATGTAATACCGCCTTTGTCGCTCAACACATATGCTTTGCGATCGCGGATAATCGGCGTCGGCACGTCTCCCGCAACTTTAGGAACGTCCCACAGCCGATTCGACTTTGTGATATCGCCGCTGCCGCCAATGCGCACGCCCGCCAAGAACTCTCCTCGGCCATAGGGGACGACCGCCACGCCGTCGTCCACAACGGCAGACGCGATGGTCCGCCACGCCCGCTGATTGGACGGATTGAAGTCGGCACTTTCCCAAAGCAACTTGCCGGTGGCCGCATCGTGACCCGTAAGATGGTCGGCCCCCCAGGTAACAATGACCTTCTTCCCATCGACCTCCACAACTTGGGGCGTCGCGTAGCTTTGATCGGATTCTTCGGCACACTCATATTCTCTCGGCGTTTTCCACTTTACGTCGCCACTGTCGAGCTTGAAGGCCACGAGGTACGAATGCACCGCCTCACGCGCATCGCTGGCCGCCGACTGCGCGTATGCTTCGCCCTTCCCGCGCGGACTTTGTATCACGGCCACTACGACGCAGTCATCGACCAAAATGGGCGACGTACCCAAGTCCCACCAGAGCGTGTCTTTACCAAAACGATCCTGAAGATTCGTTTGCCAGAGCATCTTGCCAGCGACATCCAAGCAGGCCAGCGTACCGCTTTTGTAATAAACGACAACGTGCTTGCCATCCGTCGCCGGCGACGGATTACTGCCCGATCCGTTGGGATGCTTGCCCGCACGCTCGGCGCCAAGCTCTTTCCGCCACAGCTCATTGCCCTTCACGTCGTAACAAAGAAGACCGTCCTTAGCGTTCGATTTTTCCATCTTGCCGGGCCGAAACCCGAGTGCTGCCGGCGATTCGCCAATCGCGCAGCTTACGAAAATGCGATCCCCCCAAACGACAGGCGTCGAGCTGCCGCGCCCAGGCAGCTTCACTTTCCAGGCCACGTTCTCTGTACCGGAAAACCTCACCGGATAGTCGCCCGCTTGCGCGACACCTGTTCCCAGCGGCCCGCGCCACTGCGGCCAGTTCTCTGCCTCCGCATACGCGATTTGGCCACCAACCCCCATCACTACGAGCGCAAACACGACAGAACGCATCATGACAACACCTGCAAACGGGCAAGAAACTCCTGGCGACCGCGAAATTCTCGCGATCGCTCTCCCCAAGTATCGCATTTTCACTCGCTTCTTTCTAGTTTTGCGTTCACCAATGGTTATACCGTGTAGGACGGACAATCCTGTCCGTCCTTCGCAATCCTGCCCGTCCTCGCAAAATCGACGGACAGGATTGTCCGTCCTACGAGTAAACAATATCACCACTGTTCGTCATGCCCAGTCGACATTTTTCCCACTCCCCCTGACATTGGCCACCAAAGCAACTAAGATGCAATGGCTTTCAACGGCCCTTTGACAACTGAACCCGCTTCCCCCGCCGCGGCGCACCCAGCGCCGATGACGATGACCACTGAACTACTGCGCACTCCGCTCCACGACTGGCACGTCAAACACGGCGGACGAATGGTCGACTTCGCCGGCTGGAGCATGCCGGTCCAATACACGTCGATCGCCGACGAGCATAACGCGACGCGAAATTCTGTCGGCGTGTTCGATATCTCACACATGGGACGGTTGCAATTTCTCGGACCCGACTTCGCACGATTTCTCGCGGCGATTGCCGCCAATCCGCGCCCTACTCATCCGCCTGATTCGCCAATACGAAGCGTCGCCGCATTCCTCGACTCGGTGGTTACCCGCCGGGTGTCTGATTTGAAGTCGAATCAAATTCGTTACGCACTCATATGCAACGAGCAAGGAGGAATACTCGACGACGTATTGGTCTATGGCAGTTCATCCGATGAGTTTTGTCCATATTCGATGGTAGTGAATGCTAGCAATCGAGAAAAAATTGTCGCGTGGCTCAAAGATTCTTCGAAAAGCTGGCAGCATCATTCAAAGGAAGAATTCCCAATTTCAATCGGCGACAATACTGTGCGAAGCGCAATGATTGCCGTTCAGGGTCCCAAAGCGCTGGACGTACTCGCGCCATTTTTCAACGCTGAACTTTCGGCACCAAGTCTCGATTTGCACGCGATGCGATATTACCACTGGGATAAAGGTTACTTTGAAGGCATCAGCGTTGTCGTCAGTCGTACCGGCTATACCGGCGAAGACGGCGTCGAAATCATGTGCGAAGCCGAACAAGCGGCTTGGGTTTGGGAGCAGATTGCTACAGCGGCCGAAAAAGTTGGCGGCATGGCCGCCGGCCTCGGTGCTCGCGACACGCTTCGCCTCGAAGCCGCAATGCCGCTTTATGGCCATGAGCTTTCCGAAACGATCAACCCAATCCAAGCCGGCCTCAACTTCGCCGTGAACCTCGACGGCCGCGAGTTCATCGGTAGCGACGCTCTCAAACGTTTCGCCACTGACAAGTCGCAGCCGGTGCGCGTCGGCCTCCAGGGTGAAGGGAAACGTGTGCCGCGCCAAGGCTGCCCTGTGTTGCATGAAGGCAAGGTCGTCGGCGAAGTCACGAGCGGCACCTACTCGCCCACGCTCGACCGCCCGATCGCGATGGCCTACGTTGAGCCATCCGCTTCGGCCGTTGGGACCCAACTAACCACCGACATCCGCGGCACGCAGCACTCCGCCGTTGTTGTTCCGTTACCTTTTTATCAAAGACAAAAGCAGAAGAACTAACCACGGAGACACGGAGAGCACTGAGAAGAGGTTTATCCGTAGATACACGCAGATGAACGCAGATAATCATTCAAGACAAAATCATCTGCCCTTATCTGCGTCTATCTGTGTTCATCTGCGGATCCTTAAATATCTTCTCTGTGCTCTCCGTGTCTCCGTGGTGAATCCGAATTGAAGGACCAACCTATGAAACCAGAATCCCTACTTTTCGCCAAGACACACGAATGGGTCGCCGTCGCCGATGAGGGTGGCCAAAAGGTTGCGACGGTCGGCATCAGCGCGTTTGCCGTCGAGGCGCTGACCGATCTTGTTTTCATCGAGTTGCCCAAAGTTGGCCGACAGGTGAAAGCGGGCGAATCGTTCTGCGAAGTGGAGTCGGTAAAGGCCGTGAGTGACGTTTACGCCCCCGTCACCGGCGAAGTCGTGGCCGCGAATGACAAGCTGGCCGATGACCTCGAAGTCCTCAGCAAAGACCCATTCGGTGACGGCTGGATCGCGAAGATCAAAATCACCGACGACGCGGCGCTCAAAAGCCTGATGGACTACGCCGCGTACCAAAAGCAGTGCGCCGAAGAATCTCATTAAGTAGGTCAGGCTTTAGCCTGACGAGAACAAAAATTCGCGTAGGTCAGGCTGTGCCTGACAAAACAACTCACCGATAACTCTACCTTCTCGAGTCAGGCACAGCCTGACCTACAACCGCCACTCGAAGCTCCATCGCGTCAGGCTAAAGCCTGACCTACACGCCCGATGCCCTACCTGTACCTAACGCCCGAAGACGAAACCGCGATGCTGGCTGCCATTGGGACCGGCTCAATCGATGATCTATTCGCCATGGTCCCGGCCGAGATGCGATTGAAGCGCCCTCTCGCGATCCCGCCCGCGCTCACCGAAATCGAGCTCACCCAACACATGGCGTCACTCGCGGCGAAGAATGAGCACGCCGGCTCCAAGATCTGCTTCCTCGGCGGCGGGAGCTATGACCACTTCATTCCGGCCGCGGTGGACGAACTGGCCGGGCGCGGCGAGTTCTATACTTCTTACACGCCGTATCAGGCCGAGGTCAGCCAGGGCAACTTGCAGGTCGTGTTCGAGTACCAATCGTTGATCACGCGACTCACGGGCCTCGATGTCTCCAACGCTAGCCTCTATGACGGCGGCAGCGCCGCAGCCGAAGCGGTGCTGATGGCCGTGAGCGTGACGAAGCGTTACGGCAAAGTCGTCACGGCCGCGAGTGTGCATCCCGAATACCGCCAAACGATCGCTACCTACCTGAAAAACCTCGGCGTCGAGTTGATCACGATCGGCACGCCCGATGGCGTTGTCAAGCCGGAGGAACTCGCTGCAGTGGTCGACGATACCACCGCCTGTATCGTCGTCCAACAGCCCAACTTCTTCGGCTGCATCGAAGACGCCGCCGCGCTCGCGAAGATCGCTCATGACGCCGGAGCGCTGGTGGTTGCCGCGTTCGATCCAATCAGCCTCGGCCTCTTGAAACGCCCGGGCGACTGGGGCGCCGACATCGCCGTCGCCGAAGGCCACACACTCGGCACCCCCATGCAATACGGCGGCCCTTACCTCGGCATCATGGCCTGTCGCGAAAAGCTAGTGCGCCGGATGCCCGGCCGCATCGCCGGCGAAACCGTCGACCGCCGCGGCAAACGCTGCTTCGTCCTCACGCTGCAAACCCGCGAGCAACACATCCGTCGCGAAAAAGCCACGAGCAACGTCTGCACGAACCAGGGCCTGTTCGCTTTGAGGGCCACGATTTATTTGTCGCTGCTTGGCCCGCAAGGATTGAAAGAAACCGCCAATCTCTGCCTGCAAAAATCGCGCTATTGCGCCGAGCAGTTCTGCAAATCGGATCGCTTCGAGTTGGCTTTCAACGCACCAACGCTCAAAGAATTCGTTATCCGCGACAAACAGAATCGCGTTAAGGAATTGCTCGATGCAGCGCTCGCCGCCGGCTTCCTCGCCGGAGTTCCTTTGGCCCAGTGGTATCCCGAGCTCAATGACTGCATTCTGATCGCGGTAACTGAGAAACGAACAAAGACTGAAATCGACGATTTGGTTCGCGCACTTGTGTAACCACCAAAATGCCCGACCTGAAACTACTACTGAAGAAAATGATCACAGACTGGCAGAACGAAAATATTCCAATCCTCAAGGGTGTCGACGACTTAACCATTCAAAACTTCGAGTTGAAGTACAACGTCAAACTTCCCGAAGACATGAGGGAATACTTTTCGACCGTAAACGGTATGGGCGGTCATTACGACGAAAGATGGTTTTTCCGCTTTTGGTCAATCGAAGAGTTAAGACTTGTTAGCGAATACAAACCCCGCTTTGCCCAGAAGTTCCCGCAATCAGCCAACTACTTTCTGTTTTTCGATCACTCAGTTGACTTAACTATGTGCGCGATCGGTCTAAGCTCCGCGGCAACCTCTCAAACGCCAATCTACGAAGTATGCGACTTCGATCAAGACCCATACTTTCGATATCTATGCAAGTCGTTTACTGAGTTCGCGGCGTTATATGTGAACGATCCTTCCGAGATACTT
>CAZJWY010000024.1:0-39294 GCA_964549545.1 uncultured Planctomycetaceae bacterium | reverse complement strand
GTTGCAACTGTTCCAGTCGGGCGCGGCGGCACAGGTAGTCGACAGGTCGCCGGTTGTCGGGATCGACAAGATTGAAATCCCACAGCTCGGTACCGCGGTAAAAATCGGGAGCACCGGGCAGGGTCGACTTGAGGACCAATTGAGTCAAAGAATTGACATAGCCACTGCACGCAATTTGGTCGACAAACTGCGTAAGGTCGGCTCGGAACCGTGTGCCCTGCTCCCCAAACAGATCGGCGATGAAATCGTGGATTGCTGCCTCGTGTTCCTCGGACGGGTTCATCCACGAAGTGTGAAGCTTTGCCTCGCGGGTCGCTTTCTGCATGTATTGTGAGATGCGCTCGCGGTAGTCGTCCAGATCGGTGCTGCTAACCTGGCTTGGTGGCCAAATACCGACGAGCGTTTGATAAAGCAGATACTCTTCGTTGGCATCGGGAACAGGGTCACCATCGATTTCACGGATAAGCGGTAGATTCATTTGCCGCCAGCGGTCGACGGCCTGCGACCATTGTTCCGGCACTTCGGAGAGCACATGAAGGCGGGCGCGGAGATCTTCGCCTCGTTTGGAGTCGTGCGTGGAAGTCGCACACATCGAATGCGGCCAGGCTTGCATGCGATGGCGCATGAGGCGATGGAATTCGTCAACCTCGAGCGGTTTGGCGTCGAGTTCGCCGCCGACTTCGTTGAGCGAAGCCAACGGGTAGTAACGATAGAAAGCCGTGTCCTCGACGCCCTTGGCAGCGATTGGGCCGCTGACTTGCTGGAACTTGAGCGCGAATTGGCGTCGTTCGGCGGCCTGCTCATCGGTCAAGGAGGGCGGATGTTCGAGCAACAAGACCGAGGCGATGAAATCAAACACAGAAAACGGGATGGCGTGATTGCGCCGCTTGGCAAGGCGGACCGCTGTGGTAATCGTGCGGTAGTCGGCTTCGCTGATGTCCCAACTGTCGCCGCGGGCATACGTGCGATAGACGGTCATACTGGCGAGCACTTCACGGAGGGCACGCCGCAAAACTGGTTGTGTGAAGTCGCGTGAGGCGCGGTGGCGTTGCGCGAGGCGATAGAGCGAGTCGGTGAGCATCTGTAGCTCGCTGGCCATACTTCCGTACAACACCTCGCGGCGACTTTCGTAGACGATTTGCGCAGGTTTCTTCGTATTGCCTGTCGAGGCGTTGTAGAAGTCGCGGAGATGGGCCAGGCCTTCTCCACAAACTTGCATTCGGCCGATGATGTTCAAAAGATCGTAGCCGGTAGTGCCGGCAACGGCCCAGTCGGTCGGTAATGGCTCATCGCCTGATAAAATTTTCTCGGCAACGACGTAGATTTCCGGTTTCTCGTTGCCATTGCCGCTTTGCTGCGAGCGATAGAGGTTCTGTAACGACTTGAAATAGTTGTGTGGGTCGCGGAGGCCGTCGGGATGATCGATGCGGAGGCCGGTAACCCAACCTTTTTCGATCAGCGTGGCAACGAGCCGATGAACCGCGTCGAAAAGCCAGAAGTTTTCGACGCGGATCGCAGCCAGGTCATTGATGTCGAAGAAGCGGCGGTAGTTGATCTCGTCGGCCGCGACGCGCCAGTACGCCAGGCGATACCATTGTTGGTTAAGGAGCTCTTCCAATTGGTCGAAGCTCTTCGGGTTGCCCTGCTCGCCATTCACTTGCACGATCGCGCGGTCAAAGGCCGTTTTCACGGCAGCCGATTTTCGCAAGAGCTGGTCGAGTCGCTGGCGAGCGATTTTTTGTTCGCGGTAGCGCTCGGCCATTGCCTCCGCGTCGCGGAGTGAACCGGTGGGTAGGTTGCCAAGTTGTGTGGCAATGCTTTCGAGTTCGCTCCAGTCGGCGCTAAACGGCTGGGCGTTTTCGTCGGATACATCCGCTTGGCTGAAGGCAAGATCAAGAATCACCGGCCACGATGAAGGCGAAAGCGGGAGTCGGCGCTCGTAATATGCGAGTTGCAACCGGCCGTGCTCGTAGACGACTTTCAGGTCGCCACTTTCAAGGACCTTGCCAAAGGGTTCGCCCAGAAAGGGAAGCAGTATTTTATCTTGCAGAGCGGCAGCGTGCGGATGCCATTCGATGTCGAAGAAATCGGCGAAATAAGAGCCTTCACCATTTTCCAGCACATCGAGCCACCAGACATTGCCAGGATCGTTGATGCCCATGTGATTGGGCACAACGTCTAGTAGGATGCCCATGCCGGCTGCCTGGGCAGCAGCGGCTAGTCGCTCGAAGGCCGCCAAATCACCAATCACGGGGTCAATCGTGCCGTGGTCGACAACATCGTAGCCGTGGCTACTTTCGGCGCGAGCACGAAAAAGCGGCGAGAGATAGAGATCGCTGATGCCTAATTGCTGAAGGTACGGCAGGAGACCCCGAACCTGATCGAGTGTAAGGTCTGCACCGAGTTGCAGCCGATAAGTCGACCGCGGAATCCGATTGAGGAGCGTGCGCGAGGCGGCTGATTCGGGTTTTGAGACCGTCGGTTCGGACATGAAGATTCAGATTGGTGGCCTGTTACGCCTGTCCAGCTCCATCGTCGCGGTACAAAATGTGCTTCCGTACAGGCCTCAGTGTAGAGAGGCGGTGGAAAGAAGCAAAGGATATGCCAAATGGTTCTTAAAGCAACGGAACGTGCATGAAAAAAACTTATAACCATCACGGCCCATTGGTTGATTCAACCGGCACGGTGTTTCGCGTTTGGGCTCCCGAACACGAACGAGTCGAGCTGGTGCTGGTTGATTCAGCCGATCGCGAGTTACGACGCGTTGTGCTTAGTCGCGATGCGGAGGGATACTTTTCAGAGCATGTTGCGGGAGCATTACCCGGAGCGCTCTACTTCTACCGCATCGACGATGATCCGAAGAAATATCCGGACCCGGCGTCGAATTTTCAACCGCGCGGGGCTCATGGACCTTCGGAGGTGATTGATCATAGACAGTTTGCCTGGACCGACGGGAACTGGCCGGGGGTGAAGATGCCTGGGCAAATCATCTATGAATTGCATATCGGCACCTTCACGGCAGAAGGCACTTGGGAAGCGGCGATTGAAAAGTTGCCGCATCTTCGCGATGTGGGAATCACGCTGCTGCAGGTGATGCCGGTCGCGGCATTTCCTGGCAAGTTTGGCTGGGGATACGACGGCGTCCATTGGTTCGCGCCGACGCAGCTTTACGGCCGGCCGGATGACATGCGGGCGTTTGTCGATCGGGCGCACGCGCTGGGGATGGGCGTGGTGCTCGATCAGGTTTACAACCACTTTGGGCCTTCTGGAAACTATGCCACCAGGTTTTCGAAGCATTACTTTACCGAGAAGCATCACACAGAATGGGGCGATGCGATCAACTTCGACGGGACGAGATCGAGACCAGTGCGCGACTTCGTGGCCGACAACACGGCTTATTGGGTGCGCGAGTTCCATATTGACGGTCTGCGGCTGGACGCGGTGCAGGCAATCCTCGATGACTCGGCGGAACACATCATCGCACAACTTACGCGCACCGCGCGGAAGGCGGCGGGAAACCGATCGATCGTGATCTACAGCGAAGACGAACTGAATCGTAGCGACCAGGTGCGGCCAACGAGCGAAGGGGGCTGGGGGACCGATGGTATCTTGAACGACGACTTTCATCACTCGTGTCGCGTAGCGGCAACGGGGCACGCCGAGGCGTACTACGCTGACTACGCGGGCACGCCGCAAGAACTCATCTCCGCGATTCGCCATGGTTACTTATATCAAGGCCAGTGGAACCCGCGGCGAGCCAGGTATCGAGGCCGGCCATCGGGCGACATAGCAGCTTCGCACTTTGTGCATTTCTTGCAGAACCATGATCAAGTGGCGAATTCGGCTCATGGTTTGCGCACTCATTCGCTGACAACTGCCGGGCGGCATCGTGCGCTAACGGCATTGTTGCTTCTCGCACCGCAAACACCCATGCTCTTTATGGGGCAAGAGTTTGCCGCATCGAACCCGTTCTACTACTTTGCCGATCACGAGCCGGATTTGGCGAAACTGGTATCGGCGGGACGGCGGGCGTTCATGTCGCAGTTTCCACGGCTCGAATCTTTTGAGAATAACGTCGAGTTGGCTGATCCCTCGGCGGAAAGCACGTTTCAGCAATCGAAGCTTGATTGGGCCGAAGCCAGGCAACACTCGCATGTAGTGCAACTACATCGTGATCTGATTCGACTACGCCAAGCGGACCCTGTGTTTTCGCGGCAAGACCGCAGCGCCGTAGAGGGAGCGGTTATTGGGACAGAGGCTTTTCTGTTGCGATTTTTCGGTGCGCAGGGTGATGATCGGCTCGTGCTGTTCAACCTGGGACGCGACCTGGATTGGCGACCGGTTGCGGAACCATTGTTGGCATCACCGCAGGGGCGGCGTTGGGAAACATTGTGGTCCAGCGAAGAGCCATGCTATGGCGGCTGGGGCACGCCACGGTTTGACGGCAAGACATGGCCTATTCCAGGTCATGCGGCGGTGGTGTTTCACGCGGCGCCTGATTGAGCGAAGCAGGCGGTGTGGTTTGCGCAACCGAGTCCTTGCGAATTCGGCTGCGGCCTTTTTGCTCTCGCGCAATTACTTGAGGACGTCCGGGAATTCCAAGTGGCACGCCCTGACGCCTTCAGGATTATGCAAGTGCTTGCATCGGAGGTCCCGTAGGGACTCAGTGAAAATAGCCCAGCACTTCAGTGCTTGGGGTAAGAACTCGTTTGATCCTACCAAGTCCCGTAGGGACGACAGACATACCGCCAACGTTCTGTCGTCCCTACGGGACTTTCTCGAAAATGTGCGGATTTGCCCCAGGATTAAAATCCTGGGCTATTTTCAGATGTCCCTCCGGGACAACTCCTCTCCTGACATAGCTATCACTTACATCATCCTGAAGGCGTCAGGGCATGCTACCCAGTCGTTCGAATTCCCGGACAGCCTCAATTACTTCTTTTCCGTAACTTTGAGAAGAACGCCCTGGCCTGGCGCGATCCAAGTGTACTCGCCTTCGAATGGGCCGAGCGAGCCGTCCAACGTCGAGACGAACTGGAGCTTCGTGACAGGCACATTGAACTGAGGCGCGCCGACAATTGATCCGTGGAAGTCCTTGTTGACAATCATGACGTAGCGGCTGCCATCGGTGTGCGTGAAGTCGCCCACGAGCATCGGGCCGGGAATCGCCTTGACCAGACATTTATCGTCGGGACCGGTGCAACCGGCTGGTACACTGCCGAAGTGGTAGGTGCGGTCGGACGTAAGTTGCAGCAGCGTGGGAGCAAGCTTGCCAACTTGTAGGTTAATGTGCCGAAGGATGCCCCACATCGGCGTTTCGTGGCCAAACTGATCGATCGGACCGCTGCGGAAGTTACCGACAGCGGGTGTGAAATATTTGAAGTACGCGAGTCCACGGGCACCATAGGCGAGGGAAGTGTAGACCTGAAATCGCATATCGGTCATCGAGGGCTCGCGATAGTTCAAACAGCCGAGCGAGGCCACGATTTGCCAGAAGGGGAGCTTGTGCTTGAGCGCCGCTCGGCGGACCGCTTCGAGATTGGCGAAGTATTCGCCGCGCATGTTGCCGCCCTCGAAGAGGGCATAGTGGTCGTAGCTGATGACCGGCGGCTTGCAAGTCTCGATGAATTTCTCGAGGTACTCGTCGTAGGTATTGGTGCCTAGTTGGCTGGCATCGGCGTAATTTGGGAAAAGGTTGATATAGGGCCAAGCGCCCGGGTGAAGCTCTTTTACGACATCGCCAACAGTAGCCAAACCTGCGAAGAAGCTCGCGGGAGGCTCGTCACGTAAATAGTAGCCATAAACGGCGGGATGGTTGCGCACTTCGTTGATAAGCGCGGTGACCCGTTGGCGTGCCTCTTTGGCGTCGACATTTTGCCAGTCGTACCCGCCGACGCGCTGATCAGAGACGATTGCCTTGAGCCCGGCAGCCTGGCAGGCATCGAGAGCCGCAGGCGGCACGAAGCCGGCCACAGTGAAGCCGCAATCGCTCATCTTCTTGATGGCTCCGGGATCGTTGGGAACGCCATCCCAAGCCATAATCGGGAAGAATGCTGCCGGCTCGGCTGCAAAGGCTGGCGAGCACGCCAGAACGACAAAAGCCAGGACGGCTGCAATTCGATTACCCATGTGAAAGCTCATCCAATTAACCAATTATTGATACTTTCGTTGATAATGAACGGTTGGGCGAGGGCGGGTACGCCCCGGCTCACGGTAATTGTTCAATACCAATGCAAGCCTCGATAAGAGGCAGGGAAAAGGAGAGTATACTCGGAGGCGAGCCGCGTAACAGGCGGAAGAAAAGGCCGAAGGGCCATGCCCGGATGAGGCAAAAGACCGCTGTTTTCAAGTATTGTAAAGTATTGCGACCACTGAATTTATCAACTTGTTGAGAAATTTGGCGCAAAAAAAAGCCGGCCACCTCCGTATTCTACATGTCTGTGCGCATACTCGTCCGACCGAAACTCGTTTTCGATTAGCACCCTACTCAGCGAGACGGCTGATGCCCGTGGATGCCAGTGATCGCCCGAGCAACGACCCCTCCGATGTCGACCGAGAAGAGTTTGCGCGGCTGTTCTCGCGGAACGCACGACGGATTTACGGATTCATTATGACTCTGGTATTCAACCACCACGACGCGGAGGAGGTATTCCAGAACACCAACGTCATCCTGTGGAACAAGTTCGCCGACTTCCAACCGGGAAGCAACTTCTTTGCCTGGGCCAGCCGGATCGCCTACTACGAGGTGCTGAGCTTGATGAAGCAGCAGCGCCGAAGCCGTACGTTTAGCGACGAGGCGCTCGAGTTGCTGGCGAACGAGGCGATCGCCCTCTCGGACCAATCCACCGAGCGATACGAGGCCCTGGAAGAATGCCTGGGACGATTGAATGCGACTGACCGGCAATTGCTTCAAGAGCGCTACTACTATCAACGCCCTCCCAAGCAGATTGCGGCTAACCAATCGAAGTCGGTCCACGCGATCTATCGCGCGTTGAATCGCATCCACAACGTTTTGCTGAACTGTGTTCAGCGAAGCATGAAAGCAGATGCCCTATGAATGCTCAAGCTGCTCGTGAGCGTGAAATTCGCGAGATCGCTATCGCCGCCAATTGTGATGAGGCATCGGATGAGCAAATTGCTCGGCTGGACGAACTTGTTCGGTCGGATCAACAACTTGCGAACTACGCGGCACGGATGCTTGAGCAGCAAGCTGCGCTTGCCTGGCAAGGCTTAACCGGCGGTCGGAAGTTGACGGATGGGGATGAGGATCTGGCCGGACACGCGGAAACGCCCGCTCTCCACGAGGAGCGTGCTGACGCGTCGAATATCCGGCCTTGGGCCTGGCTGACAGTGGCCGCAGGCATTGGGTTCCTTTTGGGCGGACTGGCAGCTGCAACGTTGTATCGGGGAAATGGGCAATTGCCCGTTGGTTCTCTCGCCAAGATGGAGAGTCCCGCGAGCATCGAACCGGCTTACGAAGCCAAGCTGGTACGGAGCACGGCCTGCTTGTGGGACGGCAATTCAGCCGCCTCGCGGCAGATTGGAAGCGGCTTGGCGAGTGGAGAATCACTCCATTTGCTCGAAGGCCTGGCAGAGTTCAAGCTCAATTGGGGCGTAAGTGGACAGGCGACCGTGTCTCTCGAAGGGCCGGCTGGAATGATGCTGACTTCGGAGGGAATGCCGACGCTGCGCTTTGGCCGGCTGACGGCGACGATCAACACGTCCCACCGACCTTTTGTATTGGATACTCCGGTTGGCCGCCTGGTATTAACTGAGTACGGGTCGATCGGCGTGTCGGCGTTTGGCAATGAAGGTGAGATTCACGTCTTCGATGGCACGGCGATCCTCGAGCCGGCTTGGGGAACTCCAGACGAGGAAACATTACCGATCAAGATCGAAGCAGGCAAGGCGATTCGTGTGCGCCCTGGAGACGAAGGCCAGCCAAGCATCACCCACCATTCGGCCGATGCCGATTACTTCGCGGCGCAGGTTTCGATGGCCTCGGACGGACTGGCGATTACGCCAGCTTATGTAAAGGCGGTAAAGAAGGCTGCTCCTGTCGGTTACTGGCGGTTCGAGCGCGACAAATGGCCGGTCGTGCCCAATGCAATGGGAGGCCCGTTGGCTTGCCAGGTGACCGGAGCGATGGGTCGCTCCAACTTTCATGGCAACCAGTCGGTCGAGTTTGGCCTGACCAATCAGCTTAGCCAAGTGCTGTCGACCGGCCCCATTGATAGCTCGATTCGCGATAGTTACTCCATCGAATTTTGGATCAAGCCGAGCCACTACCATGTCGGCGCCGTGATTTCGCTGGTAGGTGATAAACCTACTCCAAGCGGCATTTTGCCACACGGCATGCTGATCGAACTCGGGGGCAGTGGAAAGATACCCACGGCCGTCCATCATCCGGGCTGCATTCGCTATTTGCACCGCAGCCCGGCCGGCAACGCGACAGCGACCGGCACATCGTGCTACTCCAAAACTCCGTACACGCTACGGAAGTGGCAACATGTGGTGGCGACGAAGGATGGCCCTCACATGCGGCTGTACATCAACGGCGAACAAGTGGCCGAAGGCGAAGACCCAAGCGATTTATCTGGCGGATTGCGTTTGCTCGTAGGACGGCTGTACCCAGATCGCGGTGTTCGGCCATTCGTTGGGCAGCTCGACGAGCTGGCACTCTATGGCCGAGCGCTTCGTCCAGAGGAAATCAGCCTTCACTATAAACTTGCTCGTCCCACGGTCGTGAGTGAGCATGGAATTTGACTTTAGAGACAAGACTGTTTGACTTAAGAATGAAATTCAAAACTTAACTAACTGATAATGGCGGTAAGAAATAATAGGCTTCAGTTTCACAACACGTTAGATCGGGAGAATTCAATGGGCGGGAAAAGGAAAATAGGTTATCAGGACGGTCGGACCTGTCGAGCCATGGGGGACAAGGTAATTTGGCTCGCGGTCGCAGCCGTGGTCGTTAGCCTGGGCGGCATCGACAGCGCGTTTGCCGTGGCGCCGACTCCGGCATTTACTTGGAATGCCACCGGATCGAGTGACTATAACACTCTCACCAACTGGGATCCGAATCTTACCGCGGCACCGTCCAATGGAGAAAACCAGTTTCTCACGATCAACAACGGCGCGACAGCGGTGATCAACGACTACGCCGAAGGCGCGTTCCTGATCTTGGGTCTATCGACCGGCCAAAGCGGCAACCTCGTCATCAACTCGGGGACTTCGATTTTCGGCGAGATGCGGGTGGGGGGACGCGAAACGGTTCCGGATGATTACAATTCCGAGACCCCTACCTACCTTCCCAACAATGGCGGCACGGGCACGGTCATTCAAAATCCGGGCACCGTCGTATACGTGAACTACAACGCAGGCACCGAACCTCCTGTGGCAAGTTTGTATGTTGGTGATTCCGCCGGCTTGACTGGTAATACCGCCAACGGGAGTTATACGATCAACGGCACCGAGACATCGCCGTCGGTCTTGACCTCCGGTTTTTCCACGGACGACGCGATCGTGGTCGGAACGGGTTCTGGAACTGTCGGAACCTTCACGCAGAACCCTTTTACGACCGTTACATCGACGGGTTTCATCATTATCGGTCGCCGCGGCTCGACCGGCACCTACAACCTCAACGGCGGTGACCTTTATACGTGGGGTGGGAATGGAACCTCGCTATACATTGGCGATGGCGACACCGACGGACTTTCGTCGACGAGCGGCACGTTCAATCAAACGGGCGGCACCCTCAATGTGACGGGCGCCGCCCACATCGGAAAGCGAAATGGCCAAGGCTTCTACAACATTTCTGGTGGCTCGCTTACAACGTCGGCCGAAATCAGAGTCGGCGACTGGGGCGCCACAACCAACCCCAGTCTGGGCAATGCCCAAGGCACGCTAACGGTCAGTGGCACCGGCTCGATCACTGTCGGTACTAACCTGAACGTCGGCATTGGTATTGGCAGCAATAGCCTTACGGCCCCAAGCAACGTAGTAGGAACGCTCATCCAGACCGGCGGGTCGATTACGCTGAGCGCCGCAAATGCGGTCACGGCCATCGGCAACGGCTTAGGCGACTCGGGCACCGCCAATCTCTCTGGCGGAACGTTCACACAGACAGGCGGGAGCGCGGTTTTCGACATCGGCCGCAACAACAGCTCCGGCATTGTCAACATATCGGGGACTCACGTCATGAACGTCAAGCAAATTACGGTCAATTCGACCAATGTTGCGGCAATGCGCCAGTTGAATATCAGCGGCGGAACGGTCAACGTCGACCTCATTACCTTTGGCTCGGTTTCGTCCATGTCGACACGCGCGCTGAACATCACCGGCGGCAACGTTCACATAGGCATGCTGACCACGGGAAATCCTAATCTGGGCGCCGGTGGGTCGGCAATCACGACCATCAGCAACAACGCAACGCCGGTGATCGATTCGCTGGAGCTTTTCTCGAATTCGACTTTCAAAGTTTTGTCCAACCTGACTCTTGTGTCCACTGTCACCGGCTCGCCGCAGCCCAACTATCGATTCGGCACTTCGACTCTTGAGGTCGGCCCTGCTGCAACGCTTACCATCAACGGTCCAGGTAACTTCGGGACCGGCACCGCTCAAACGTTGACCAAAACCGGCGCAGGCACAGTGACGCTCAATCTTCCGCAAACCTACTTCGCCGGATCGGCCACGAAGATCAACGAGGGCACGATCAACTACAATTCGGCGGTCGAAGGGACCAATCTCACGGTAACTGTCAATTCGCCCGGCATTCTTGGCGGTACCGGCACGGTTGGCGGCGCGGTAACCAATAACGGCACGATCGCTCCGGGCGTGGCTTCGGGCACGAACATCGGAACGCTCACGACGAATGGGAACGTCACCAGCGGCGACAACTCGAACTGGGCGATCGAGCTCAACGGCGCTCTGTCGGATAAGCTGGCCGTCAATGGTAATATCGATCTGTCTGCATTCGATTCGCTGAATGTCGCCGGGTCGCCGGGCGCGAGCACGAGTTGGACCATCGCCACCTACACGGGCGGTCTCACCGGTGTGTTCGACAATATCACGCCTGGTTACTCCGTGGCCTATACGGGCGGCAACATCACCCTGAGCCTGGCAGCCGGTTTGCTCGGCGACTTCAACAGCGACGGAAAAGTAGATGCGGGCGACTACGTCACTTGGCGGAAGAACGATGGTCCGAATGCTTCGCTGCCAAACGACAACGGTGCCGGCAATCAGGCGGCCCGATATTCGCTTTGGCGAGCCCACTTCGGCACCCCACCGGGCAGCGGAAGCTCACTCGACGGCGGCAATGTTCCTGAACCAGCAACTTGGATACTGGTGGCAATGGTCGTAGCATTCGTTGCTGTTACCTCGCGGCGTCGTCAGATGGAACAGTTCGCATTTGAGCCCGTACGTTGACCGCGAAACCAACGATCTTTCGAGAAATGTGTAGCCCTCAACGCGAGCCGGCATGGCGCGACTTCCTGCGTCGCGCCGTGCCCGGCTTGCTCTTCGTCTTGGCGTTGCTCGGCTCGGATTGCTTTGCAATCAACGAAGTGGGCGGTCCGCTCATCACATTCAACGACAACGGCGGCTGGTCGTGGTTTGAGGACGAGCGGGCGATTGTCGATCTTCAGGCTGGCACTGCCGGGAAGATCATTCTCAGTTCCGTGGCCAACGGAAGCGGAGCGGGCGGCGCTAGTCGCAACGGTGATGTGGAAGTCGTTTCCTACGACCTGGCCTCCTCAGCAAGCTCTCGATTCACGCTGGCTGATAATCTCGAAGCGGATGACCATGACTCAGCCGCGCTTTTGAAGCTGCCCGATGGCCGCTACCTAAGCAGTTTCTCCAAGCATTCAACCAACAACCAGTTGCACTGGCGGGTCTCGACGGCGCCTGGCGATATTTCAGCATGGGGACCGAGCAACGTTTATCTGGAGTCTGGTGGCACGACTTATTCGAATCTAGCGTACTTGTCGGCCAGTGGAGATGTCTTCGATTTTCATCGAGTCGCTGGCGCGGCGGGCGGCTATGACCCTCACTACCTGAAATGGAATCTGGAAACCCAGAGCGGGTTCGCCTACGGCGGCAGGCTGCTTACCGGACCGGAAGGCAATACGGGAAGCAGCGATCGGCCGTACATTCGATACACCAGCAACGGAGTCGATCGTATTGATTTCATCACGACCGATGCCCACCCGCGCAACCTGCTCTCCAACAGCGTGTACCACGGCTACATCCAGTACGAAGGCAACCAGAACTACGGGGTCTACCAGTCCGATGGCACGCGATTGGGCGACTTGAGCAGCGTGAGCACCAGCCCGTTCAAGGCCAGCGACTTCACGCCGCTTCTCGCTGGAAATACGGTCTCGCCCGTGAACAACCTCCTCATGACTCGTGGCTGGACAACCGACGTTGAGCTGGACTCCACGGGAAAACCATACGCCGTCTTCACGGCCCGGGTAAATGACAATGCGCTCGACCACCGTTTCTTTTACGGTCGGTACACGGATGGTGGTTGGAGCATTCATGAGTTAGCCAAGGCTGGCGGCTATCTTTATGCGAATGAAGGTGATTACACCGGCCTCGTGGCGCTCGACCCGAGCAATCCAGACCGGTTGTTCATGTCGTCCAAGATTGATCCGCGCACGGGCGTGACGATGCCGCGTTACGAAATCTTCGAAGGAAATACGGCAAACGGAGGAGCTACATGGACCTGGGCGCCGATTACGTACAACTCGACAACGGACAACATCCGCCCGATTGTGCCCAAGTGGGACAACGAGCACACGGCGTTATTATGGATGCGCGGCACGTATACGACGTACACGAATTACAACACAGCTATCGTCGGACTGACTCAGATTACACCGCTAGAGGGAAACGGAGCGAATACGGGGCCTCCACGCGTTATCCCGGTAACGGGCACGTGGATGAACGCGATCGGCTTTGGCAATGGGCCCATCAACAGTGCCAATACGTCTTCTCCAGTCGTGGGCAATGGAACGACTGACAGCGCGACTCAACAAATGATTCATTCTGCGTTCGAACAGATCACGCTGGCGCGATCTGGCGATAAGATCGTATTTACGGGCAATGTAGTACTTTCTGGAACGGTAAATAGTCCATTATCCAGCGGCACTCCCAAGACACAATTTCGTTTCGGCTTGTTCGAAGGCGACTCGACAGGCTCCGACGACAATGGCTGGGTCGGTTACTCGATGAGCAACCGACATGGAACCAGCTCGGGCACATCGGGAACACTGGCAAGAAAGCCGGTCGACAATACATCGGCTTATCTGGCAACGGCGGGGCAAAATACGCTAGGCACTCAGGCAGGTGATAACACGAACGCGAGCCTTTTCAACGACGACACTTATTACATGAAACTGACGATCGAGCGCTCGGGAGACGACCTGGTAATTTCCGCCACGCTCGATGGACTGAACGGCTTCACGCAATCCATCACCGCGATCGATACAACGGCGCGCACACTAGGCACGTATACCTTCAACCGGCTTGGTTTTTTGCTGGGAATGAATCTGGCGGCGGACCAGGCGTCGTTCTCGAACTTGCTGATTACGTTCATTCCCGCCGCCTTGCCAGGCGACTTCAACAACGACGGCAAAGTCGATATGGCAGACTACGTCGTCTGGCGGAAACAGGGCCTTTCGGCGGAGAAATATGCAGAATGGCGGCAGAACTTTGGCACCTCCTCGGGGAGCAGCTCGTCGCAGACGCTCCAGAAAATCGCCGCCGTCCCCGAGCCAACAGCCTGGACACTCCCAACGGCAGCCGCTTTTCTCCTTTTCTGGCTACACCGGACGCAGTGAAGATTTGTGGTCAAGCGGCGCTGTTGGCGGCACGGGGACCGATCCGAGACGGATCGGCTATATAGCCCGGCCGTCCCGGCCGGGACGCATTCATATTCCATGTTCTTTGATCGTATCCGCTGCCGCCAAAATCCATTACGGCACCCACTACATCGACAGCAATGGACGTCGGCACAATAATTGGGTTATGTGCCAACGATTATTGTTGCTTTGGACGATCACGTTCGTGGGATGCTGCGCTTGGGCCTCGACTATCTTGGCCAAAGAAGAGGTGGTTCCGCGCCCGCTCACCAGGTACAAAGGTCGAGAAATCGCCCAAACGATGCACTACCTGGGCGCACCCTGGCTGACACGTGAGTCGCGCGATCGCGAGGAAGATTGCAAGACGCTGCTGGACGCACTCAACCTCAAGCCTGGTGACACGGTGTGCGACCTGGGGTGTGGCAACGGATTCTATTCGCTACCTATTGCCAAACTGGTCGGCGAGCGCGGCCGCGTCCTCGGAGTCGACATCCAGCGCGAAATGCTCGGCCTGCTCAAAGACCGGGCTACTGAAGAAAAGATCACGAACATCGAGCCGGTGCTCGGCACCGTGGTCGATCCCAAGCTGCCCGCAAACTCGGTTGACTTGGTGCTCCTCGTCGATGTGTACCATGAGTTTTCGAACCCTCAAGAGATGCTCGCCGCGATTCGCAAGAGCCTGAAGCCGACGGGCCGGGTGGCGCTGGCGGAGTTTCGCGCGGAAGACCCAAAGGTGCCGATCAAGCCGCTGCACAAAATGTCCAAGGCGCAGATCATGAAGGAGTTTCCGCCGAACGGCTTCAAGTTGGTCGAGGAATTCGACAAGCTGCCTTGGCAACATCTGATGTTCTTTCAGCGCGATGATGCGCCGGAGGAGAAGACAAAGAGACAGGGAGAGGTAGAGCCAAGGAAATAATTGAGGGTGTCCGGGAATTCCGGGTGGCACGCCCTGACGCTTTGGGGAGGGCGTGGTTCTCCGAACCGTACAACTCCACGCCCTTCGAATGAAGACCCAGGACGTGCCACCCAATCATTCGAATTCCCGGACGGCCTCAAATAATTGAGTGGGACGTATTATAGCCTGCCCGCCGTGCAAATGACGGGCTAAAGCCCGTCCTACGAGCTGGCCTCAAGAATATCGCGAGGATTGTCGACCAGGAGCTGTCGGATCTGTTGCTCCGTGAGCCGTAGATCGCGCCGCAGGTTTTCTTCCGAGCGGCGCATGGTGCCGGCTGAGCCCATTAGATGGCTACGGTCGGCCGACCAGGTAGCCAGGTTCTCGTCGACCACGACGCGCTGATCGCCGATGGTGTACTCGCCCGGTCCCTGTCCTGCCCCGCAAATCGCATCTGTCACGATGAATGCCCGATCGAGACCGCAGCATTTAAGATAGTTGCGAAGCGCGACGAACGGCACGTGGACTCCATCGGCGATGAAACCGAACATCAGGCGGTCAGATTGATTCAGCGCCCGCTGAATGACGTTGTCGTGGCGGGGCAGTATGCCCGGGCAACCGTTGCCCAAATGCGTAAATAGCGACAAGCCGGCATCGATCGCAGACCGCAACTCGTCGAGCGATGGATTGCAATGGCCGGCTGAAACACGGATGCTCTGCTCCGCCAGATATTTGGTTACATGCGAATTCATATCGCGCTCGGGGGCCAAGGTGACGATCTTGGTAAGCCCACCGGCGGCGTCCAGTAGCCGCTTCATGAAATCGACATCGGCCAGTTTCGCGCACGCGGCCGGGTGCGCGCCGATATAACCCGGTTGCTCATTGAGGAACGGCCCCTCGATGTGAATGCCGACGATCATCGAGGCAATTTCAGGGGCGTAGTCGCGCACTCGGGCGATGTTGGTCAGTCGACGGCACATCGCGTCTGAGTCTGCCGTAATTACGGTTGCCAAAATCCCTGCAACCCCCTCCTCACGCAATCGCTGGCAGACGGCCAAAACACGCTCGCCGGATAGCTCGTCGGCATTGAAATCGACGTCGGCATACCCGTTGACTTGCAGGTCGACATAGCCGCTGGAAGCATTCATAATCACTAGTCGCCAAGAATTAAAAACCGGGAGGACGAAAGTCGGATGGACATCAAAATTATGCCGGACAAGACGCAGATGGGAAAGGCAGCGGCAACGGCCGGCGCTGAACATATCCGGCGGGCGCTGGCCGAACGGGGCGCAGCCAATATCATCGTGGCGACTGGCGCTTCGCAGTTTGAGATGCTGGCCGAGCTGGTAAAGCAGCCGGGCATCAACTGGAACCACGTTACAGGCTTTCACCTGGACGAGTATGTCGGGCTATCGATCGATCACCCAGCCTCGTTTCGGGGCTATCTGTGGCAACGATTTGTGAGCAAATTGCCGCTGCCGATGAAAGTGTTTCATTTCCTCGACGGAGAGGGGGACGCGAAGGCCGAATGTAAACGAGTTGGCGAGATCATTCGTCGACACCCGATCGACGTCGCGTTCGTCGGCATCGGCGAAAATGGTCACTTGGCCTTCAACGACCCGCCGGCAGATTTCGAAACCGAAGAACCCTACCTCGTGGTGCAACTCGATGACGCCTGCCGCCGTCAGCAATTGGGCGAAGGTTGGTTCCCAACGTTCGACGATGTGCCGAAGCAGGCGATCTCGATGAGCGTTCGGCAGATCATGAAGAGCGCAGCGATCATCTGCACGGTGCCCGATGAGCGCAAGGCGGAAGCGGTGCGCAACTCAGTCGAAAGCCAAGTGTCGCCGCAGGTGCCAGCATCGATCCTGCAAGAGCATGCGCAATGCGGGCTGTACCTGGATACGCCGGCGGCGTCGCTGTTAAAGTCCCAATAATCGAATGCTTGGACAAGGCAGCATTGACATAAACGTCAATGCGTGTCTATCCTAAAGCTAATAGAAGCTCTGGTAACTGCGTCGGCTCTTGAAGAATTCACGAGACTGCCTCGCACGATCCAGACGCGTGTCATACATCTTGTGGTCCGGCTCCAAAACTGGCCAAATGTTAGCGGCGCAAAGCCTCTTTCAGGTGCGCTGGCCGGTCACTTCCGACTTCGCACGGGCGATTATCGTGTGCAGTTTCGGGTGGAAAAGCAGAGCGTGATCGTTGAACGAATAGGGCACCGAGAGGGATTTTACGATGAGTAATACAATGAATGTACAGACGGTAATTCTTGACGGCAAACGATTCGTCATATTGCCGGAAGCTGAATATCAGCGTATCGCTGGATTCCCGCCTGCCGACTCGGACGGAAAGCGACCAGCGGTAGCAGCAATGCGCGCTGTATTGGCTCGCGACATTGTGCGAGACCGTGAGCGAGTCGGTTGGTCTCAAGCCGAATTGGCACGGCGGGCCTGCATTCGAGTCGAGACGCTCAACCGCATAGAAACGGGCAAGCACACACCATCCGTCGCGACCATTGAAAAAATCGACACGGCTTTGCGCGAGTTCAAGAAACCAGCAAAAACGCGCAGTTCACGTCGCTAAAGAGCCTACTTCACTTCCAACTTCAAATTCTTAAACCGCACTTCCGTCGGCCCGCCGGAATGGAGTTGGAGCGCGAACTGGCCGCGGCTTTTGCCGGGGGGATCATTGAGATCGACGCACGGCTTGCCGTTTAGCCACGTACGAATATGACTGCCGATCGCTTCGATCTCGTAGTGGTTCCATTCCCCCTTCTTGAGATGCGGCTCGCCCGATTTGTCGGAGAGGATCGCGCGGCCGTTCTCTTCGTAGAGCTTACCCCACCAGCCTTCGCCGATATCGGCTTGGTAGCCACGCATCTCGTTGTAGCCATGCATAGGTTCGGAGCGGAACTGCACACCACTGTTGCCTTCGTTTTTGACGAGTTTGACATCGAACGACAAGCGGAAGTTTTCCGCCGCCAGGTCGCTCACGAGGAACGTATTGCTACCAATGCCGGGGCTGCGGCCGACGATCTCGCCATTTTCGACCGACCACAAACGCATATCTCCCGACCAACCCGCTAGATCGCGGCCGTTGAAGAACAAGGTTGCGTTGTCTTTGCTGGCCAGCATCGGCACCTGAGACGTGCCACGCAGATAGGCGAACAACGAAAGAATTTCGTGCGCCGAAAACTGCTTGAGCTGATCCTCGGGCATCATCGACGTCGTGCTCAGCACGCGCTCGTCGATTTCATTCTTGGGGAGAATGATCGTTTCGGTCGCCGTACGCACAGTGACTGCTTGGTCGTTCTCAGAACTAACAATGCCGGTGATCACCCGGCCATCGTTGGTGGTAAAAACGGTTGGCTGATATTCTTTCGCGATGAGCGCGCTGGGGTCGACGATGTTGGTAAGCAGGTACTCGGCGTCGGCGCGGTTCGAGCCTGTGAGATCGGGTCCGATATTGGAACCAGTGCCATAGAGCGTATGGCATTGCTGGCAGGTTTTGGCAAACACTGCGCGACCCAGGTGGGGATCAGGCGCTTGCTCCACTTTCTTGGTCAGCATGTCGCGATAGGTTGCGATTAGCGCTGCCTTATCGGCAGCCGTGCTTCGCACTTGGCCCCAAATACTGCCAAGTTGTTCGTCAATTTTTTCGTTTTGCAAGTTGTGAAGTTGCCGAATCAAATCAGCGCTTAGATCGGTTTTGGGAACACGGTTGTCCGAGACTGCCTTTAGTAACTCGGCACCATAAGGCGCGCGAGACGCCAGCGTAGCGAGTGCCGTTCGTTTTTCATTTACCGTGAGGGATGGATACGTCGAAAGAATCAACGTCGGCGTCTGCGGATCATCGTACATCGCCAGGCCAGCGAGCGCCGCTTCGCGCAAGTCTGAATCCCCCAGCAATACCTGGAGCGCCTTGGCAAGTTTCGGATCTTTCGCGGCCAGCAGCGCCCGAAGGGCATCGCGGCGAGAAGCGGCCGCCTCGCGCGATGTAATGCGCTTTCGCATCGTCTTTAAAGCCGTGGCGTCGCCAAAGGTAACGCCAACAGCCGTGGCCTCATCCTTCACAGCATTGGGCGAACTCTTCGACAGCTTTGCATAGATGGCCGCCCAGTCGGCCGGCGGTTTCACCTGCCGCTGACCGGCAAGCACGGCCCGCAGCGATTTTAGAATCGTAAGCTGCTCATCCGTGTCGGTCGATTTGCCAAGCGCATGAACAACCGCGGCAAGCCCCGCATTGGCGGGCAGGCTACCGATACGGCGCAACATGAAATCACGCACGAGTGGAATCGTCTTGCCGCACGACAGGCCGAACGCGAGCGCCCGCTCGGCATCGACATCAGCCAGCGGCTCAGCCGCGTACCAGTACATCAAAGGCAGATTTTGGTCGCCCGCATCCTCGGCATGTCGCGTCAAGTTTTCCAACAAAGCCCAGCGGTCTTTCGTCGGTATCCTGCCCGCGGCCGACGCCAGATAGAGCCGAACGACACGTGACGGATCGTTCTTGGCTAGCGATTCAAACTCCGGCAACAACTCGGCCAACTGTTGCTGCGGACTATCAAGCGAAAGCTGTATAGCCCACGCGCGCATGTACTCATTTTTGTCTGTCAGCAATCGCTTGGTTACCTCGGCAGGCACTCCGCCCGCTCCGTGCAGCGCCCACACCGCTCGCAACCGGCGTGTCTCGTCGGGGTTCCCCGCCGCGATATCCACCAGTCGATCACGGGCTCCTTGATCGACTTTGCCCTCCGCCGCCCGCTCGGCCAAAATTCGCCGCGCATGCCGCACGTACCAATCGTTCTTTTCCAGCACGAGTTCGGCCAACTCGCGATCGGTCAGCTTCTTGAGATCGACTGCTTTATGCTCCGGCTTCCCGTAAACGACCTTGAAAATCCGCCCATTGGTGCGATCGTGGCCTTCAGCATTCCGATGATGGCACGCATTCATGTCGTACCAGTCGATGACATAAACCTGACCGTCTGGTCCATATCGCAGGTTGAGCATCTGCGAGGCGAGGTCGCCTGTGAGTAGAAAGTCCTTGCCATGATGGCCGACGAAACCGGAGCCTTGTGGCTCGAGGATGTCGGTGTTCAGACGCTGGCCGTGAATGTTGTTCATGAAAATGGTTTGGCGATACTGCTCGGGCCACGAGCCGCCGAGATAGATCATTGCGCCGCAATGGGCGTGGCCACCGCCGGCATCGCTCGACCGCCCGTTGCCAGCGTGAGGAGTGGCCCCGACGTAGTGCCGATGATCGGCAATCGTTTGAATGTCGGCATAGGTATACGGCTCGAAATGCGTGCCCGCCTGACGCTGGTAGCGGGCGCCTTGAATGATGTGATACAGATGTGGAATCACGCAGGCCGTGGCAAATGCCTGGCCGTGATCATCGAAATCGACACCCCAGGGGTTGCTGGTCCCCTCGGCAAAGACCTCGAACTTGTGCCGCGTCGGATGATAACGCCAGATACCGGCATTGATTGGGGTGCGCTCCTCCTTCGACGCTCCCGGCTTGCCAACGTTCGAGTGCGTGAACACGCCGTGGCAACCGTAAAGCCAACCATCCGGCCCCCAGATAAATGTATTCAGCGTTTCATGCGTGTCTTCGTAGGCCCAGCCATCGAGCAGCACTTCCGGCTTGCCGTCTGGAACGTCGTCGCCATTGCGATCGGGGATGAATAGCAAGTACGGGGCCGCACCGACAAACACACCACCGTATCCAAGCTCCAGGCCGCTCACAAGATTGAGGCCTTCTTGAAATACGGTGCGTTTGTCGAAGCGGCCATCGCCATTGCTGTCTTCAAAGATGAGAATGCGGTCCTTGCCCTGCCCCTCGGGTGCGCGAACCGGGTAGGTGTAAGCCTCGGCCACCCACAGACGACCACGGTCATCGAGCGCCATTCCGATCGGCTGCTTCACATCTGGCTCGGCAGCACAAACCTTCACTGAAAACCCTTCGGGCAGCTTCATCACCCGAGCCGCTTCGTCGGCTGGCAGTCCAGCATAGGGATAGACATCAGCCGTACCTGCGTCTGGCGCCTCTTCCTTCACCTCGGGGGGCTCGTCGTGAAACCGAAAGTGATCGAAATTGATATGCGACCAACCGGCGCCAGCCAAGTCGAGCAAACGCAAATAAATCTGTTTACCGCTCAGCTTTCGCAAGTCGACAACGACCTGCCGCATCTGTTCGACGCTCTTGCCGCTGGCCCTGAAAACGACTTTGTTGTTATCAGCTCGCACAACCTCAACACGCTCCGCGCCGCCTGCTCCGCCGCCGACCCAAAAACTGGCCCAGGGGTGAGTTACGGGAAAGGGAATGGAGGTGAGCGTTCCCTCGCGGCCATCGCCGCGGCGTTCGTAAGTGCCGACCCAATACTGCCCCTTATGCCCGCTGACGCTGTCGGGCCGGCGTGCATGAATCGTATCACCCTGGATAGGCTGATCCTCGAAGGCATCGCCCGTAGCCGTCCAGTCCGAGAGATCCCCCTTCTCAAAGTCCAGATTGAGCACGCGGCCCTCGGCCGATCGGGCTGGAATACCGTCTTTCGGATCGCCCGAGCTTTGATTGGGCTCAGGCTGGGGAGTCCGCGGGCGAGCTGGCATAGGCTGCTCGGATTGCCATGTTCGCCTATCCACATCTTTCGGATCGTGGATAAAAACAAACGTACCCTTTTTGTTTCCCACCACGAGATCGGCCCAACCGTCGCCGTTGAGGTCGACCGCCTCGACCTGCGTTCCGACGCCGGAATTCGAATCGATACGATACGGCACAAACCGCGCCTGGCCACCTGGCTCACGCACCGTGCGGAACCAATACAGCACGGCTGGTTCAAGCGACCCTGGGTCATGCTCGGCATGGGCCCAGTAGCGCTTGCCAGTGATGATGTCGAGCACGCCGTCATGGTCCATGTCGGCCAGGGCGATGGCATGCAACTGCGAGAACGCAACGCCATACTCGTTCTGCTCCGGCTTCTCGCCCATGATGAGATGTTCTTTGAACTCAATCTCACCATCCTTACCGGCCACGTTTTCGAACCACGATAGGCCGTAGGCATGGGCCGCCTTGCTCGTAACGACGTCGTTACGACCGTCGCCGTTGACGTCAAACACATACATCTGCGCGCCGCCTTCGTCGGAAAATTTCACCGGGTGAAACTTCCAGAACTCGGCCTTCGAATCAGTGGCCGGGTGTTCCCACCAGCCGTCTTTCTCCAGCAGGTCCAATCGGCCGTCGTTGTTCACGTCGCCGACGCCCATGCCATGCGTGAATCGCTGATAATGGCGCTTTGGCGTAACAGGGTGGAATTTCCACTCCTTCGTGGGATCATCCTTCGGAATCTCGGCGTAGCCAAACTGGCCGCCGGTCGCGCAAACAAGATCTGGCACGCCGTCGCCGGTGATATCAGTAAACGTGGGCGACTCGCCGTCGGTCACTTTCAGCATGACATGCCGATTCCACGTCTCCGACTTGCCCTGCGGGTTTTCGAACCACCATGTATCTTCGCCGGGGAAACCAATAACGACGATGTCGGTCCAACCGTCCTTGTTGACGTCATACGTATAGGCGAAGAAGTTCTTGGAGTACCCGGCGATGTTAAAGGGCTCGGCTTTATAGTACTCGTGACGCTCGGTGAACTTCGGACCGGCATACCAATAGGGGCCGGAGACGATGTCCATCACGCCATCGTGATTGAAGTCGCCGATGTTTGCGCCTTCGCTAAAAAACTGGTCGGAGAGCTGCGTTTTTTTGAAGTTATGCAGCGTGTACTTCTCGGCGCCAAAAGTGGTCGCCGCCATCGTCAAAAACAACGTCGCACAGCTAAGTATTTGCCTGATTTGCTTCATAGTACTTTGCCTTGGGAAATAAAGGGCTCACGCAGAGGCGCAGAGGTCGCGGAAATAACTAAGGAACCATTTAGAACACTAATCTGCGCTAATCTTCGCTAATAGGAATAATACTATTAGAGCGGATTAGTGAAGATTAGTGTTCTAATTACTCCGCGACCTCTGCGCCTCTGCGTGAGCTTCTGATAATTGAACTAGCCAGCAAGTGTGAAAGCCGGGAGCTTACGAATCTCACCGCCCGCCTGGGCCGATTCATGGGCCAAAATGCCGACGCACGTCCAGTTGGCGCTCGTCGGAGCGTTCGGCCACGGATCGCGGTCATCGATCAGCGCGCGGATGAATTCGTTCACAAGGTGGGGGTGGGATCCGCCATGGCCGGAGCCTTGGAGGAAGGAAAGGTGGTCGGCATCGACGATCGACCGCGTGAACGGCCGGATCTCTTCGGGCAATAGGTGGGCGAAGTCGGGCACCTCGATCGACGAGGGAATCTCGGGCTCCGGCCGCTTGGCCGTATGTAGCACGTGTTTTTCGCCCTCGACGAGCGCCCACTCGAACGACTTCTTGGAGCCGTAAACGTCGAAGCTCTCGCGATACTGGCGAGCCGTGTCGTATAGGAATCGCCAAATGTGGGCAGCAACGTCGCTCTCCGCAATCTTGATATGGCACGATTCGACCGCGAACGCGTTGCCGGACTTCTCGCGAATGTCGTCACGCACCGTACCCGAGCCAAAGCAGGACACGTACTCAGCTGGCTTGTTCATGAGGCCGAGCACGGGGCTTACGACGTGCGTCGCGTAGTGCATCGGGATCATCCGCTCCCAATAGTCGGGCCAGCCGTCCATGTCCTGTGGATGCGAGGCTTGTAAGTATTGAATTTTGCCGAATTCACCCTGCTCATACATTTGCTTGATGAACAGAAACTCGCGGCTGTAGACGACGGTCTCGGCCATCATGTATTTGAGGCCGGTATCAGCCACGAGTTGGCAAATTTTTTCGCAGTCGGCCACCGTGGTTGCCATCGGCACCGTACACATGACGTGCTTCCCGGCCCGCAGGGCTTCCATGCTCATCCAAGCATGGTCCGGAATCGGGCTGTTGATGTGGACGAAGTCGATATCCGGATCGGACAAGACCTGCTCAAAATCGGTGTACCGTTTATTGATCTTGAAAGCGTCGCCAACCTTATTCAACTCGGCCTCATTACGCCGGCAAAGGGCCACGACCTCGGCCTGAGGATGCCGCTGATAGATAGGAATGAACTCGGCCCCAAACCCCAGACCGACCATTGCGACTCGAACCGGAGGCGATACTTTCATCGACGGCAATCCTTATCCCAACCACAACCGAACGGATCGTCCACCTGCGGATAACGTCCCTTGACGTTGCTATCTGCAGTTCTCCATGTTAATTTAGCCAACGCTTGCACGCGGTTGAATGATAAAAATTGCATCTCGACCGGCTTTTTTGCAGGCAACGATCTTGTCCGATGGCTACGCTAGGTAGGCGCCGCGAGCCGAGCGGCCCCTTCCCCTTTGGCAACCACCGCCCGGTTCGGCTCGCCGGGCGAACAGGCAAGCGACTCTTCGAGGCGGTATGACGAACGAAAATCAGGCGCGGCGGTTGTTTCTCGGTTGTTTCATGGCATTGATCGCGACGGCGTTCGGCTTCGCCGTACGCGGAGGCGTGCTGAACGATTGGGGCGCTCAGTTCAACCTGACCGAGGAACAGAAAGGCATCATCGGCGGCGTCGGTCTCTTCCCGTTCGCCATCTCGATTATCCTGTTCAGCCTGATCATCGACCGTATTGGTTACGGCACCGCGATGGTCTTCGCGTTCGTCTGCCACATCGTTTCTGCCGTGCTGACGATCTTCGCGCCGAACTTCGGCGTTCTTTATATCGCCACGTTTATCTACGCCCTGGCCAACGGCATCGTCGAGGCTGTGATCAATCCGGTCGTGGCCACGCTCTACAAAGACAACAAAACCCACTGGCTCAATATTCTTCACGCCGGCTGGCCGGGAGGACTTGTTCTCGGAAGCCTGCTGGCCATCGGCATGGCCTTTCTCAGTGACCGACAGTTGCTGCCGCAGGGCCTGCATCTTTGGCAATGGAAAATGACGATCCTGATGCTGCCAATCCTATTGTACGGCATCATGCTGTTCGGCCAGAAGTTCCCCGTGCAAGAGCGAGTGGAAGCCGGCGTCTCGTATCGCGAAATGTTGGCCGAGCTCGGCTGGGGCGGCGCTTACATCGTGTCGTTCCTGCTCATCATGGGGATCAGCCAGATTCTCACGGTAGCACATTTGAAACCGATCGAGATTTCCCATGCCATGGCACTGGCGGTAGTTCCGGCTGCGCTGTTCGCGTTCTATGTCGGCGGCTCGTTCGGGCGGCCGATGTTCGTGTTTCTTCTGCTTGTCATGTTCCTGCTCGCCACGACCGAGCTTGGCACCGATAGTTGGATTCAAGACATCATCGGGGCAGTCCTCAACAACCCAACTAAGGGAACATGGTTCTTTATTTATACGGCCAGCATCATGTTCGTGCTGCGATTTTTCGCGGGTCCAATCGTTCATAAAATTTCGCCTCTGGGTCTACTTGCCATTTGTGCCGCCATGGCCGCCGTTGGCCTCTATTGGCTCGGTAATGCCGGCACTAGCTTGGCCATGTTGTTCGCCGCCGCCACGCTCTACGGCGTCGCGAAAACGTTTTTCTGGCCAACGACCCTGGGCACCGTTTCGGAACAGTATCCACGCGGCGGCGCGCTGCTCCTGAACGCGATGGCAGGCGTTGGCATGATCGCCGTCGGCACCATTGGTGGCCCCGCTATCGGCACGCTTCAAGATGTGGGCTTCAATCGCCTATTGGCCGAAAAAGCACCTGCGATACACGCCAAGCTCGCTGCCGAAAAGAGCGGCCTCTTCTCTAGCTATCAGTTCGTCGATCGATCACGCATTGCGACGGCCGACCTCACGGAAGAACAAAAAACGCAACTCGCCGAGCTGGAAACCCAAACCAAGCAGCACGCCCTCGCAAAGATTGCCACGCTGCCTGCAATCATGTGCGTTTGCTACCTGATCTTGATCGTTTACTTCCAAGCCAAGGGCGGCTACCAGGCTCAGGTTCTCACGGGCCATGCGGCCGAGGACGAAAAATTCACCGGCGGCATCCCGGGAGCGATAGAAGGATAATCCTTAACGGTTTCCTATCGGGAAAGAAAAAAGATACGCGGCTTCATCGGAGCCTCAGGAGCGATTCACTGTTTCGCCACGAGTTGCCCACCACTCGGCTGCGACAAGCTGAGGAAAAACGACTAAGTCTTGCGCATATCGACCAGCCAGGCGCCGCGGATCGGTGAGCAGGCGGAACAGCCATTCCATTCGCACCGCGCGAACCCATCGCGGCGCGCGTGTTTGAACACCGGCCAGAAAATCGATCGTGGCCCCCGCGGCGACCGCCACCCGAGCGTTCAATTGTCCTGCATATTTATGTAGCCACACCTCCTGGCGCGGGGCGCCTAACCCCACAATTAATAGATGCGGCGATGCCACATTAATTGCTTTGACAATCTCCCGACTTTCCACGGGGTCGGTATCGAAACCGAACCGAGGGCTAGCTACACCACAAATATTAACTCCCGGCCAGCGAGCTCGAATTTGCTCGGCTGCCCGCGTGCCAACTCCTGGAGCCGCTCCCAAAAGGAACACGCGAAAGCCTGGGATTTTTGGTCCGACAGAAAGTAGTTCTGGAACCAAGTCCGACCCTGCCACGCGTTCCGGGAGCGGCTTGCCGAGCCATCGCGATGCCGTTACCAATGGCCAGCCATCCGCAACAACGAGCGAGGCTGCCTCGTATGCCTCCCTCATCGCGGAATCTGACTGGAGTTTCACGATGTGGTCGACGTTAGGCGTTACCACGTAGCGACAAGACACAGGCTCGCTCATCCACCCTAGTAGCAGGGCAACGGCCTGATCCATCGTCACACGATGCAAACTGGTACCGAACAGATTCGATGTCTCGGCCGACATTACACAACGAGAGCGGTTTTACCGGTACGAGAAGTAGTGAGTGAAAGCGTGTATGAGCTCACACGAAAGAAAGCCGATGCGCCCACCACCAATAAGCGAACGGCGAAATATCTCCCTCCAGTTTACTCTGGCAAAGTGCCGGCCGTAACAGCCAGCTACAAAAGAATCACCGGACTGTATGTGAGGGGCTAATTCTTAATATGCGCCATCTGCAGAGAAGACAGCGGGAAGTGTCTTCAGTATAAGCTTCGTATCCAACCAATAGCTACGATTCTGGATGTAAGCGATGTCCATTTCAAGCTGCTTGGGAAATGGCAGCCGGCTACGCCCAGAAACTTGCCAGATGCAGGTCAATCCTGGCTTCACCATCAGACGCTGCATGTCGTCCAAACTATAACGCTCCACTTCCTGAACAACTGGCGGCCGCGGGCCAACCAGACTCATGCTCCCTTGAAAAACGTTCAATAATTGGGGAATTTCATCCAGGCTTGAGCGGCGCAATAATCGACCGATGCGAGTGATTCTTGGGTCATCCGGCACTTTGAAGGTTCGTTCATCCGCGTGCGTGTTTAGATGAGCGATTTCTGGCTTCAAATGATCTGCGTTGACGACCATCGTACGGAACTTGAAACAACGAAACTCACGTCCCCATTTACCAACGCGCATATGGGGATAGAAAACCGGGCCACCGTCCGACAGCTTAATGAAGAGTGCAATAAGAGCGATCAGGGGAGATAAGACGGTCAAAATAAACAGGCTGCCGACAATGTCTGTAGCGCGTTTTGCGAATAAATAGATATTGCTAACCGGAGGGATAATCGCCGTATCCCGAATGGCCGGCTTCAAACGCTCAAAGCATTCTGATGAAGTCTTCGCGCGTGGCGAGGACGCTATTTTGTGAGACAGCGTGTCGTGTCCGACAACCTGTCTGTGATTGCCTTTCGCACGCAGCGATTCGAGCATCTCCTCCGAGTCGACAGCCTGGACCGCCCCTGCCAATGTAGTCATACGAAATCTTCCTCTCCCCACGACATCAAGGATGCCCAGATCAAATCAGAGGTGCGCCTGCATCAGAAAACTACTAACCCGCCAATCGTTCCCGCCAATTCACAGCTTAACAAGAATCCATTCACTTAACCAATACTGTTGGGGGGTGTATCGCAACAAGTTGGATTGTCGTCTGAAATTCCGGTTTGTCAAGTATTTGCTTTGCCTCATCGTACAAATAAAGGTGCTTTTACATTTAATCTATTTATAAACATAAAATTATTGACAAATATCCAAATTAGGTTGTATCCCCCATAGGTTGTAAAAGGTAGCCAAATAAGCATTCTCAAAAAATCGTGCGAAGCCCTCTCTAGTTCTTACAGATGAATGTGAGCATGAAAATGCTGCAGGAACCTCCTATTCAGACTTTCTACTTCCTGTAAATTCAAGAGTTAACACAACTTAATTGGATATCAGCCCCCCATTTGTTGATGGCCAGGTGCTTCCCAGCTATCCTGAACAAAGGTGTTTTTGCTTTCTATCCCGCAAAGAAAAGACTTCTTTGAAACCTGGACCTCGATAGACCGGAACGTCTCACTTTTGCCAGGTTGCCCGAAATAGGACCCCCGCCCGGCTTTCCCAGGCGATTGATTAACGAGCATCGAGGACCGCTTCTTTGGCTGCACAAGATCTCATTATTTCACGACGCGGTCCGACCGCCTCCGCCCCCTACTACGACTCAGATCCAGGCTCACCAGACTCCGCAGGGCCGGACGGCGCGGCGGTGCTGCTATCGACCTTAAAAAAACGTTGGCTGCTGCTGGTGCTCATCGGGCTCGTAAGCGGCCTGCTCGCCGGGCTCGCGGCATGGCAGCTTGCGAATGATAAAGTCATCGTCAAAGCCGCGATGATTTACACTGGGCTGCCCAACATGGGGACGAACGGAACATTCGACCCGCTGGGCCCCGCCACCGGGGCGGAAATGCTGACCTCCATCAAGGTTCTAAGCCAACTATGCGCCAAGCGAGGCCTGGAAGTCCCGCCGGCACAACTGGCAAACCAGATTACGACGAACTCCGGCCGGAGCTCATCGCTTATCAATGTGACTTTTAATTGGAACGATGTCGACGACGGAATCTCGATGCTGAATGAGCTAACGAATATTTTCATTGAAGAGATGGCTGTTCAACGAAAGGCGATCCTGTCGCAACATCTTCGGCATCTCGATTTGGCACTCCTCCAAGCGAAGGGTCGCGTGGACGAAGCTCGCAGCCAATTGACAGGCCTCCAAGCGCAGAAACGTGAACAGCTCGAAAAGGGAGGAAGTTCGAACAATAAATATCGGAATGCATTGGTAAATGCAGACGCGGTCACAGCTAAGCTGATCGACAAAAACACCGACCTGATCGGCACTAAAAAGCAAATTGAACAACTAGACGCTTCGATCAATGAAGTAGCAGCGCTAGAAGCGGCCTTGCAGGATGAAGTAAAGAAGGATTTGCTTCATGATTTGGACGAGTCTCTTCAAAAAATCCGTGGAAAATATGCGGCAAACTCCAACGATGCTCGTCAACTCGACAGCTTAAACGCCTCTATTTCCAAGTTGGTTCAATCACCAGACTCGCCTAAAAAATTCGAAGACTGGATGAAAAAACTAGTGTCGTTACTGCAAAGCGCCCCAAACAGCCTTACAGAAGACGGCCGCAAGAGCTCGGCGGAAATCCTAGGACAGGCTAAGAATGAGTACGATGCCAAATACATTGCGCTAGGCGAAAAACGGAAGAAATTGGAAGAACAACGCAATCAACTGCAGTTAGCCATGATTCCCATGACTGAGCAGATCACGAGCCTCAAGCAGCAGAAAACAATACTGGAACAGCAAGCGGAAAAGATCGGGGAACAACTCTCGGGCATCAGCGCCACCCAGCTCGACGAAGCGGAACACATGCTCGAAGAAGCGGGAACAAGACAGGACACCCTCGCGAATCAGAGCATTGTCCTCCGCCAGTTGTCGGAAACGCAACAACGCGAGTGGTCGGTGACGGTTCCCGCGTCGATGGCCACCGCACAAGTAAGCTCCAATCGAAACAAATTATTTGTTGTGATCTTTGGCGCCTGCTTTTTTGCCTTGGCCGCGCCACTATTCGTGGCAGAATGGTTCTCTCAAAACGATTCACCGCAGGTCCAATTGGCACGCTCTCTACGCGTTCCGATATTGGCCGAACGAATCCTCGAGCATTTTTCCCCTGCCGCGCGGAAGGATGTGCTGAGTTCATTAGGAGCAGACCAAACCGAGGTCGTCCGGATGCTGACTCTTCGCATCCAGCAGTCGTGCCATCGCCCAGGATCGGTCGTATTATTCAGCAGCCTCGATTCGAGCTTTTCAACGGTGTCATTGATAGCATCGGTCGCGGAGTGCTTGGCGGAACGCGAGGAGCGGGTGTTGATTATCGACGCTGTATGTCCACGACGTGCCTTGGTGCCGGTACTCAACGTGCTGTCATCGGATGAACTTCCGGCATTGCCACAAACCGCGAAAAATGGGCGAAAAATGCCGCTTCCAGAAGCCGCTGAGTCGGCGCCAACCAACGGAAGCAGCTTCGGGTTGTCCGAATATTTTTCCGACGAATGCGATAACATCAGCGACCTGATTCAGCCCACTGGTTGCCCTGGCGTTGATTTAATCGCGAGCGGACGTGACGGCTTCTCCCGCGAGGCGATGGCATCGAGTTGCCTGACCGAACTACTCAATACATGCCGCAAGAATTACACGATGGTCTTGATCCATGGACCAGCCGTCGATAGCACGGCCGATCTGCAAATGCTGACAGCTCGTGCAGACGGGGTCGTTCTTACCGCTACTAAGCAGAGCTCAAAGGACCCACGTGTGCGCGATGCTGTGCAAGACTTGCTGGATTTGGGCGCTCCGTTGGTTGGGCTGGTTGCCTGAGGCGCCCGGCCCTTTAGAGTCGCAATCGAAACTAAGAATGGCTCCCCAACAGCATGACGCACATCGATACAGTCGCTATCCTGTTCGCGATCTTGCTGGCAGTGCCGCTGGTGGTACTCGGTATTGAATGCTGGTTATCGCTCCTTCCGCTTCGCCGCCAGAGTATTCGTGGTGATTCATCAGAGAATCTTCAACTCGCGGTGATTATTCCCGCCCACAACGAAGCAGAATGTATTTCGTATACGGTCCGACGCATTCAAGAACAAGTTCGACACTCTGACCGTGTGATTGTGATCGCCGACAATTGCAACGATGAGACCGCTGCGAACGCGAGAGCCGCGGGTGCGATTGTCTGGGAACGCCATGATCCAGAACGCCGAGGCAAAGGCTTTGCTTTGAACTTTGCCTGGGAGAACCTGGCCAGTTCGCCGCCAGACGTTGTGGTCTGTATCGATGCAGACTGCCTACCTGGTCCAGACTGTATTCCCACGATTGCTCGGCTCGCATACGAAAAAGGTCGACCGGTCCAATCTGGATATACGATGCATGCGCCGCCCAACGCCAGCGGACTATCGAATGTGTCTGCACTAGCGGTGTATGTAAAAAACTATGTTCGTCCACGTGGTTTGCAGTGGTTACGGTTGCCGTGCCTACTGACAGGCTCTGGAATGGCCTTCCCATCTGAGGCGCTCTCGACCGTTCGACATCCAGATAGTCACATTGTCGAGGATTTGCGCGCCACAACCGACTTTGCTATTGCGGGATTCGCTCCGCTCCCCTGCATGGAAGTCAGCACGACCTCTCTTCTACCAACAAAGCGTAGTGGGCTCATGACTCAACGTACACGCTGGGAGCATGGCCATATGAGAACCATGCTGACGGAGGCGCCGCGGCTTGTCGGGCGTTTCCTCGTGTCTGGTCAATTTACCCTATTGGTATTGGCGCTTGAATTATCTGTTCCACCATTAAGCTTGCTGATTGGTATTTCAATCGTAGGCATGCTCGCCTTCGCTGGGGTGGGCTATACAACAGCGCATTGGATACCTTTTCTTTGCCTAGCAAGCGCATTTGTATTGGCCGCCATCGGGATAGGCCTTGTTTGGATTCGCAGTGGGCGTCATATCTTGCCCGGTAAGATGATCATGACGGAAATCCCGAAATACATTTCGGCAAAGGCGCCAATGTATCTGCGATTCTTATCACGTCCCCAGTCCGATTGGGTACGAACCGAACGGCCTTCAACTACGGTGGATGATCACTCCAAACTTTAGGGCTGTTGTCACGGCTGGCTTGGCAAAAGAAGAAAGACTGACGCCCGCCAGTAAACCGCCGTCAACTTATTCCAGCCCTTGCTCGGCCAGTAACAAAGTAGCAAGCTGCCGAGCATTTTGATCGATATGGTGCGATCTCATCACACGTTCTCGACCGCGTAATCCCATCTCGTACAACTGCTCGACTGGCCGCTCCAGCGCCTCATGCATGGCGACGATGAGTTCATCCACCGAACCCGCCGGCACAAGCCAGCCATTTTCTTCAGCAATGACAAGCTCTGGAACTCCTGCGATGTAGGAAGCGATCACCGGCCTGGCAAGTACAAAGGCTTCCATGATGACGACCGGCAAGCCCTCCGCGTAACTCGGCAGCACGAAGCATCGGCTAGACAAAATCCACTGTTGTACTTGTTCCTGCGTTTGCGCGCCGATAAAGCGCACGCAATCGCGCGCCGAACTGCTCTCAACAGCACGCTGCAATTCGGCACGCAAAGGCCCTTCTCCCACCAGGACCAACTCGAAATCGTTGGTTTGGGCTGTGAGTCGGATCGCCGCTTCGATTAGAGTAAACAACCCTTTTTGCTCGCTCAACCTGGCAACGCAAACTAGGCGATTAGGGCTCGAGATGGGAAGGGGCTGTTGATCGAGATAACTCCCATCTAGACCGCAACGCACCACTTCGATCTTGTTCCAATCCTTGCGGTCACACCAACGCTGCAGTTGACTCCTACCAAAGCTGCTGATCACAACCACAAACCTGGCGGCCGCCACCTTTTCCCTCAGGGACTCGGTAGTCGCCCGATCAAACTCCTCCGGTCCATGCACAGTAAAACTAAACGGCGGCCCTCCAAGCACTTTGCACAACAACGCAACCGCCGCCGAATTGGTCCCAAAATGCGCGTGAATATGCTCGAAGCCTAGCGTGCGAGCCATGTCGGCCAAACGGCAAGCTTCAGCCAAATACGCCATCTGCCGTGGCGCTCCGTAACCCGCATCCCGCCATAAGCGCATGACACAAGCAAATGCCGAGATAAATCGAAAAGGCCGCAAAAACGCCATTCGGAGCATGGCCCAACTACATTTGGGAGCACTCAATAGAACTTGTGTTTTGCCACTCTCCGCCACATCCAAAGGATCAACGAGCGACGGCTTCGTGTCTCGAATGGAAACGCGCGTAATCGAAAAGCCAAGCCGCTCAAGCGCCTGCAACTCGCGACGAACAAACGTATGGCTGACAGTCGGGTATTGATTTACGAGGTAAGCGATGTGCATCTCGGTAATGTCCGTCAGCCCTTGCCATAAACGCTGGCTTAGTAATTGTCGCGATGTTGAATATCAGTTTGAAGCATATTCAATCAGGCTTACACGTCGACCTTTAAACCTACCCATCATAAATTTGAGCATTCCTATTGCCTGCGGCCACTTACAAATAATACAGAAGAAGGCGTACAAAACCGCATCACGGAATGAATCCCCAAAGTTTGTAAACCGGCTGCCGACAATCTTGGCGAACAATAGCAAATACAGCCCCACTACCACTACTAATGACACACCCTTCGTAGGCCACGCTAGTAATAATCCAATAAGAGGTATGATAATCCCCCACAACCAAATGCTACGGCATTCCTTAACCCAATGCCGCTCAATCGAAGCACCATGAAGGGAAGCGCCTTCTGCATAGGCGTATCCGGAACGTACGACACGTCGCCACCATTGCCTAAACGAACTAATATTAATGTCGTGAGATGCCATTTCGGCGTCTATTTTCAGAATGGACCACCCCGATTGGCGAAGTCTGACGCACAGCTCCGGTTCCTCACCAGCGATTAGCGAATCCTTGAAGCCACCTATCTGCACAAGAGCGGATAGACGCATGAGCGCGATTCCTCCGCAATAACGGACAAGGCCGACCGGCGTATCCCATTCCATCGCTGCCAGACGATGGTAACAATTCCGCTTTGGCCATTCCTCTCGAACATGGCCACTGATAACAGCTATTTCTGGTCGCATATCCAGTTCCTCACATGCGTGAGAAATCCATGACGATTTCAAAACGCAATCACCATCGACAAACTGGACAAACTGCAGGTCGCCAAAAAGCTCGAGTAGATGTTTCCAACCGACATTTCTCGCGCGAGCTGCCGTAAAGGGGAGCGCCGTATCAAGCTCGACCACCTCCACCCCTAAACTCTTGGCTAAAGCGATACTGCCGTCGTCCGAGCCAGAGTCGACGTAAACAACGTGATCGACTTGCGGAATGATAGACACCAGGCATTCACGAAGGCGCTCGCCTTCGTTACGTCCGATTACGACAGCGCCAACTTTACAATTTGCCATGGAGCCTAGCCTAAACGACAAGCCGAGATTCTTTGGGAATAAGCGACGCGTTGGATTTACGTACCGGCGCCCAAGCATTTGTCCAAATATCTCTCCACTCGCTTTCGCATGAACTCGGCGTGCCTCCCAACAGAAATTGCTTCACTCGCCCCAGAACCGCTCCGATAGACCAAGCAATGTTCGCTATCCATAATCCCAGGGTGCCTAAATGCTTGGCAAAATATCGCGACCGCGAGACATAAAAGTATTTGGGCCTGCGTTTCAGCGTCCGAGTGCTTTCAGGCACTTCGTTGCTTTGCCCTTCGTAGTGAATTACTTTTGCATCTTCACAACACGCGATCTTCCAACCAGCCTTTCTCGCAACGCGACAATAGTCGGCGTCGTCAAAGTACAAGAAGTACCCCTCATCAAGAAAGCCAATTTCTCGAACAACCTCTGTGCGGATAACGGCTGCGGCGAAACTCACCCAATCGTGATAGACAGTCCCCTTGGCCGGCAGTAGTGGAAAGTTGTCTCGAAGGAGCAGCCGATTCACCATACCCGTTCCCGCTCCCCGCAAAAACTCGGTCAGCGGCGAATGATCCCGAAAACAGCTTACATCCATTTTGCCTATCGGATTCACGAGCGAGGCTCCCATGACCCCTACCTTCGGTGAAGCCTCCATGGATTCGTATAAATGCTTAAGAGCTCCTGGAAGTACCACGGTATCGGCATTCAACAGCAAAAAATACTTAGGCGGCATTGGCCACTGCATTGCCTCTCTCAGCACGGCGTTGTTACCCCCGGTAAAGCCCACATTAGGAGATATAGCCTGCAACGTCGCCCAGGTATTCCACCCCTGCTGTAGGATATGCTGCCGCAGTCGTTCCACCGCCTCGGGACCGGTTCCATTGTCGCAAACAACCACTCGCATGCCAGGCACATCGTGGATCTGGCCAGCGATCGAGTCCAAGCATTGAATCGTCAGCTCCACCACTCGGTAGCAAACAATCACAATCACCAAGCTTGGTGCAAGGACCTCGACGCGTTGATTGTCCAAAGCAGTCATGGTTCGTAAGCTGAGTTAACGCAGATACCACGCAGCCAAATTATCCCACGCCGCAGCTTCGCTCCAGCCCAGCCCGGCGATGTCCAACTCGTCGGTATTCATTCGTTCCCGCGGTTCGTCGAACGCCGTTTGGGTTGCCAACTCCACCTCGCACGCCCAGGGAGTGCGGTTGCGCATCTCACGGGCCACTCGTTTGGTAAACTCGCCTTGCAGCTCAACGTAGCCCCGTGGATTGAGCTTGGCCACTCCCATTGAACTCGGCACTTGCTCGGCAAATTCGACATACGCGGCAGCAAGCAACGAAGCATGGATGTTATCCCGCAGGTAGTCGGGCGTGCGAACGACCGCGACCTCTCCGGCCGCCCAGGTTCGTGCCAGGTACGAAATAAACCGCGGCTCCTCCCACGGCCCAAACGGATTGGGAATGACGAACTTCCCAAATCGCACGCCGATAGATTGGCATAAACTTTGAAAGCGGTCGGCCGTTTGGCCTTTACTCACGCCATAAGGCGAAAACGCGGGCACGCCCTCGCTCCCCGCTCCTTCGCCCGGCTCGAAAAAACTGCCGGTCAAGAGCAACGAGCCGCCCTGCCCTTCGAGCAGCTTCAATACCTGGTCGGCTTGAAACGTATTATTCGCCACCGCCGCCGCAACATCGAAATCGGGGCTTCTGTAGTTCGTCACATCCGCTGCATGATGACACAGCAGATCGAACTTTTCGTCCTTTAAGAGCCGCAGGAAACTGTTGTCGCCAAACCGGCAACCGAACACAGGCCGGCACCTATCCAGCACGTGCCGCACTCGCTGCCCGCGGACATCGTCGCCATATTCCGCTGCCGCGCTCCGCGTAAACGTCGCGCACACCTCGTGCCCGCGCTCCGCCAGCTTCGACACAAACCAGTAGCCGGTAAACGAGCTCGCTCCCGTGAACAGGATCTTCATACAGCCACCTGCTCACGTGTTCGAAAGATGCCACGCGGGGTCGAAGTCGCGGTGACCCGTGTCTTTGTCTGAAATTACGCGCGGCTCCGCCGGCCAGCGGATGCCGAACTTCGGATCGTTCCACCGAACGCCCCGCTCGCTCTGCGGATTGTAAAACTCATCGACCATGTAGAACGCCTCGGTATCGGGCTCGAGCGTGATGAACCCGTGGCCGAATCCCTTCGGCACATACATCATCTTCCGATTCTCGGCCGACAGCGTCTCACCGAACCACTGCCCGAACGTCGGCGAATCGGGCCGCAGGTCGAGGATGCAATCCCACAACGCCCCGCGGATACAACGCACGATCTTCGTCTCGGCATGCGGCGGAAGCTGATAGTGCATGCCGCGCAGCGTTCCCACATCCACACTCAGCGAGTTGTTGATCTGCGCGATCGTGGTCACGAGCCCCGCTTTTTCGAACTCGGAGCGGCAAAACGCCCGCGCGAAGAACCCACGTTCGTCCCCCCGCTTTTCGAGCTCGATAACATAAGCGCCGGCCAACGGCGTTTCATGAAATAACAAAACGAATCCCCCCAGCTACCCAGTAGGTCGCTTAAGCCGAAAGCGACCTCTTCTATTTCTACTTTTTCTACTTTGCCTATTCGCAAAACCAGTTTCCGGTCCCGCTCGGCTGTTTCAGGTCTCGCTCGGCTCGCGAGACCTAGATCCCCCTCTCCCATTGGGAGAGAGCCGGGGTGAGGGAAACTTGGAATCAGCTATGCTTCAAGCTTAAACCTTCCACGGCGCCTGCCCCGTTTGCCACATCTTGTTAAGGTTCTCGTAATCTCGTTGCGAATCCATGCAGTGCCAAAAGCCGTGGTGCTTGAACAGGCTGAGCTGATTATCGGCCGCCAGCCGCACCAGCGGCGTTTGTTCGAGCACGCACGAATCGTCCGCCGATAGATACTTCAAAAAATCACGGCGGAAGAAAAAGTAACCGCCGTTGATCCAGGAGTCCTCGAACTCCGGCTTCTCCTCGAACTGGAGCACCTCTCCATTATCGCCTGCCAGCTTGATTTCTCCAAACCGCGAAGGGGGGTTGACCCCCAGCACCGTTCCCACCCGACCATGCTCCTGATGAAACCGAAACTCCGCCGCCAAATCCGCATCGGTGAGCCCATCGCCATAAGTTACGGCAAAATGCTCGGCATCGCCCAAATACTTCCCCGCCGCCTTGGCGATCCGCGCCCCGGTCATGGCCGCTCCGCCGGTGTCGACCAGCGTCACCGTCCAATCGTCCGAATGCTCAATCGAGTGAACGGTCAGCGCGTTGGTCGCCAGCTCGACGGTGAAGTCGCTGTTCAGAGACCCATAATGCAGAAAGTACTCCTTGATGATCTCAGCTTTATACCCCAGACAAAGCACAAACCGCTTGAACCCATGTCGCGCGTACACATGCATGATATGCCACAAAATTGGCTTCCCGCCGATCTCGATCATCGGCTTGGGGCGAAACTCAGTCTGCTCGCGGAATCGCGTGCCGAGACCGCCGCAGAGGACGAAGACGGGGATTGGAGTGTTCACGGCAATCATGTTTTACTTAGTTCTTGCTCATGCCCCATTCAAATTTTTTCTTAAGCAACTCAAATAGCTCGTCGTTGAGTGACGAATAGTATGTCGACAAAGCTGTAATTGTCTGCAAGTCCTCGTCCGTTGGAACATGATCGATTCCCTTGTTAAACTGCTTCGCCTTTAATCTCTTCACGACAGTTTGATCAAAGGGAGCAATATTCAGGAACTCCGTTGTGGCAGCCAACAAAGCTTCTAGATTGTTAGAAAGTTGCCCCATTTCTAAAACCAAGACATTATTCGTGCCAAATGTTTTTTGAAATCGCGAGATTTGATACACATACCGGCCTCTATCAAGATAATGGTACGGATAACCTGCATTAGCACATCTTTGCTGCAGTTCATCTTCGATTGCCTGAGAGAATGTACGGCCGTCAAACTGTTGTCGTAAATGCGCGTGTGGGTTATCTCTGAAGCTGTGATACATCCGCCAAGCAGAATAAGCCCTATGTGCAGGGTCGCGCAAAATTGCGATAATTTTAATTTCTCCAAGTAATTCAAAGATGAGCGATGCTATCTGCGGATAAACCATATATGCCGGTGTTCGCTCAAGCACGATTTTTTTGCGACATGCCCATCGGTTGTTAAAATTGCCGAAGTACCATGCTGGTCCCTGAGCATAATTACGTGGTTCATCGAAAAAGTGAATTTCGTAGCCATTCGTGTTGGTACGAATTTCGTCATGCTGTGCAAGATAATGGAAAAGGGATGTTGTGCCTGCTTTTTGCGCGCCGACAATCAAGCAATTAGGTCGTGCCTTGATCAGGGGGTACAACATATTTTTAAGTAGCTTTTTGACGTACATATCGATTCCAATTTACTCAAGTGCTACACGATAGAGAGGATCGTGCCTTCGCAACATTTCGGCGTAGAGCAAAATAACGAGGATACGACAGAAGCATGTCGATCTTACACGCCAAGGGAACTCGTAAACGACTATTTTTGTTTTGTAGGCTTTCGCTTATAAAAAGTGACTTGAATAGAACAGGGTCCAAAGAACAACCGATAAGCTTTCCAATGACAGGTAATTCACTCTCAGGATTCATTATCAATTGGTCGAGCAAAATAACTAGCGTTTTTCCCGAATGTCTCTGGGCGAAACGATCAACCTCTCGATTAAAGATTCGCCAGTATCGGAAATACGATGCCAGATCTCTTCCACGGCGCCACTTCGACCGACTGGCCGTCGTTTCGGGGAACAGCTTACGGAAGCGCCTGTCGAGCGAATCGGCAACGTCTATTGGGTTGCGTACTAGAAAAATGAACCTAGCGTCAGGGGCCAATTCATTCCAAAGATCCAGGAACAAAGTAGTCCGAGGTTCCTTCCATCCCCATAATGACTTGCTTTCTTCGTCTCTCCTCTTAAGCAATTCGGCTGCCAATACACGGTCGGAGTCATCGATGGGAGGCGACTCGTTTGCCCACATACTGCAACCAGAGCATTGTTTTAATATACGTGAATGGAAATCTAAAAATGTGCGATCCTCGAAATGCCCGTGTTCGTTG
>CAZJWY010000023.1:23697-39412 GCA_964549545.1 uncultured Planctomycetaceae bacterium | reverse complement strand
TCATGCAGCCGCTCACGCCTCGGTCGCCCTTACTTCCCCCCACGACTGATCTCCCATCCAAACCGCAGTGAATCCCTTGCCAAAATCCTCTGAAGAACTATCCTCCGACCCGATCTCCACGACTCACCCCGCCACCCGTGCCGTCTGGGGCGGCGAACGCGGAAACCACTGGCAGCACGCCACCCAAACACCCGTCGTCCACAGCGTTTCGTTCGGCTACGACGACCTCGATGACTGGCGCAGCGTCGCTCTCGGCCAGGCGCCCGGCCACATCTACGGCCGCAATACCAACCCCACCGTCCATGTCTTCGAAGAGAAAGTCCGCCTTCTGGAAGGCGCCGCCGCCGCGACCAGCTTCGCCACTGGCATGGCCGCGATCAGCGACACGCTCTTCACGCTCCTCGCGCCGGGCGACCGCGTCGTCTCCGTTGTCGACACTTACGGTGGCACCAATCGCCTCTTCAGCGAATTCCTCCCTCGCATCCAGGTCGAAACAAAACTTTGCCAAACGGAAGACACTACGGCGATCGAGCAAGCGATCGACGCCGGCCTGCAAGTCCTCTACCTCGAAAGCCCGACCAATCCCACCTGCAAAGTCCTCGACCTGGCCCACCTCGCCGAGCGGGCACACGCGCGCGGCGCGATCGTCGTCGTAGACAACACATTCGCCACTCCCATCAATCAGCAACCGCTGTCACTCGGCGCCGACCTCGTGATCCACAGCGCCACCAAGTTCCTCGGTGGCCACGCCGATGCGCTCGGCGGCGTTCTCGTCGGCAGCGAAGACTTGGTCCGCAGCGTCTTTCGCCGTCGCGAAATCACCGGCGCCACGCTCCACCCCGAGGCCGCCTACCTGCTACTCCGCGGCATGAAAACGTTGGCCCTGCGTGTCGAGCGCCAAAACTCGAATGCGCTGGCCGTGGCCCGCCACTTGCGCAAGCACCCCCGCGTTGCCCGCGTGTTCTACCCCGGCTTGGAAGATCATCCCAACCACGAGGTCGCCAAACGACAAATGACCGGTGGCTTCGGCGGTGTTCTCAGCTTCCAACTTCATGGCGACTTCGACGCCGTAAAACGCTTTCTCCCGCGCCTTCGGCTCGCCCATCGCGCTGCCAACCTCGGAGCCGTCGAAACCGTCGTCGCCCCGCCCGCCACCGGCTCCCATGTAGAACTAACCGCCGCACAGCGCGCCGCCCTCGGCATCCCAGAAACACTCGTCCGCTACTCCTGCGGCATCGAAGACATCCGCGACCTCCTCGCCGACCTCGACCAAGCCCTTAAGAACTAAAGCGAGTACCCAGACGCTTGTGAGCGAACTTGTTGCCACGTGGCAGCACTGGCTCGCCAAATGCCGCCGATCCATCCGTGAATCTTCACGCCGTGGTCGACCAGCAAACAAGTAGTGCTACTAAGGTTGCGCCCGCTACCTTTATCGCATACCTTTGCCTGCCGGTAGTATGGATCGGGGGCTCAAACAGAGACTAACTCGGTCCGACTACTTCCGAAGGCCGTCAACATCCGTTGACGAGCCTGTGTCGGTTGACGTGAGTGCTCGCGCAGAGTGCGAGCACCCACGACCAACGGTGCAAGGTAGCACTGACGCTGCAGCCGCAGAGCATCTGTTACGACTTTCGTCGGGAGAGCCAGCAAGCGCAGATACTCAAGACAAGCAGCACCAATGAGCTGGGCTCCGGCACGGTCGCTCCGCCCAAGCCACTACCGGCGGCGGCACCGAAATTCGATCGCCAGACCGCATAGCGACTAGCCTGGTCGGCGGCCCCGTTATCGTTTGGAAGCGCCGCGTTCGCGATCTCGTTCTTACGCCAAGTAACGTAATCGCTAGCATCCACTTTGGTGTCGTTATTGAAATCACCTGGTTGGCCGGCTGGAACTGAAAGATCAGATACAACCAAATTGTCAAACACCGTGAAAACCAAAGCCGGATGGCGCGCTGTCGTGTTATTCACGTCTGAAACACCAATCGCGATGTTATTGCCGCCTAGGCCAATCCCATTGGTATCTGCATTAACGATTGGTGTTCCATCAATCGTCCAAGTCACGATGCCGTCTTCGACTTTGATCTCTACATGATGCCATGCGAAGCCGAATGTGCCGGGTTCGGTCATTCCCAACATTGGATTAATCGGATCAGCATATTCGGTTGGAGCAAAAGCCACCTGAACGCTAGGAGCAGATTTCGCAGGAAACAGATCCTTGTAAAGCTGGGCGGCGTTGACACGCCCTCCGGCCAAATAGGCTGGATTATTTGCAGCAACAAGAGTTGTATTGGCAAAAAGTCGATAGTCGTCAGTAATACCGCCGTCGCCGGTTGTCACAAGTGAGATACCGTCCAGCGTCGTACCGGGTATAGGCTCCAATTGTCCGATAGTGTTCGGAATTGTGCCGGAGGTTCCCACGGAAAACAACACATTGTTCGTGCCACCTTCTGAACCTACATTGTCGGCCAGACCGGACGCATTGGGCGAGCCAAAGTAATTTGACCAAACATCGACCGTCAGCTTGTAGTTCGAGCCGAAGTCCTGTCCAGTTGGAGACAGCGATAGACCAGAGGTAACACCCGCAGGACGACTGGTCACCTCGACGCCACCCACAATTGGAATATCGGCACGCAGACGCAAACCAATCGTATCGCCGCCGGGGCCAGAGGCCGAAGGAATGCCCATCGCGGAATAGTCATACAACCACTTCGCCTCTTGGACCGAGGCATTTGCCGCTGGGCCAAAGTTCTTCGTCCATAGAGCGCTAGTGTCCGTATTGAAGTTATCGCTAAAAAGCACTACGGCCGAAGCCTGCCCAGCGCACATACCAACAACAGCCAAACCAACCAGAAAACGAGTTAACTTGATCATGATGATCCACTCTTGAAAAAAGGAACGCCTGAGGCAACCGACATTAAATTCATAAAGAGATTTTCCGAAAAATCTTACAGCATATTACATCTTCTGACCAGCGCGACGCCCTGTCAAGCGTTAGGAACATTTATTTAGGGCAGATCCAGATTTCAAATTGGGTAGGTAGCACCCTACGCCGTTAACCTTATTTTGAATGCAATTAGCCACGAAAACACGAAAAGACACGAAACTTTTGGTGTTTTTCGTGGCTCCTCTTTCTGGTACGCGTACCGTTATTTTTCGAACCACTCACGCAGGGGCCCCAGGATTATGCAGGTACTATCGGCCCAAGATCGTAGCCTGAGATGATGCAAGTCCCCTGACTTTGTCCGTACAATGAGTCGCTTAAGCAAATAACTTCAGCACGACACCGTGAGAACCGCCCAGGGCATACCGTGAGGACCCGTGAGGCGGATTTCAGCCTTATCTGTCTCTACGCTTTCGTCACCGCCAATAGAAAACTCGGCTTCAGCGGATCGAACGACAGTCGATCCAGTTGGTCTGTGCCACGGGAGAGGTTGATCATCCAGACGTGGGGACTTGGGGTTGGCGATTGGGGGCTGGAATCCGGAAGTGCGTTGCGAAGCTCCATCAGGTGATCGATGCTCGTAGTGTTGACCACCAATCGGCCTCGAGGGCGGAGACGACTGAAGGCGGCTTTTGAAATCGTCGTCACTTCGCGGCCGGCACCGGCGACGAACACGGCATCTGGATCGGGAAGCTCATCGAAGGCTTCGGGAGCCCGGCCAAGGATCGCGTTCACATTCGCGACGCCAAACCGCTCGGCATTTTGTCGAATAAGGCCATGATCTTCCGCATCCATCTCGATCGCGTAAACCTGACCGTCGTGAGCCATTTGAGCCGCTTCGATGCTCACCGAGCCGCTGCCGGCCCCGATGTCCCACACGATGCTGCTGGGAGCGATGTCCATCTGAGCCAGCGCGATCGCCCGCACCTCGGCCGGCGTCAAGAGGCCCTGCTTCGGCTGCGACTGGATAAACGCCTCGTCCGGATTGCCGAACAGCCGCCGGCCGACCGCTTCGCGTGGTCGATCCGGCGCATCCGGGTCGCGAATGAGGATCATCACGTTGAGCGCATCGAATCGCTGACCAGCGATTTCCTTGAGTGTGCCGCGAGTGACTCGTTCATCACGAGCACCAAGGTTCTCGCAGACGTAGGCTGTGAAGTAGTCGATACGGCGATCAAGCAGCGCACGGGCCAGATCGGCCGGGCCGCAATGGTCGGTCGTGAACAGGCCAACCTTTTGGGCGGTGCGAATCTTTTCGATCACCGAATCGACTGGATGCTTCGCCAGGTCGGTAAGGTAGGCCTCTTCCCACGACTCCATCACCCGCGCAAACGCAAGCTGCATGCTCGACACATGCGGCACGACGACGAATCGGTCCTTGCCGAGCTTGTCGCACACGTACCGCGCCAAGCCGTAGAACATCGGATCGCCGTAGATCAACAGCACGACCCGCTTGTCGCCCGCTTTTTCGATCGTGGCCACAAGCTGGTTAAGGTCGCCGGAGATCGTATGCCGCTCCGCCTTCGACTTCGGCACCAGCGCCAGCGTGCGATCGGTGCCGAGCAACACTTCGGCATCGGCAATGGTCTGGCGCACCGCCCCCGGAACAGCTTCGAGGCCGTCGTCACCGATGCCAATGACATGAATCTTCGTGAACAAGGAAACTATGCCTAGGACTGAATGGGCAGGTCAATATAACAAAATCGGCATTTGCTGACTCTACGGCCTGCGCGGCAAAATAAGCTATCGCTATGCGATTTCTACCGTGCTCCGGATTCGCTCATACAACGCGTCTGGCGCTAAGTCGGCGCCGTTTGGCCAGGCGACCGCGCCGAACTCGTCGATAAATACCTGCTCGTACATTGCTGTATCTTGCAATGGCTCAAAGGCAGGACCAAAGAGGCGATCCCGCATTTCCACGACACCCTCTGTTCCGTCTTCAAAGCGCACGACAAGTTGATAACCGGCGAGTGGCTGCACGAAAACGACGCGAGGCATAACTTTACTCCAGTGGTGCAATCGAGTTCAACTCGCCATGAGCTTCGGCAAGCCGCCAGTTTTCACGCAATTCGTCGCGGTGTTCGGCCGCCCATTCCATGACTAATGCAAGCGTCCGGCGCCGCAGTTTTCCTTCGCTTACTCGCAGTGTTTCAATCTCAACTTTCGCGGCATCGCTTCCGTAATACACGTGAAAGTGCGGTGGCGGATGATCATCGAAATACATCCGGATCGTGATGCCGTAAAATTGGCTGATTGTTGGCATAGCGCTGACTATAACATCCTAACTGAATTACCGGACAGAGAACAGCGCTGCAATGTTTGGCGTCGGCGGCGCGGACGAATTCCGGCAGCAGTAGGTCGCGGCGGGCGATTCGACGCTGCCGCCGACGCGAAACGGCGGGACGGTTACTCCGCTACGTAGCAGCGGAAAGTATGGCCATCGAGGACATCCGGATGCTCCTCGAGCAAAGGACCATCGGCCTCGGGATAAATATCGCCGGGCGGTTCGGCGGCGGTATCGATGAACAATCGCCACTTCTGCCCTGCCGCCGCGGCCGGCATCTTGAACTCGCGAGGATGATCACCGGCATGCAACATGAACATCACAGCTCGGGCGGCTGGGTCGGACAGGCCGGCGGTGCCAAAGATGCTCGTCAGGCTCGGGCCAGTCGAGTTCCAGTCGATCGGTCGACCATCGGGGCCGAACCAACTGACATCCGGCAGTTGATCCGGCTTCACCGCGCGGCCAGTCAGGAATGTCCCGCGGCGGACATTCGGCTGGCGACGGCGGAACGCAATCAGCGATTGAACGAATCGGAACATCTCGGCGTTGCGCTCCACCAGCTTCCAGTCGAACCAACTGATCTGGTTGTCCTGGCAGTAGGCGTTGTTGTTGCCGCGTTGCGTGCGAAGGACTTCGTCGCCACTGAGAATCATGGGCACGCCCTGGCTAAGCAGCAGCGACGCCATGAAGTTCTTCGCCTGACGATTGCGAACCGTCACGATGCTCTTGCGGCGTGTCGGCCCTTCGACGCCGTAGTTGCGACTGTTGTTCGTGTTGTCGCCGTCACGATTGTCTTCGAGGTTCGCAAGGTTGTGCTTACGCTCGTAGCTCACCAAATCGTTCAGCGGAAAGCCGTCATGCGACGTGATGAAGTTAATGCTGTGGTATGGCCGACGACCGCTCGGTTGATAGAGATCGCTCGAACCCGAGAGTCGAGTTGCCACGGGACCGGTGAGGCCTGCATCGCCTCGCCAGAAGCGGCGCAAATCGTCTCGATAATGACCATTCCATTCGGCCCAACGTTGATTCGCAAACGAGCCAACCTGGTAAGCGCCAGCGGCGTCCCACGCTTCGGCGATGATCTTCGTATCGGCCAGCATCGGGTCTTCGGCAATCAACTCGACCAGCGGCGGATTGGGCACGATCTCACCATACCGATTACGGCTCAAAATGCTGGCCAGATCGAAACGGAAACCATCGACGTGGTAGTTGTAAACCCAATGACGCAGGCAGTGGAAAATCATCTCGCGCATCACGGGATGGTTGCCATTCACCGTGTTGCCGCAACCGGAGAAGTTTTTGTACGTGCCGTCGTCGTTCAGCATGTAATAAACTTTGTTCTCCAAGCCCTTGAAGCAGAACGTCGGGCCACTTTCGTTGCCTTCGGCCGTGTGGTTGAAGACGACATCGAGGATAACTTCAATGCCAGCCGCGTGCAGCTCGCGAACCATCTCCTTGAACTGGCGCACCTGATCGCCGGGCTTCGTACCGGCCATGTAACCACGATGGGGCGAGAAGAACGCCATCGGGTCGTAACCCCAGTAGTACGTGCGGCGTGGCTTGGTGCCGTCGGCCTCTTCGATCGGAAACTCGTTGACCGGCATCAGCTCGATCGCAGTAACGCCGAGCGACTTCAAGTACGGAATTTTTTCGATGATCGCTTCGTAAGTGCCCGGATGCTGAACGTCGCTCGACGGGCTACGAGTGAAGCCACGGACATGCGTCTCGTAGATGATCGTTTCGGAAAGTGGCCGCTTCAAGTGGCGGTCGCCGCGCCAGTCGAACGCATCGTCGACCACCACACACTTGGGCGGCCGCACGATGCCATCCTCCGATGGGAGAAACTTACCGGCCAGGGCGCGGGCGTAGGGATCGATCAATCGCGCTTGGGGACTGAAACGTTGGCCCTGAGCCGGGTCGAACGGACCGTCTGCCTGGAAATGGTAAAGATGACCGGCTTTGAGGCCCGGAACGAATACGCTCCAGATATCGCCCCAGCGATTCGTGGCTGGATTGAACTCGATCAGCTTATTGGGCTCACGGTCTTGAACACCTTCGTACAGCAACACCCGCATGGCGGTCGCGGATTTGCTAAAAACCGAAAACTGAACGCCACCGTCGCGAAGCACCGCGCCATAGGGGAGCGGGTAGTTGAATTGCAACTGCGGCGTAGCTGGGTTGCGCGGTGTTTTCGGCATGACAACGAACGCAGTGCGGGCCAAGAAGCTAGTAGCAGACGTAAAGGTCGTAAACATTGGTGCTCGTGCTCGGGTCGAAAAGAATTGGAAGGTTGCGAATGACGCGATTGGAAAAGTCGATCGGTGATACCGATTGAACGGCCCGGCTGGTGGGGCAGACCTTCCTGTCTGACGATTCCCCGGATTGGCCGACGTCTCGACCGATCACGCGGACCCACAAGCACGGACTAAATCGCGCTCACAAGCTGCCTTAACTTCGACACGTGGAGAGCACACAATTCAATGCGTCGCCAGTCTACCGCAGGGCTTCGCCGAACAGAATCCTTGTTTTGAGCGGCAGGATTGGAATGACTCCGGGCATTGGATTTGCCGTCAATCTGGCGGCGTTTCCGGTAGGGGCCGTCAAGGACGATGGTAGACGCTTGTGGACGCTTGCTAACAATGCAGGATATACTTCGAATATGAGCGACTCGATTCCCGTTGTCTTCGATTCGGGCGTTTTTCGCCCTCTCGAACCTGTGAACCTGGCAGACGGCACTCGCGCCGACGCAATCCCACGCCCCGACTCGGCGTTATCGTCAGCAGCATGGCCACTGGGGTATTTCGAGCAAACAGCCGGCGCATTTTACGATGAGCCAATCGAGCGACCGCCGCAAGGTGAGCAATCCCAACGAGAAAGTTGGTGATGCTATATCTCCTCGATACGAACTCGTGGATTCATTATCTCAAGCATGCGAGCAGTTCAATTCGCACTCGGCTCCAATCTTTACAACCAAGTGACATCGTAAGCTGTTCGATTGCTCGGGCTGAACTACTCCATGGAGCAGAGAAGTGTGGGAACCGCGACCGTCGCATAGCGACGGTCGTTCAAACGCTTTCTCCGTTCGTTTCGCTTCCATTTGACGATGACGCGGCAGTCCAGTACGCACGCTTGCGACACTCTTTAGAGATCGCAGGATTAACTATCGGTCCTTATGATTTACAGATCGCTGCCATCTGCCTGCTCCACGAACTTACTCTTGTAACGAGTAGCGTGGATGAATTCTCTCGCGTGAATGGCCTGCAACACAAGAACTGGCTAAGTAGCTAGTGATAAACGGCGCAGAGTTGGTGGGTTTATTGTAGTCACAATATCCTTGGATAAATGCCGCCGGGGAGACATGAAATCGACGGGCAAGCATCCGTAATTGCTCGATGCTGAACTCCTGATCGCCGGCGAGATGCTGCTCGATTACTTCGGTTGGCCCGATATCGGAAAGTTGCACGGTTGAAACGCCATGTTCTTCCATCAGGTATTGAAGCACCTCGGGACCGCTTGCGCTGGGAACGGCATGATGACCTGCCTCGTAAGCATGAATCAGGGTGCCCAACGTATCGAGCACACCGTAAAGAGGATGCTGCTCATTCGTGCCGATCTTGTCGAGAAGCGAGTTAAGCCGCTCAACGGCCGCGTCATACTCCTCTTCGCTACGAATCGAAAACATTGACGCGATCGGCGGCCAGTGAGCTTGAAGATCGGTGATTTGAATCGTCATGGATGTAAGTAAGTCCGCACATCTGGCCTACAAACCAAGCCACACCTTCACGCTTTGCTCGACCAAGGCAAGCTCCGAAGCATTCAACATGCCCAGCCTGCGGATCAATTTCGGTGGCGCCAGCGTGAGAATGCCTTGCGGGTCAAATGCGCCCTCTTTTAGAAAACGTTTCGGTATGGCCACTTCGAATCTTGTTCCGCGCACACTCGTTGTATGTGGAACAAGAGCAATCAACGCGCGATCCTGGGTATCGGCAGGAACGCTGAGAATGAGGCACGGTCGGGTCTTTGCCGCGATTCCCAAATCGGCAAGCCAGACTTCGCCGCGACTAGCATTCGCCACGCGCTGTCTCCTCGGCGTCGTAACTGCGGAATACTTCTACCGCCAACTCACTAAAAACCTCGTCGCTAAGCTCGCCGTTTGCCGACGACCTGCGAAGAATCTCCACGGCGACTTGCTGCTGCTCTTCTGGCGCAAGTGCGCTGAAAGCGTCGAGCACTTTATGGGCGGCTATCGTCATTGACAAGAACTCCAAGAACATATGCACCTGAATTAAGCTTATGTCGGACGGAAGTCTCGGTGAAGAGTGCTCCAACACGGTTTTTCGGAAAACTCTGGCCGTGTAGCTATTCCAGTTCTGCCAGCCAGACTTGTAGAATCGCAATAACCTATGAGCAAAGCAACCTACAAAGATTCTGGCGTCGATTTGGAAGTTTACGCGGAGTCCATGTCGCGATTGCCGCGGCTCATGCGGCGGACGCATTCGCCGCGGGTGCTGCCGGCCGAGGGGGGATTCGCGGGGCTGTTTCAGCTCGACTTTTCAGACGGTCTGTTCGCACGGCGGTACAAAGAGCCCGTGTTGGTCTCTGGCACCGATGGCGTCGGCACGAAACTCAAAGTCGCTCAGCAGCTTGGAATTCACAACACTGTTGGTATCGATCTGGTCGGCATGTGCGTGAACGACGTACTCTGCTGCGGAGCCGAACCGCTGTTCTTTCTCGACTATGTAGCGATGGGGAAAGATGATCCGGCGCGACTCGAGCAGATTATTGCCGGAATCAGCGACGGCTGCATGGCTGGTGATATGGCGCTCATCGGCGGTGAGACGGCCATCATGCCGGATATGTACCAGGCTGAAGACTATGACCTGGCCGGTTTTTGTGTGGGCGTCGTCGAGCGGGCGAAGGTGCTCGATGGTTCGACGATTTCGCCGGGCGACATCGCCATTGGCGTTGCCTCGAGCGGGCTGCACTCGAATGGTTACAGCCTCGTTCGGAAGATCGTATTCGACATCGCAAAGCTAAATGCAAACGATCGAGTCGAAGCGTTAGGCGAAACCGTGGGCGAAGTGCTACTGCGGCCAACAACGATTTACGCGCGGGCGGTTCGGAGCGTGTTGACCCACTACAAAGTGAAGAGCGTCGTTCATGGAATCGCCCACATCACGGGTGGTGGGCTGCATGAAAACCTGGGACGTATTCTTCCGCCACACATTGGTGTGACGGTCGATCGCGGAAGCTGGGCAATACCAGCCGTGTTCGATTGGCTGCAAAAACTTGGCGATGTGGACGACGACGAGATGCACCGCGTTTTCAATATGGGCATCGGACTGGTGCTGATCGTTTCGCCGTTCTATGCGGAGAGCATCCAGAAACAGTTGGAGAAGTCCGGCTATTCATGTTGCGTAATCGGCCGCGCGGTGGAGGGGGATGGTACGGCCCGCTGGGCATGATTCTAGAACAACTTTTTTCGAGCCGACGGAAAGCGTGTCGGCTCGGAATTCGGCGTGGCCGCCGACGCTAAGCTTCTGGTGTTCTTGATTGTCTACAGTGACGGCGCGGATCGTTACCGTTCGGCTGCGTACGCGCTGCTACTGCTGGACGTACTACGAGCCGTTTTGGCTCCGCGCCCTTTCGCCTGGTCGAGCGCGGCGATTAGTTTCTGGCTGGTGTAGCCACCGTTGAACACGATGGGCGAGTAAGGCGCATCGCCGGGGAAAATGGCGATGACGGGTACGCCGTTGGCGCCGAGTGCTTTGATCGTTTCGTCGATTTCCGGCGGGTACTTGGTGTAGTCGCCGTACATTGTGACAGCGCCGGAGCGGTTAATCGCTTGCTCGACTGCTTGGGTGTGGAGAACCGTTTTCTCGAAGAACTTGCAGTTGATGCACCACTCGGCCGAGAAATCGACGATCACGGTGCGACCTTCATCGACGGCCACCTGCTTCAATTTCTCCAAGGAAAAAGACTGCCAGGCCATGTCGGCCGGGGTGGTCGCCATGCGGTACAAACCGCCGAACGATAGAAGAGCGAACGAGGCAACGATCAAACCCGCCTTGGCCCACGATTTCATGCGGTCGTCGAACTCGGCAGTCAGCGGTGTGCGAGCCACTAACCAACAGGCGATAGCGATTCCGAGCAGCAACACGAGCGTCGGCACGACGGCCAGGGTATCGATGAACGACAGGATGAATACCACGGTTCCCAGCAGAATGAAACCGCTGATTTGCTTGAATGTTTCCATCCACGCACCGGGCTTGGGCAGGAATCGGAGCAGTTCCGGGAAAACGCCGACAAGGACATAGGGGCTGGCCATGCCAAGGCCGAGCGTGGTGAAAACGGTGAGTGTCGTGGTGGCCGACTGGGTAACGGCCCAGGCAATGGCCGAGGCCATAAAGGGGGCCGTGCAAGGCGTCGCCAGAACCGTGGTCACCACGCCTTTCAGATATGCACCAAGCGGTCCTTCTTTCGAGGCGGCCGAACTCACTGAACCAGCACCGAAGAAGCCAGGAATCGGCACTTCCCAAATGCCTAGGAGGCTCAGGGCCATGGCGAAAACGATGGCGGCGACGATGACGTTGAACGCGGTGTTGCCGAACTGAGCGCCCCAAGAGAGCTTAAACACGACAGCAAGCGCGCCGAGCAATAGAAATACCGAAACAATGCCAACCGCGAACCACAGATTAAGCACCAGCGCATGGGCCCTGCTCTTGCCTGCCTGCTCGACGAAGCTCATCACCTTGAGACCGATTACCGGCAAAACGCAGGGCATCAGGTTAAGAATAATTCCGCCAATAAAGGCGAGAGCAACGTAGTACGAGAGCGAGCCGCTGTTGGTCGCATTGAGCTGAATGCGATCGAGTTGATAGAGGTCTCTCGAGCGAAGCTGCGGTGCTTGAGAATCGGGGCGGGGAGTGGGTGGATCAACCGGTGTGGCGGCCGCGGTCGCTCCCGCCAGAGCGTTCGGTGATTGCCGGTCGAAGTTGTCGGCAAAAACAGCGGCCGCCTCGGCCACCTTGCGATAGCTCTCGAAGGAAGCAAAGGCAAGCGGCGTGGGCGCCGCGCTTGTTTCGTTGCCGACCTTCAACATTCCGGTGAATTGAACGGCGCTGGGCCGCTCGCAAGTGCTCTTTCCCTCCTCGGTCTGGCACGATTGGTAGCCCATGAACCCCGAGATCGGGTATTCACCGGGCTTCGCACTTGCCGGAACATCGAGGCGAATGCTCCAGGTAACAGGCGCATCGTGATATTGCAGATCGCCGAAATAAGGAGTTTTTTCCGTTTTGGTCGAGGCATCGGTGGCGGGGCGCTGGGGAATGAGGCCGGCGGCCGATTCAATGGCAAAGATGACAGGTTTGGTGCCAGGCTTGTTGTCACGATCGGCACGCGCGTAGATGTGACCAGTTGGTGGTGGCGTGGCCGTGATTTCGAGCGTGGCTGATTCGCCGGGACGCACAATCGATGGAACGATTCGCCCAGCGAGCTTGACGGCGGAGCCTTCTAGTTGGAAGGGACCTGTAGTAGGCGGCACGGCGGTATTGGCGGGGGTTGTTGCCACGGCCACCGCAGGCAAATTGTTGGCGGCGTCGGTGGGGGCCAACGTGGCAACGAAGTCTTTATCAACGGGCTCGCAGGTGCCATGGGTCTGACACACTTGCATATGGATCGAACCGTGAATCTCGAGCGTGTTCGGATCGACGCCGGCGGTCAACTCGATCGGGGCGTACCAGGTAACCTGACCTTCGTGTTCCTCGACATTGATTTTGACGCCACCGCCGAGATCTTCGACACGGGACTTCGCCGCGGGCTGCGAACGAAAGGTGCTAAGCTGCCGGTAGTTGGCCGAGGGTTGCAGCTCGATCGTGGTTGGTTGGGGGCCGCCGGGGGGCTGTGTGAGGGAGTAGGCATGCTTTCCACGGGCGATCTTAGCCGTGATCAGCAGCGTGGCGGGGCGTTCGTTTGTCTTGGGAGTGAATTTGGCCGTGACCGTCGCCGGTTCGGGCGAGAAATCGCTCGTAAGGCTATCGAACTGGCTAACGACGCCATCGGTGTAATGTTTGCGTGGGCCGCTGTTAGGCTGGTCTTGCGCAAGGAGGGCAGAGCCGGTCAGGACCGACAGGCAGACGCTCAAAATCGAAGCGAGAATATGGCGCACAATCATGTTCCTGAAGTCGGACGGCCGGCGCTTTTGGATACGCTAGCGGTCGCGAGAAGGTTTCGCAATTTTAGTCGGAAAAGAGCCCCAAGCCCACCCCGGCGGCAGCTACCCGGCCGGAACGGCCGGGCTATATAGCCGATCCGTCCCGGATCGGTCCAGGGAGTCTGGACGACGACTGTCGGCTGCTTTATTACCGCTGGCTATGCTGCCAGGGACTTGGACCGCCGGAAGGTATCGGCAGTGCGGCGGACGAGAGCCTGGTATTTCTGCCGGGCGTCGAGGTAGCTCCAGCCGAGGTAGACATTTCCCGCGAGCGAGCCGGCCAGCCCCAGGATCACGACGAGGAGAGTGACCCAAGGTTGCGGCTCGCCATTGGCAGTTTGCTGTCTTGTATTCAACGGCTGCTGCTGGGTGTTGGAGTTCATGTTATTCGAATTCGCCCCATTGCCAGCCATGTTCATATTCGAATTGAACGGTCCGTTGGTTGGGAGCTGCATCGCCTGGGTGCTGCTGGCTGAACCGATGCCCGCGCTGCGTGACTCGGCGATCGATGTACCTGTGCCATTTTGCTGAGCATTGCGTGTCCAGCTGTCTTCGACCCAGGAGTCGGCCGGCTTGGCGACGGTGTTGCGAATGTCCTGTTGCGAAGACGGGAAGCCTGCCTCGCGATTCATGCCGGTGTTCGAGTTGTCGACAGTGCGACCGAACGAGGCGTTGTCGTTCGCATTGTTGTTGCTCCAGCTTGACGCCCAGTCGTTGGATGTCGTCGAAGTGGAAGTAGGCTGCTGCGCCCAATTGGAGGTAGAGCTGATGCTCGGCGGATTACCGAACGATGAGTTGCCCGTCAGCGCCGGACCACTTTCGTTGGAGGATGTGGTGTTGAAGGGCGAGAGCGATGTCGACGAGGTAGCGCTCGTAGGCAACGTGGGCACGATCAGTGGCGGCGCGGCAATCGTGGTTCCGATGTGGCTCCAGCTTGCGCTAGGCTGCGTGGTGTTCGGAGTTGTCAATACGCTTCGTTCGGCTGGCGGGGCGGAAATCGAGGTGGAGCTCCAGCTCGTTGCTGGGGGCGCGGCGAGGGTGGTATTGGTGTTGCTGGTGGTCCAAGGCGAGGGAGGAACGCCCGTGGTCGTTGAGGTCGCCGCGGGGGCAGTGGTAGTAAACGGATTGCCTTGCTGCGCGGGGTAGCCTTGCGCGCCGAAGGCTTGCTGCGTGGCATTCGTGGCGGTGGTTGACATCTGCTGGCCGGCAGATTGAATGCCGGAATTGATGCTGTTGCCGACGGAGTTCATCGTCGAACTCACGCCGTTCTGCACCTGCTGGGTCATCGACTGCATGTTGTAGCGGTCGGTCGCAGCGGCGCCGGCGTTCGTCCAGTCACTGGAATTGCGCATCGGCGGAGATTGCGAAGGGGGCGCGGCAGACGCCATTCCGGCAAGTGTGGCCGCGATAGTTAGTACGAGTGAGGCACGCACGACGTCCATTTGAGATCCCTCTTGGATGAATCGCCGACAAAATAATTTGTAAATGCGACGGGCGGGCAGTGGATGGTTTTGGAGATGGTGAGAACCGTATTTCCCGGACCACGTGGCGGTCTGGCTATGGCTCGTGCTCTCGCTTATCCACCATTCACGGCGATGCAAGCGAGCCGCATTGTAAGCAAGAAGCCGCAATTGACCTATACAAGTCCGGGGAAATTAGCGTTTGCGTTTGCCTCCGCGCGAGGCGGTGGCTTTGGCGGCGGGAAGCGGCTTCTTAGCGGAGGGCGGCTCTGGTGTTTCGACCGGCAGCCTGGCTGGCGGGGCTTCGCTGGCTGCCACGCTTTCCCCTGTTGCCATCTGCATCGCCTCGACGACCGACTCTGCTAGCGGCTTGGTGCCCTCGGCAGGCGGCTCGCTGAAAGAATCGAGTTCTTTGCGGAGCATGTTGAGAAGTGCTTGCAGAAAGGACACGAGCATCGGCCCAACCAGGATGCCTACGGGCCCAAAGGCTTGGATACCGCCCAAAATGCTCAAAAGTGCTAGCAGTGGGTGAAGCCTGGATTGGCCATGCAGGATGAGCGGCTTCATGATGTTGTCGATCAGCGACACGACCAGGGTGCAGTAAGTGGCTAGGACGATCGCCGTGACGAGATCGCCTTGGACATAGATCCAGATACATACACAGGCCCAAACGGCAAACGCGCCGAAGATGGGGATGAGCGCTGAAACCGTAGTGAGAGCGGTAAGTAGAAAAATAGGAGCCTCTGGCGGCAACGCAAAAGCATAGCCGATGCCGGCCAAGCCGCCATGCGTGATGGCCGTGAGCACCGTCGCCACCAC
>CAZJWY010000023.1:0-23687 GCA_964549545.1 uncultured Planctomycetaceae bacterium | reverse complement strand
GACTCACCTGGCCGAAGCGCTGGAGCAATTCGTGCTCGTAGCGCCGATCGAGCGGCGAAACGGCCATCACGGCTTCGATCATCAGAGGCCCGTCGGCCAAGAAGTAATACAGCGCGATCACAAGAATGAACATTCCAAGGAGGACGCCGATTACCGACTGTACGCCTGTGACAATTATTTTGGCGGCAAAGCCGCTCGCCCACTCTACGGCGCGACCGATATACGAATCTTGAACTTTGATGCGCAGCTTCTCCTCCAAAGGAATGAGAAGCTTTTTGACGTAATGCTTTAGCTTGACATTAAGCTCTTCCTCGTCCAATTCCTCGTCGAGAACCACGGGCACATCAGCGTCGTTGGCAAGCGCCGCATCTGTTTGAGGCTGCGCTGTTTTGACTGAAGGGGCTTGCGGCGCGGGTAATGGTGGTTGCGACGGGGATTGCGTTGCCGTCTCGGCAATCGCCGGACGGTGGAGCAGTGTGTAAAAGTCGGTGTAGGCTTTCCATCCCAGGTAGACAAGCGGAAGAACGACCACGAGGATGATCGAAATGGTCGTGAGCATCGCGGCCACCCGAGGCCGGGACGGCATACGTTCCACCATCCAACTGTGGAGTGGCTCGAACACGACGATGAGCACGCACGCCAGGAACAATGGCACAAAGAATTGCGCCATGACCTGGAAGAAAATCGCCCCCACGAGGAGAACGATTGCGAGCAGAACGATAAACGAGATAACGCGTGGCACCTAAATGCTCCGTCGTTGAGAGGTGGCCAACAGGCCCAGGCATTTTAACAAACTTGGTTCGCCAGCCCAGCAGCAATATTGCCTGTAGTGGACAATTTCCGCGACAATGAGACCGCGTCGGCGGTCGCCGCCACTAGGACCGGATTCACTCGCCCAATCTCCCGTCTCGTGCCCAGCAGCTCCCCACCATCCCGCCGGCAACTTGTTTGGATTCTACGAATTGCGGTGCTTGTAGTTGTTTGCGTGGGAGTGAGTGGGACAGTACATGGCGCTCTGGCTCAACTATCTCAGCATCATTGGACAGTTCGCCCGGCGTGGCTTGTTGTTGCCGGTTGTGTCTACCTGCTGGGAATGATACCCACGGGCTGGTTCTGGCAGCGGACACTCGTCGCAGTGGGCTACGAACCGCCGTTACCGGCCACAATGCGGGCGTACATCTTCGGGCAGCTCGGCAAGTACGTGCCGGGCAAGGCGATGGTCGTTGTGCTACGGGTAGCTGCGATGCGCCGGTGGGTGCCCTCGATGCGGCTGGTGATCGTAAGCGTGTTCGTCGAAACGCTGACGATGATGGCGGCAGGCGCGGCGCTGGCATTTGTGCTGTCCGCTTTCATGTTGAAATCGGAGTGGCAGGTTTGGCTAATCGCGCTGGGAATGGTGGTTGCGGCAGGGGGACCGACGTTGCCGTTCGTGTTGCGGTGGTTTGGTCGGGTAGGGGCAGCGCGGTTTGCGCGCAGGGATGGTGGTGGGGACGGCGCTAAGCCGCAAGCGGAGGAATCGGCTGACGTTCAAACGCGGCTGCAGGGAATCACGCTGGGCGTGCTGGGTGTTGGTTGGATCGCGGCCACGATCACCTGGCTGTTGTTCGCGATAAGCCTGTGGGCCACGCTGCGCGCGATTGGTATTGAGGATTTGCAGTTGGTTGGAAACCTGCCGGCGCTGGTCACGGCGGTGGCCTTCGCGGTGGTGGCTGGTTTTCTTTCGATGTTGCCCGGCGGGTTGGTGGTGCGCGATGCGGTGTTAATGCAACTCCTGGCACCGCTTTGTGGCGATGCGAATGCTCTGGTTGCCGCTGTGTTGATGCGGCTTGTCTGGCTGGTGTCGGAGGTTGTGGCGTGTGGTATTCTGTATATAGGGGCGAGGAGAGAGAAGTTAAAAATTTAGAAGCCCAACAAAACCGGGGGCTAGCGCCCACCGGCTAATCAAATCAGCCGGAACGCGCTAGCGTCCGGTTCCCCCATTTCGGTTTTGTTCGAGTCCCTTAATTCTAAGCCCCCTCACCCCGGCCCTCTCCCAAAGGGAGAGGGAGGAAGTTTTGCAGAACGGGCGTTATGCTTTCCGTTATCATTCCAGTCTTCGATGAAGCCGAGAGTTTGCCGCAGCTTGTGCGCGAACTGAATCAGGTGGCGGTTGAGCATGGCTATAACCTGCAAATGATTGTGGTCGACGACGGCTCGAAAGACGACACGTGGCAGGTCGTTTCCGAGTTGGCGGCGAACGACCAACGCATTTTGGGAATTCGCCTGCGGCGGAATTTCGGCAAAGCGGCGGCGCTCAGCGCCGGCTTCCATGCGGCCGACGGCGAGCGAATCGTCACGATCGATGGCGACTTGCAAGATAATCCGGCCGAAATCACCAAGCTGCTCGCGAAGATCGACGAGGGGTTCGATGTGGTGAGCGGCTGGAAGCAACAGCGGCATGATCCGTGGCATAAGGTGTGGCCGTCGCGGGTGTTCAATCGGCTCGTGAGCTGGCTGATGGGCGTGCAACTACACGACCACAACTGCGGACTCAAGGCGTATCGGCGCGAGGTGATGCACGAGATTCGGCTGTACGGCGAATTGCATCGGTTCGTGCCGGTGCTGGCCGCGGCCAAGGGCTTTCGAATTGGCGAAGTGGCCGTCAGCCATCGGCCGCGCAAATATGGGCAGTCAAAGTACGGCGTATCGCGGCTCACGAAAGGATTGCTCGACCTCGTCACGGTGAAATTTCTCGTGGGCTACGGTCAGCGGCCGCAGCACATGCTGGGCACCGCGGGGCTGTTCGCGTTTTTGCTGGGTGGCCTAGGCATGGCATGGCTCGCCGGTAAATGGATTTTTACCAGAACCGTGGCCGGTTACGAACCGATCGAGTTGCACAAGACGGCGGCATTGTACTACTGCCTGGCACTCTTCATGATGGGAGCCCAGTTTCTGTCGATCGGCTTGTTGGGCGAAATGATTGCCGCCTATTGGACGCGCGATACCGATACCTATTCGATCGCTGAGCACACGACACCGGCCCTAGCGAGTGGGGAGCGGGGAGCAGGGAGCGGGGAGCAAGAAGCTGGCAAGCAAATATCGAGTGGGGCACCGGCGACGAAGACGACATGAAGGAAGAGTTGAGAGGAATGAGGATGGATCGAGGAGTTGGAGATTCTACGGGACTGACCGCTTCCTCCTCGCTGCTTTCGGCCCGCGTTCGTTGGAGTATTTATCTGCTCTTCATTGCCGTAGCGGTGGGCAACATGACGGGGCGGCTGCTCTCGGTCAACTCGGTCGATAAAGCTCAGTTGGAAGTCGCGAAGCTGCGCGAGAATATCGAGCGGCAGCGGAAGCAACTAATCAACGAAGGACTGACGGGCGAGCAACTGGAGTCGCAGATGGCGATCGACAGGGAACGGCTTCGCAAAGAACTGCGATTGCAGCGGCCATTTCTTAGCGCGAATGATCGCAGCCGTTGGATGACGATTCGTTCACTCGTCGAGCGCGGCGCCTACGAAATCGACGCTATTGTTGGCCAGCCGACGTGGGACACGATCGATATGGTGCAGCACAAGGGGCGCGACGGCAAACCGCATCTCTACTCGAGCAAGCCGCCGCTCCTGGCTACACTGCTGGCCAGTGAGTATTGGCTTATTAACCGGTTCAGCGGCGCAACACTGCGCGATTATCCGTACGAGATCGGCCGGGCGATGCTGATGACGGTAAATATCCTGCCGATGGCGCTGATGTTCGTGCTGCTGGCGCGATTGGTCGAGCGGTATGGCACGACCGACTGGGGGAGAATTTTCGTCGTGTGCGCGGCCACGCTAGGCACGATGCTCAACACGTTCGCCGTGGTGCTCAACAATCACACGGTCGCGGCTGTGACCACTACCATCGCGCTTTATGCCACGGTCCGCATCCTTGCCGACGGCGAGCGACGGCTGCGGTACTTCGCGATTGCCGGCCTGGCCTCGGCCCTCACCGCAGCCGATGAATTGCCGGCGCTCGTCTTGCTGGCCGGGGTCGGCGCGCTGCTGCTTTGGTACGCGCCACGCCAAACGCTACTGGCATTCGTGCCGGGAGCGGCGGTTGTCGTGGTCGCATTTTTTGCGACGAATTGGATCGCGCACGAAAGCCTGCGACCACCGTACATGCACCGGAGCGAAACCGATCCGGACGATCATTGGTACAAATATACCTACACGATCAATGGGCGCGAGATCAAAAGCTACTGGCAGGATCGCCAAGGAATCGACAAAGGAGAGCCAAGCCAGTGGACGTACGCGATCAACGTGCTGGTTGGGCACCACGGTATTTTTTCGCTCACGCCGATTTGGTTGCTCAGCATCGCGGGGACGTGGATGTGGCTGCGGTCGCCCGATGCAGTGCGCCGCGAATTGGCGCTCGGCATTGCGGGGATGACCTTGGTCTGCCTAGTATTCTATATTGGTTTGCGACCGCAGGATGATCGCAACTACGGCGGAATGACGAGCGGGTTTCGCTGGATGTTCTGGTTCATTCCGTTGTGGATCGTGATGATGATCCCGGCAGCCGATCGATTGGCTCGATCGACCGCAGGACAAGTCTTCGCGGCTGTCCTGCTATCGTTTTCCGCGCTATCGGCCAGTTACCCGACCTGGAATCCATGGGTGCAGCCTTGGCTGTACAATTGGATGGTATGGTGCGGGGGAAAGGCGTTCTGATCTGCTATGCGGTGCCCGATTTGCAAAACCGAGTTTGACGCGGCGACGTCAACCACCCTGCCCTTTTGCAGCGACCGGTGTCGCACGATCGACCTGGGCCGCTGGCTAGGCGAAACGTATTCGATGCCAGTGGTGGCCGATCCCGAGGCGGATGAAGTGCCCGAAACGCAGACTGGCGTCCATGGCGACGAGATGACTGACGACAGAGAGTAAGTGCCCGCGCGCCCCCTGTTCGTGCCCCAAGCGGCGGACTCGCCAGCTAGCATTGGACGGCCCAGGGCTTATAATCGACGCGTCCGAACGGACTGGCGAGATTTCTGAACCCCATTCAGGGCCCCCATGGCTGATTCACATACGAAGGTGCGAGACGTTGTTTGGAGCGAGTTGCTCCCTTGGTTGATGTTGTTGCGGTCGGTCCGCATTGCGCTGATGGCGCGGGTGCTGGTGCTGGGGGCCGCGGGGCTGGTAATGACTAGCATTGGCTGGGCGCTCTTGGCCGAGGCTTTTCACAACAGCACCGACCCGGTGATCGCCGGCTGGCGGCAAAGCACGAACCTGAAACTTTGGGCGAACGCGGTTCAGGCGAAGTCGGATTTCGCCTGGCTCGATACATCGGCCCGCAGCGCCAGCGAGGTGTTCGACTCGGCCCGCGAGTGGTTGGTTCAAGGTCCAGTGATGATTTGGACCTACTTCAGCCGCCCGTTTGTCTCGATGTTTGATTCGAAGCTGACGCCGATTGGGTTTTTATTTTTATTGCTTTGCGGCATCTGGGAGCTATTGATCTGGGGGCTGTTCGGCGGGGCAATTACGCGCATTGCGGCGCTGAAGTTTACGCGCGATGAAGCGCCAGGACTGATTGCGGCGCTGAAACATGCGCTGTCGAAATGGCCTTCGTACAGCTTGCCGCCGCTGGTGGCATTGGCGGGGGCGGGGGTATTCGCCATTCAGTTGGTGGTAGTTGGTTTGCTGATGCGAGTCGACGCCCTGGCATTCCTCGCAGCGATTGCGTGGCCATTTGTCATTCTGCTGGGCCTGATGATGGCGGTGCTGTTGATCGGCGCGCTCATCGGTTGGCCGCTGATGTGGGCGACGGTGAGCGTCGAAGGAACCGATGCGTTCGACGCGCTGAGCCGGAGCTACGCATATGTTTACCATCGGCCGTGGCGATTGCTATGGTACGCGATTTTTTCGCTCTTCCTGGCGATAGCAAGCATGTTCGTGGTCAAGCTGTTCGCATCGTCGGCCATCGGACTGGGCAATTGGTCGATCGATTGGGGGTTGGACAACAAGACGATGCGCAGCGTCGTTGCTCCCGACCCTCCGTCGATTCAAGCGCCCAAAATCGACTTGAAGCCGGGGGCCGATACATCGATGGATATCTCGATCCCCTCTCCTGAACCGACCGAGCAAGAAGAGATGAACGGCTTGCTCGCGGGGACAAAGAAAGTCATTGGTTTTTGGAAGGGCATTGTCGCGCTGTTGGTCGCGGGGTACGAAGCGGGATTTTTATGGGTCGCGGCTGTGGGGATTTATCTGCTGTTGCGGCGTGACATTGATGGGGTGCAAACGGGCGAAGTGTTTGTCGATCAGGCGGAAGAGTACGGAATGCCTCGCTTGGTTGACGATCCGGCGACCGGAGTGCCGGAGGTAGACCCGCGCGAGGCGGCAGTGCCGGGGGATGGCGTGCCGCCGCAGGGATAAGTGCTATCCGCTCAATATCGCTTCGAGCTGCGAGAAGAATTGCCCGCGGCTGACCACCAGGTCGCAGCCTGCTGCCTGGGCTGCGGCGAGACGTGCTTCGTGGACATGCGGGCCGAACGCAATGATGCGTGTTTGGCTTCTGTTTTGGTCATTCAGCGAGTTGACTAGCGCGGCCACATCGAGCGACGACATCGAGAGATCAATGACCAGCGTGGTGGCATCATCGCTGGTGCAGTATTCGACGGCTTGCGCTTCGCTGAATGCGCCGTGGAAGGCTTGGCTCAACCGCAAGGCAGCGCCTTCGACTCTAGAGCGAACGGTTAGGTCGCCGGAAAGCAGGATGATGGGCATGAAGGGTGGGGTAAAGTTTTTTGGCGAGAGATGCGGCGTTGCCGCCGCCGCTAATCACTTGTGTCGTATGGCGCTGGAGTGCCTGCCACGGACACATTGCTTGGTCACTTGCTTTAGATTGCGCCTTTGCCTCGGTAGCCGTCGCTAATCTGGATGGCCTCTTCCATCGGCACGACGAAGATTTTTCCGTCGCCGATGTGGCCTTCGGCGCTCGTGCGGGCAACTTCCTCCAAGCATTGGACGGTGCGATCAACGAAGTCGTCGTTCACGGCGATTTCCAGAGCAACTTTTCGCAACAGGTTGGTTTTGTATTCGTGGCCGCGGTAGGTTTCCAGTTGTCCCCGCTGGCGGGCATAGCCCATGGCGTCGCCAACGGTCATTCGCGTCACGTCGAGTCGCGACAGCGCCTGCTGCACTGCATCGAGCTTGGTCGGTTGAATCACCGCAATAATCATTTTCATAGTAAACGCGCCTGATACCGCAACGTCTTTCGGATCCTCAGCAGACTGAGGCGGTAGCTGAATTCTAATCAAAACCTACTTATGCTGACAGGCTTCTGCGGTCGCACTATAATCGAGGTAAATATCTCTTTTGTCCTGCCTGGAGGGACGCGCCCGTGTCGCCGAATCTCGATAGCCTGATGACCCAAATATTAGCGCTGCCAGTAGATGATCGCGTGGAACTCGCGCACCGTCTCTGGGTGAGCCTAGACGGACAGATTGATGAAGATGAAGAGCTTTTTGCTGAAATCGAACGTCGTGACAAGGAAATCTCACAAGGAACAGCAAAAACCTACACGCATGACGAAGTTATGCGCGACGCTCGAAAGCTTCTGGGACAGTGAATCTTCAATATCATGAACTGGCGCGTGGTGAAGTCCTTGCGATAGTTGAATACTACGCCAGCATTCAGACAGAACTTGCTGCTGATTTTCTGACTGAGCTTGCGGTTGGAATCGATGCGATCTTGGCAACGCCAACCCTATTCGAACAAGTGCGATCAGGAATCCATCGCTACATACTGGAGCGTTTTCCGTACGGAATTTATTATCGCATTCTCAATGGCGAATCCGTCCGCATCATCATCGTGCGGCACCACAGTCGACACCCCAACTTGGGAATGCGACGCAAGTAGGCTCTTTATCTCTTCTCTTGCGAGAGGCTTTTTGCACGCTTAGGCGCATTCGCTTTTACGTGATCACGCTCTGGCGAAACTGCAATGGGGTCCGGCTCCCCGGTGAGCATGGCTCACCGGCTATTGGATACGCATTGGAAAGATTCATACTACGGCGACGTGAACATCTTGGCATCAACCACCTTGGCGATCCGAGCGGATGTCTCTTGCAGGTGGTCCTGCGTATAGTTGTCCAACTTGGCCTGGCCGTTCAGCATCGAGTCGATGCGCGTCTTCAGCTTGTTGAGTTGCGAGTACGCGACCGTCTGGCAATCGTCCGGCGCCCCGGTTTCTCCTAGCGCCAGCCGCGATAGCCGTTGCAGATAGGCACGCTGCAAGTTGCGGCGGATGCTTGAGATCGCCGGCTTGCGGTTGGTGAATTCACCTTCCTTCACGGTATCGACTTCCGAGTAGACGGCCTTGGTGAGGCGATCGAGCAGCTCGGCCGTGGTCAAGGCATCGGCATCAACGGCAACCTTCAGCTCACTATCATGGAGCCGCGAGAGCGTGAGCGGCGACATCAAGCGGCTCACGATCCGGTCTTGCCACATCAGAATCACATCGTGGGCCGGGTAGTCGCCGCGGTCGACGACTTGCGTGCCCCAGTGATCCCAGTGGGAGGCAGCAAGCTGGCCGTAAAGCTCGGGCGGGAAGTTGAACGGCTTGTCGCTGAACACCTGCTCTTCGAGGAGTGAGAGTGCTTCACGCTGGCGAGCCGCGGGAACTACTTCGAGCGGCTTGGTGGCCTTGGCATCGCCCTTGTGGCTACGGCTTACATACAGACCACCCACGTAGCGCGAAGCGGAGAACATCGCCTCGCCGTGGCGGGCCAACAAAATGCTGAACGCGCGTCGCGCCCGTTGGAAGCCGTCGCCTTCTTTCGTCATGTCTTCGACGACACGTGGCAGACTTTCGGATACGAGCTTGGCTTGCGTCTTGGCATAGTCGACCAAGTCGTTGCTCATATCGAACCGCACGCTGTGCGGGTCTGGATCGATACCGCGGGCATCTTCATCCGAGGCAAAGCCCAGGCCGGGCTCGCCGCTACGGGCGGCGATTTTCTTCAGCTCGGCTCGCTCGGCGTCTGGTGATCCGCCTTTTAAAACTTTGTAGCCGTATTCGATCGCCCACATGTCATAAGGACCAATGGTCGTCGAGTAGAAGTCGCCCTGCTTAGCGCCTTCGGGCATGATGTTCACAGGGTTGTAATCCATGACCGAGGCGCCAAGGCCGGTGTCCTTGGTCTTCTCGGGGTCGTTCAATTCGGCCAGCGAGTAGAGTGTGCTGGCTTTGAAATTATGGGCGAGGCCCAACGTGTGGCCCACCTCGTGCATGGCCACTTCTTTGAGGCCTTGCATGATGAGCTTTTCCATTTCGGCGTCGCTGCGTTTGCGCGTGGCCATGACGGCCGACCCTAGCGCGAACTGGCGCGACATGCCGTTGAGCATGTTGCACGAGCAGCGGGCGCTGTGCGAATCCTGCATGTAGGCCGGCATCCGCCGCAATTCGTCTTTATACTCTTTCAGATCGATTGGGCCGCCGGTTAAGAGAGCAACCGCCGAGGGTGTAAACGTTTCGTATTCTTGCTTCCAAAATTGGAGAAAGTCGGCATCGAAGATGATGTCGGCGTCGAGGATCTGACCCGTGGTCGGGTTCACGCGCGAGGGGCCCATGGCGAAGCCGGCGCCAGAGGTGATCCATTGGAACGTGTTGTAACGGATGTCGCCTGGCTCCCAGGTCGCATCGTCGGGCTGCTGACGAACCTCGATGGCGTCGTAGAAGCCGGCCTTGGCAAAGGCCTTGTTCCATTCGAGGATGCCGTCTCGGATCGGCTTGCGATACTTGAACGGAATCGTCTTATCGAGCCAGAAGATGATCGTCTCTTTCGGAGTCGACATTTCGGCGCCTGGATCGGCCTTTTCCAGGTTCCAACGATTGATGTAGCGAACAAACCGATCATCATCGGTTTCTTTCTTGGAAAAATCCTTGAGGGCCGTGAGGAAGTAGCCGACGCGATCATCGGCCACACGTGGCTTGTAGGATGTCACGGGGAGTTCGCTGATCGAATAGTGGATATTGACGGTAATGCCACGAGAATCGGGAACTGATTCGATATTGCTCATTCCGCTCGAAGCGTACGTGGCGGCGACGGTCAGCTCGACATTCTTCGGATGCGGTTCGATTTCACTCCAGGTCGACTTGCCAGGGGAGAACCCGAAGCCAGGCATGACCAGACCGATCTGCGGCAAATCGCTCATGAATACCGGAGTGAGATCGACGATGAACCCGCCCTGTGGCGAGACAGTGCGAATCGGCAAGCTGAACAATACGCTATCGGTATAGGCAACTTTGACGGCCCGCTCGGTGGGGCTACCTCGTTCGGCGGTAAACCGCACGTTACGACGAACGAGTTGAATCGACTCGCCAGCCTTGCGGAACTGCCAAACAGCATCGTCACCAAAGCCCCAACTAAAGCCGCCCAAGAGCGGCGCCTGGCCGATGCCGCGGGCGATGGTCATCAGTGTGATATAATCGCGATCGAGTTGACGTGGCCCGATCTCGGCGAAGAGTTGGTCATCTTTGCGATAGAGGTTGATGAGGCCTTCGAGCTTCGTAGCGTCCTTCATCAATTCAGCAAACGGCGGATACTTTGGCTTCGGCTTGTCGCCCGTGCCTTCGCTGGCTGGCTTAGCAGTGCTCTTCGAGGATGTGTCTTCGTCTTTCTTAGCGCCGCCGGAATCGGAGTTGACCGTTTCTTTGGCTTCCTCTGCCTTGGCGTCTTTGGAATCGGACTTGCCGTCCGCTTCCGCGGCCTTTAACGCCGATTCCGAATCTTCCGCTCGTGCGGTCGGCGGCGTCTGCACAATGACCAACTGCAGAGCGAGTAGGGAGGCGAGGGCGGGAACCATCAAACGGGTGTGGAAACGCATGTTAAATACCTTGCAGACGTAAACTTTCGGCCGCGAAGAGACAGGAAAGCTGGTTGGAACGAGGGCCCATGGGTGTAGAATAACCCACGCGAATATACTCTATATTTTGCGCGTCCTGTGCCCTAAAAATCCATCTCACCGGCCAAGTCGGCCAGTAGGCTTGTGATTTTCCTACGCGACATCCATACAATCGTTCGCCAATACCCGGCGAATTTCCAGTCCGACCAGGCCGAACCGCTCGGCGCGGCCGGTGGAATGAGCGGTGCGCAATTCTGGCAACTGGACGCTCCGGCTGGAAAGCTGGTACTCCGGCGTTGGCCCGAGGAACATCCGCCGGCCGATCAGTTGCGCTTCATCCACGAGGCGTTGTTTCATGCGACATCGCGTGGGATACCGTTCGTGCCGTCGCCGATTCGCACAACGACCGGCCGGTCGTTTATCCCCTTCGAAGGGCACCTCTGGGAACTTACTCCCTGGATGCCGGGGGTAGCTGATTACGAGACTTTTCCCAGCAATCGCAAACTGGTCGCCGCGCTGACAGCGCTGGCGCGATTTCATGTCGCGGTGGCCGACTTTCCAATGGTGGCTTTGCCGCAGGTGTCTGACGCGGTGCCTGCGGTAACCCGCCGTTTATCGCGATTGCGAGAACTAGCTCATCGGGGAACAGCCGATTTAGCCCAGGCAACAACAGGCAGTGCCTGGCCAGACCTGGCCCCCATGGCTCACCAGTTTCTGACGCTGCTGCCCACCGTGCTGCCAAGCGAGATCGATCGGCTCGCGCCGTTAGCCAGTGCCACGCTTCCGGTACAGCCCTGTATTCGCGACATCTGGCATGATCATGTGTTGTTCACCGGAGATGAAGTGACTGGGATCATCGACTTCGGAGCCATGAATATCGATACGCCAGCAACCGATGTAGCCCGGCTGCTTGGCAGCCTGGTCGGTGATGATGAGGAAGGTTGGCAAACGGGATTGGCCGCTTATGTGAAAGTGCGACCACTGAGCGTGCTTGAGAGTCAGGCCGTTCGGGCGATTGATCGGAGCAGCACGGTGTTGGCGGGGCTCAACTGGCTGCGGTGGATCTATGTGGATAAGCGGCAGTTCGACGATCGAGGGCAGATTGTCGAGCGGTTTCGCAAGATTCTGGAGCGGGCACGCAAGTTGGCGTGCGGGATATAGCCGGACCGCCACGCGGACCGGGATCCGGTGAGCGTGGCTCACCGGCTGTTGGCGGCTTTTATTGGTAACTGCGCAGTGAATGAGCCCTTGGGTGCCATGGCCACTGCTCGGAGTGGCCATGTTTTGGCAGTATTTCGGCATGCTCACGCAAAGCCGTGGGCATGGCACCCCTGTCCCGAGGTCATTTGTTGCGCAGGTATCAATAGGCGTGCTTCAGGGACTTGCTGTAACGACTTGGACTTGCAGATTATTACCAATGGCGCTGTTCGACTTCGGCACCAGGCAGCCAGTCGGTTTCGATCGAGTCATGGTGATCGTGGTTGACGCCGTTTGAGTTGCGCTGGTGGGGTGATTCCCACCAATACTCAATCTCCAGTGCCGCGGGCGGCGGGGGTGGAATGAATTCCTCGACGACGACCTCGGGCTTGGGCGGCACCTCGACCACTGGCCGCTTGACCTTCTTCTTGACGACCACCACTGGCTCGGGCACGACCGCAACCGGCTCGGGCTCCAGAGCCACTACTGGTTCGGGCTGTTCGACGACAACGACCACTGGATCTGGCTCGGGCTCGGGAACTGGCTCGGGCTCCGGTTCCGCGATGGTTTCCTCGACCACTCCACCACTGCGAACGGGAATGCGCCGGCAGTCGACTTTGATCTCCTGGAACATTCGCCAAACATGCTCGTGGCAAGTGAACACCAGCAGTTGGTGTCCCTGCTTGGCGAATTCACGCAGCACCGAACAGGCGGTTCGTGTACGGCCAGCGTCGTAGTTGACGAACACGTCGTCGAGGATCATCGGCAGATGAATGCCACGCCGTGCGTAGGCAGACACAAGCGCCAGGCGCAGACTAACAAACAACTGCTCGCGCGTGCCACGGCTGAGTACCTGCACGGGGAGCGACTGGCCGTCGGCGTTGTCGACGAACAGAATGTCGTGGGCCAGCGGCGTCCAAATTCGAGTGTACTTGCCGCTCGTAAGCTGCTTCATGTACTCCGAGGCTTCGCGGAGCGTTTCTGGTTGCCGATTCTGCTCGTACTCGGCCCGAATCTTTTCCAGGAACGAGCTGACCGCGGCCCGCTCGCGCCAAGCGCCAATGGCTTTTTGGATCTGCTGCTCGACAACGTCCAACTCGATCTGCTTGATCGCCAGCGACTGATCGGCGGCCGCAGTGCGTTGCTGCTCCACCATCGCGCCGCGGCGCTGGAGAGCGTCTTTCAGACCACGGTCTAGTTCCTCAGATTGCGTCGAGAGTGCTTCCCAATCGTGTTCTAGCCGGCCGATCTGGTCCTCGGCCAACAGCGGTGCAAAGTCGGTTTCGGTGCCATGCTTGCCAATAGCGGCTGCGATCTCGCGGGTGACGGCAGCCCGTTTGTTTCGCAAGTCGAGGGCCTCATCCAGCTTGGCGGCCAGTTGCCGCAGCTCTTGTTCGTCGGCCACACCGCAGGATTGGAACAACGCTTCGCGACGGCGGCGATACCCCAAGCCCGCTTGACCATGCTTGATCGATTCGATCCGCAAGGCTTTGCCGCGCTTGCGAATTTCGATCCGCTGCTCCACACGCTGACGATGTCGCTCCAATTCGAGACGCAAGTGATCCAATTGCTCGAGCGGTGTGACCTTCTCGCGGCGGAGCGTCGTTTCGTCGGCCAGTACGATGATTCGTTGCGAAACGATCGAGTATTCGCGCTCGCGACGCTGTTGGTCATCGCGGCGGTTTTCGATTTTGGCTTCCAACTCGGCCAATCGCTCGCTTTGACTGGCCATAGCCGCGAGATTGGCTGGCGAAATACTTTCCGGTAGCCCGAAGGCCTTGAGCCGTGACTTCCAGTTCGATAGTGCAGCAGCATGCTTTTCCACGGCCAGCTTGTGACGCTTTTCGGCAGTGCCGATTTCCTGGGCAACCTCCTGAAGCTGGCTTTCCACGGGGATGATCCGTTCGAGCTCAGCCAAGTGCCGCTCGGCGTGCTGCAAGCGGATCGCCGCCGAGCCGCCGTGCATCGAAAGTTCGTGGTCGAGCGCTGCTTGTTCCTCTTCTGCATCATCGAGATCGGCAAGCGCTTTCTCAATTTCGTACTGGCATGCGTCGAATCGGTCGTAAGCCGACGATTCCGCCAAGAACTTAACGAGGAACGAAACCGTCGAGCCGCCGATGCCAGCCAGCGCGAACCAACCGCCGTATTTGCCAAAAACGCTCGCCGGCAAAAACCACCAGGCGGCCAGGGCAACGACTCCCAGCACAAAACAGGAGCCCAAGAACATGAATAGTTCGAGCGAAATGACCTGATCGTCGACCAAGTCGTGTACCTGAGCCTGGAGCTCTTCGACCTGGTTTCGAGCCGTCTCGATTTTCTGCTCGAGCGATTGTCGGCGACGCAGCCGCGCTACGAGGTCTCCGGCGGCTTGAACGTTTTTCGGAAGCCCCTGCTTCTCTCCGTTCGTGAGCGCTGTTTCGATCTGCGAGCTGTATTCATCATGCCCGCTACGGTGGATATCGAGCTCGTGCTTGGTCGTTTCGACCATTTGCTCGGTGGCTTCGATCGCGCGGATTTGGGGAGCAAGTTGTTGAACGATGTCGGACGTAATGCGTGGAGGAACCTTCCCGGCGCCGGTCCATTCGTGGCTGAGTCGTTCGTTCTCGCTCGCCAGCCGGGCTTCGAGTTGCTTGACCTCGTCGGCCAATTCGGTGGATAGTCGCTGCACTGCCTGCAGCCAATCCTGTTGCTCAAGCAGCGCCTCGACGCGTTGGCCGTTGCGGACCAATACATCGTTGATGCCCAGGCGTTTGGATTCCTCGTGAAGCTGACGGCGCTGGCCCTTGAGGATATCGCGTTGCCGCTCATGATCTTCGATCCGGCTGTTGAAATCATCGAGCGTGGCGATCGTGCCTTCTTCGAGCGGACGCAAATTGGCGAATCGCTCCAACTGGTCGTCGATCTTCGCTCGCTTGATCCACAGCGGCTTGATGCTGATGGCGACTTCCAGCCGACGGGCACGGGCCGCAATCGCTTTCGCCTCCGCCTGGCGGGCCTCCACTTCCTCGGCCAGCTCGCGCAGCTTCACCGCAGATTGAGTCCAGCGCCGCCCCTTAGTGACCAGTTCGTCCAGCTCGCCGCTAAGCTGCTCGCGGCGCGAGATCAGCGTGCGCAGCTCAGACTTCTCTTCCCACGTGTTGAGCAAACGCAGACGCGTGCCTTCGAGCATGTGGATCACATCGTACAGCGAGATGCGATCCAGGCCGGAAGTCAAACGGTACAGCCACTGCGCCGCGGCCGTGTCACTCAGCGAGCCGAGTTCCTGCACTTCGCGTAGGCCCACCGCGAAGATATTGAGGTAGGTCGGCTCGTCGACATGCTCAAGCGACTCGCGTAGCAACCGATCGCCCTGCTCTTCGCCATCGGCCGTGATGATCGTGACCTTGCCGACATCCGTCGGGCCGCGATCGGCGTAGCGGTTGATCGTCAGCAGGCCGTTGTCGGTGTCGACTTTGAGCCAGCCGCCCGGTCGCCCACCATTCACCGGCGGCAGGTAGCGTTCGCGGCGAGTCGGCGTCACGCCATACAAGATCGACCGCATGAACTGCATCAACGTCGACTTGCCGGCTTCGTTCGGTCCGTAGAAGACCGTTAGCTCGGAGGATAACCCGCGCAGCGTGAGATCCTTCCACACGCCGAAGCCGTCGATTTTCAGGTCGGTAATTTTCATGGTAACTCGAAACCAATGTGGCGGGCGGCGCCCACCTTATTCACTCGCACGAAGATCGCCCTCTTCCAAAGGCAACGTCAGCAGGTCGACTCCCAACTTCGACGCACGGCAAAGCAGCTCGACCCGCTCTGCGGTCCCCACGGTCGCGACGCTTTCCAAAAACTCGTCCCGCACGTTGTCCGGCAGAAACTGTTGCAGGTCGAACGACGACTCGTGCGTTTCGAAATCACGCACAACACGTAGAAAATCCCCGAGGCACGTTTCCTGGTCATACCACTCGGCCGGCACACTCAGCGGCGATTCGCAGGTGATCGATGCGCTCCACAGGTACGGTGGGCGCTCGCCGAACTTGCGGCGCAGGTCGACCAGCAACTCGTCGGCCAGGCTGTTGGGCCGCAATCGGTTTACGAGTGGTCCCGTGCCGCGAATATTCCACCGCACCAGCAAATCGATGCCCGGGTGCTGGGCCTGGAGCTTTTCCAAGCGTTCGACCATCCGGTCACGCAACTGCTCTTCTTTCGTGGTGGCCGTGACTTCCATCGACTGCTCGATCCAGCGGACCGTATCGGTGGCGACGAACTTGGTTTTGGCTTTGAACGTGTCGTCCACGGTGACGACCGTGCATCCGTGAGGCCCGACTTCGCTGGGGCCACGTCCCTGGGGCGTGCCGCAGTAATGGGCCACGCCAGGCTCCATGTCGACCGTTTGCTGCTGGTGGCGACCGCCGAGTGCCATATAGTGAACGCGATCTCCCTCGTGGCCAGCCGAATCGCTCGTACCATGCGCCACACCGATCGTGAACAAACCGTGTGCATCGCGATGAAATCCCTTGCAATCGATCGCGCCATCTTCACGACAGCTTGTACCCTGCACACGAGCAATGGTTTCTCCGCCGCGTGTCAGATCAAACGACTCGACATGTCCCACCGGAAACACATGCACATTCTTCGGCAGCGAAACGCTGCGCGGCCAGGTATCCGGCGCATCGACCATGCCGCCGGCCCAGTAGATGGGAATATTGCGTTCGCCGAGCCGTGCAAACTGATCGAGTAGCAGCACGATGGCGGGAGGGCCTGCGTGATCGACGTGCAACACATCGCCCGAGAGGACGACTGCGTCTACATCTTCCGCAAGCGCGGTCTCGAACACCTGCTCGGCCGCATGATAGGGCGCTTCGATCAGTAGTTCGCGCAGATGATCGGGAATCTCCGCGAGTCCGTACAGCGGGCGCTCCAAATGAAAATCGCTGGCATGCACCAGGCGGAGCGGCTGGGTCATCGATCGCCTCCTTGCTTGGCCGTAGGACAGCTTCTCCGAAACTGCCAAATTCGAGTCGCGGGAAGACTCGCCTACGAGCGGGAACCTACGGGAAGAGCAAAAGTCTAACCCGTCCGTGAGATTCCTCCAACTTCAGCTTGCGGGGAAATCAGTGCTAGCACTTCTCAGGTCGAGGAATTTGGGAAGTGGACGATTAGGTGAAGGATCTGGGGGCTGGGGACTAGGGGCTGGATCGGCGAAAGGGCCCTTTACTTTCTTGCCCGGGCCCGCCCGCGGCGTTTCGGCTTTTTTTCCGGTTCCTTATCCGGCGGGAAGTTCTGCGCCTGCCCTGTCATTTCATAGAGGAAGCGGCTCGGAATCGTCTTCTGCGGCTTCCCCCACTTGCGCCGAGTGAGGGCAAATGACAGGGTGAGATACTCGCGGGCTCGGGTGACGCCCACGTAGCACAGCCGCCGCTCCTCATCGATCGCAGCATCGTTCTCCGCTTCGACCGATCGCTTGTGAGGCAGAATGTTCTCCTCCATGCCGACGAGATAGACATGTGGAAACTCCAACCCCTTGGCGCTGTGCAGCGTCATCAATGCGACTGAGTTGCGCGATAGCTGCGACTCTTTCTCGTCGCCATCCTCGCGCTCGTTCAGCATGATGTCGTCCAAGAAGCCGGAGAGACTTTCCGACTTCGCCCGCCGCTTCTTATCGTAGCTCGCTGCCGCGTTGATAATTTCTTCCAGCGAGGCCATTCGTGTTTCACGCTCGGCCGGATCGGGATAAAGCTTCGTCAGAGAATCGCGGTAGGCTGTCTTTTCCAGCACCAGCCCAATGATCTTCGCAACCGTCGTCGTTGTCGATTCGTTGCGAAACTCCTCGATCAAGCGACGAAACTCGCCGACCGCCTGGGCTGTCTTCGCATCGACTCCATCGATCACGAGCGCATCCGGCAATACATCCCACAAGAACTTGCCACGCGCTGTCGCTTCTTCGTACAGTCGCTTCTGGACCGCGTTGCCGATGCCGCGCGGCGGCTGATTGATAATCCGCATCAGCGAGGGTTCATCGTGCGGATTGTCGATCACCTTCAAATAAGAAAGGATGTCGCGAACCTCTTTGCGGTCGAAAAACGACATTCCGCCAATCAATACGTAAGGCACGTTGGCCCGGCGCAATTCCGTTTCAAATGACCGCGGCTGCTCGTTCGTGCGGCACAGAATCGCAATATCGCGTGGCTGCACGAACTTGGTATCGAGCAACCGGCGAATGTCAGCAACGACCCGCTCGGCTTCCTGCGTTTCGTCCTGACATTGCATGATCGTCGGCCGCATACCGCCCTCTTTGGCGGCTTTCAGCACTTTCTTGTGACGCTCGCGGTTGAACGCAATAAGCGTATTCGCATAGGCAATGATCGCCTCGGTCGACCGATAGTTGTCTTCCAGGCGCACGATTTTTGCATCAGGCCAGTCCTTGGCAAAACGAAGAATGTGAGTCACCTCCGCGCCGCGCCAGCCGTAGATCGATTGGTCATCATCACCCACGACGCATAAATTGCGATGCCCCGAGGCGAGCGCTCGCACGATCTGGTACTGGCTTCGATTCGTGTCCTGGTACTCGTCGATCAGCACATGATCAAACCGCCGGGCTTCTTCGCGGAGCACGGCCGGATGTTTCGATAACACCTCTTCGGTAAGCAGCAGCAGGTCGTCGAAGTCGACCGTGCCGACCCGCTTCAGATTGTCCTGATAACGACGATACGCGGCAGCCGCCAGAATATCGCGTTCTGACTGTGCGATTTGAGCCGCCTCGGCAGGCCGCACCGAGCCCGACTTCCACCGACTCACGATCGCCAGTAAATCGCCGGGGGCCAATGCTGCGCTCGGCGCTCGCAGCTCGCGAAGCGCCGTGCGAGCCTGGCTCTCTTGTTCGTTGCGGTCGCAAATCGAAAACTTTTCGGGATACCCGAGTTGCTTGATGTGCCGCCGCAGAATCCGCACACAGAGCGAGTGAAACGTCGAAATCTCGGGGCCGGTCGGCGCATCCTTCTTGGAACTTCTGCCACGCGGCCCCGCCCCACGCTTGCGGTTTAGCAGTGCCCCGGCCCGCTCCTGCATCTCGCCTGCCGCCTTCTTCGTGAACGTGACCGCCAGAATCCGCTCCGGTTTCGTCCCCCGGCGGATCAGCTCGGCGATGCGATAGGTCACGACGCGAGTTTTTCCCGTCCCAGCGCCCGCCAGGACCAGGAGCGGCCCCTTCACCGTCTTTACCGCCTCAAGTTGCGGAGCATTCAAACCGGCAGCCATAAGAAATCCATTTCACGAATAAATTGCACCGCCAGCCGCTTGCGGCTTAGCGTCGCGCATCTACAAACCTACCGATACATCTCGCCCATCGCCAGCCGCCCTTGACGATTATCTTACAGCCCTTCTAAACTTCAGAATTCGACACAAGTCCTTAGCTAGTTTGAAGAAGGCGTAAGCGATGAAATCTGCTCACCGACACGAATTGGAAACGAACGCGCTTGCCCATCGGCTCGAGCTCTTTATCGAACGCTACCGGCCATACGCCGGGCAGATCATCGGCTGGCTGTTCGCGGCGGTCGCTGTCGTCTTGATCGGGTCGTACCTGCTTGGCGCGTCCTCGGCCCGCAAAAGCAGTAGCTGGGATACATTCAACCAGGCGATCACCGCATCGCCGCCAAACCTGGACGAGCTTCATCGCACGGCCCAGGAATACGCCGGCACGCCCATGCAGCAGATCGCCGACGTAACTTGGGCCGATGCACAGGTCTACCTTGCAACGCGCACCTTCCTCGCAGATCGCCCAAAAGCGCTCGAAACACTCAATGCCGCCACCAGCGCCTATGAGAGCATCTTACAGTCGTCAAAAGATCAACAACTGCTCGGCCGCGCGCGGCTTGGCCTGGCACGCATCTATGAATTGCAGAACAAACTGGACAAGGCCCGCGAAGAGTACGGAAAAGTAACCGGTGCCATGGTCCCGTACGCGAAGGCGCAAGTCGAGCGGCTCAACAAGCCGGAGTCCCAAGACACCTACGCTTGGTTGGCAACGGCTAAATTGCCAATTGCCAGTACGCCTGCGGGACCGGGTGTACCGGGCCGTCCACCCGAATTCAAACCCGGCGAACTGGACCTGCCCGCTGCCGGCCCCGCGGCCGCGCCGAAACCTGAAGATACCAAGGCCGCCAACGAAGAATTCGATCGATTCTTGAAGAGCCTTAAGGACGAAGCGAAGAAGGACGATCCGGATCGGTACAAAGAAGGCGAGAAGCCAGCCGACGATGCCGCACCGCCAGCCCAGGACGCACCTCCAGCAGACGCTGAGAAGACTGAAGCCAAGCCGGCCGAAAAGGCTGCTGAGGAGACTGCCGACCCAGCGGCAGCGGAAAAGCCCGCTGATCCCGCACAGCCGGAAAAGAAATAATCCTACGGAGGGCGAGGCTCCCGCCGAGCCGTTCCGTGAGCAATGATCTCCCAACCTGGCCGCAGCGTCTCACGGTCACTCCCGATCAGGCCGGCCGCCGGCTGGACGTATTTCTCGCCGAGCAGCTTCCCACGTTCAGCCGCTCCACGTTGCGCCGCTCGATCGACGCCGGCCACGTGCGTGTCGACGACGCCCCGTGCAAAGCATCGCTCCGACTCGAGCCGGGCAATGTGATCGTCGTCGACCAGGTTGCCGCGCCACGCGAGGGCCCCAAGCCGCAAAACATTCCGCTTAACATCCTTTATGAAGACGATGCGATCGTCGTCGTCGACAAACGAGCCGGCATGATCGTGCATCCCGCCAAGGGGCATTGGGAAGGCACTCTCGCCAGCGCCCTCGCCCACCACTTCGGCGAGCTCAGCACCCGCGGCGGCCCCACCCGCCCCGGAATCATCCACCGGCTCGACCGCGAAACAAGCGGCGTCATCGTCGTCGCCAAAAACGACCAGGCGCACGATGCCCTCGCAGCCCAGTTCAAAGCGCGCGAAGTTAAGAAGGAGTATCTCGCCCTCGTCGTCGGCGTCCCCGACCGCGATCGCGACGTGGTCGATGAACCCATCGGCGATCACCCCACCAACCGCGAGAAGAAATCGATCCGCCGCGAAGATCCCAATGCCCGGCCCGCCGTCACGGTATTTGAAACGATCGAACGATTCGCCGGCTACGCGCTTGTCCGAGCCCTGCCCCGCACCGGCCGCACCCACCAAATTCGCCTTCACCTGGCCCATATCCGCCATCCTGTCCTATGCGACAAACTCTACGGCGGCGGCCGCACCAAGATCACCGAACTCGATTTAATCCCCGCCAGCCAGGTCACTCACGACACCGAGACCAAATACGGTAAACTAATCCTGGCCAGGCACGCCCTCCACGCCCACAAACTAACAATCACGAACCCAACCACCGGCCAACAACAAACATTCGAAGCTCCACTCCACGCCGACATGGAAAACACACTAGCCGCGCTCCGCAAATGGCGCAGCAAGTGAATACCGATTAGTACAATTCAAAAGATCTCACGCAGAGGCGCAGAGGGAGAAAATGATCAATGCAAAATATTAAAATGCAAAATGAAGCGGACAAGCTAGAAGTCCCAATTTTGCATTGAGTACTTTGCATTTTGCATTCACGTCTTGTTCTCTCCGCGCCCTCTGCGCCTCTGCGTGAGACACCTCTTCACTAACCAATAAGGAATAACGCATGGGCATGATTAGCGAATTCAAGAAGTTCGCCCTCCGCGGCAACGTCATGGACATGGCTGTCGGCATCATCATCGGCGGCGCCTTTGGCACCGTCGTGAAATCACTCGTCGATGATGTCATCATGCCCCCGATCGGCGCGCTCACGAGTGGCGTCAACTTCAGAGACAAGGTCTGGGAAATCCCCGCGATGGCCAACCTGCCGCCGGTCAAAATCGGCTACGGCGCGTTCATCAACAACGTGATCTCGTTCCTGATCATCGCCTGGGCCGTCTTCCTGCTCGTCAAAGCCATGAACAAAGCCGAATCCAAACTAAGCCTCGGCCTGCAGCCCGACGCACCACCACCGCCAGAAGAAGTCCTGCTGCTCCGCGAAATCCGCGACGAACTCAAACGCAAGTAAGCATAATTTTATCCGCAGATGGACGCAGATAAACGCAGATTAATTAACTATCCGCGTGCATCTGCGTTCATCCGCGGTTCATTCAAATAGCGACCGCATCAGGTCCTTCACGACGATCGGCCGCGGACTGATCAGCATCTCCGCAGCAACAACACCGGCCGACCGTCCCAAATATCGATCCGCCGCATCCACGCGCTCAAACAACGATTCCTTCTCTGGCGGGAACTGTGTCTTGTAGCACCGGATCGCCGACAGCTTCTTTGGAAGCGCGTTACTAATGTCGACGACAATCTGCCCGCCCGGGCTCGGCGCGCTCGCCAGCGGGTTCCCTAACATGAAGTACAACTGCCGGCCGATGATATGCGGCGGCAAATGATCGAACTGGTCGTCCCACTTCGTCAGCCGCGAATAGAACACCGCCGCGTCGGTAATCTGCATCGCCTGGTAATGGTCCGGTGATGCCATCGGAGTGCGGTCGCCCAATCCGATCACGAGTTTCGGGCGATGCTTGCGAAACTCAATCGCCAGTTTCACGCGAGCCTCGAACGAATCGAACAGCCGCCGATTGGGCAAGTGTAAAAGCGTCCGCAAATGAATGCCCAGCGCCTCGCCCGCCGCCTTGGCCTCGGCCATTCGTACATCCGGCCCCGGCGAGAGAGGTGTCGGCTCGCCGTCCGTCAGGTCGATCATCCCGACCTTGTAGCCCGCCTCGACCAGCGTGGCGAGCGTGCCACCGCAGGCGATTTCCACATCATCCGGGTGGGCCCCCACGGCAATCACGTCCAGCGGCGTGTAATTGGCAGTTGTCATGGCCCCAGTTTCGCCAATCCGCCCCCCAAAGGAAAGTCCGCCCAGCGAGCGGCGGGGTTCATCCCCGCTGTTCCCCCACTGCTTTTCCCCACCACAAATCCCAACGACTCGCCAACCCGCCCCTTTCTGCATAAGATTGTGGGACAATTATTCTGGTCGCCCGGCCATTCCGGCCGACCCTCTCAGATACAGCAGGCCCAAGTAGAAATTCAAGCGGGGGAACGTTATGTCTACCGACCCATTCGACGATTTTGACGCAGACGACTTTGATGATGACTTCGACGACGATTTCGAAGAAGAATGGGACGAAGAACTCCCCGGCGACGCCGACCAGTTCGAGCCGGATGAAGTCGAGGTCAGCGACGACGATGCCGAGCCCGAAGTCGAACCCGAGTTCGAGGACGAGGATTGAGTCGTAGCTGGATTCGCCAGAATTCAGCCTTCGTCACTTCAGCGTTGAAAATGAGCAACGTCTCACGTTGAAGCCCCAAACGCTCCAAGCCGTGACACGATGATCTTCACCGTGATCACAATCCGCCAACGCCGGCCACTATCCCCGCGCAACTAACCCCTCGCGGCTTAGCGCGTCACCCCCAACTCTTGGCCACTACCCTCTCGCCCCTAACTCCTCGCTCCAGCCCCTAGCCCCCATTCCCCAGCCCCAACTTTCTTGGAAACTGGGGTCTAGGAAATGGCCACCAGATATACTACCGTACACACCTTAGAAATGTCCGGCCCGCTGGTTAGATGTGGAAGACGTCGAGCCGGTGCGGCGGT